>NZ_CP049256.1:1804652-2105427 GCF_011046485.1 Microbacterium sp. 4R-513
ATCCGAACGAGTTTCCGACCTGTTGAGGCTCGTGTCGCGCACTCACGGTGAGAATCTACAATCTCCCGGTTCGATCGCGGAACAATGCCAGGAAGCACCACACTAGCGTGGCGTCAAGAAAGGAACATCAATGTCCTCTTTGACTTCCACCTCGCAAACCGATGAACGCCGCCGAGGCGACACACTCGCCGCCGACCATCACCTCACCCCCGAGCAGATCGCTCACTTCGACGAGCACGGGTTCGTCATCCTCCGCAATCGCATCCGACCGGAGCTGCTAGAACGCCTGCAGAAGGCGTCAGAGCGGTGGATCGCCGACGGCCACGCGCTCAGGAGCGAGGCCGATGGAGAGGGTGACTACAACTTCGCGACTCGTCCGTCCGGCCGCGTGCTGTTCCGGATCAACTATGTGCACAACAAGGGCGAGGCGGCCTCGCTCGAACTGCTCGGAAGCCCCGAGATGCTCGGAATCGCGGAGAGCCTCGCCGGGCCCGACTTCGTGCCGACCTACGAGTCCCTCGTGTTCAAGAACACCGGGGACGGCGCGCCGATCGACTGGCATCAGGATGCCGTGCACCCCCGCAATCACCGCATCTTCAACGTCGACGTCTATCTCGACGAGAGCCGCAGGGGAGCCGGGTCATTGCGCGTGGCGCCGGGTTCGCAGAAGCAGATGGTCGACGTCTGCGACCTCCAGGAGAAGTACGGGTGGGATGCGCCGGGCGTCATCCAGACCGAGCTCGATCCGGGGGATGTCCTCGTGCACGACGTCATGCTCGTGCACGGGTCCGAAGCAACTCTCGCGAACAGGCTTCGCCGCACGATCTACTACGAATTCCGCCCTGCGCAGCAGATCATCGAAGAGGGCCCGTGGGATGTCGCATTCATCGAGCAGCGTATGCGGCTCGTGTCGCTCGGGCTGGACGAGTGGAAGCGCCGCAATCCGGAGCAGGACGGCTTCCGCTGGAATATCACGCCAGAGCTGCGCCCGATCATGGGCGACGACATCGAAGCGGAGCTCAAAGTCGCCCACGGGGTGCACAGCCCAGGCTCGTACTGCAGTGCAGGAAGCGTCGAGATCAAGCCCACCGGACTGCGTGCTGCGCGGGGTCGGCTGATCGCGTGACTCTCGTCGGGTCCCACGGTGCCGGCGGACCGTGGCATCCGTTCAGACCAGCTCGCGCCTGCTGCCTGCCGCATGGCGCGCACCGGCCTGGGCGACCGGATACGAGGCTCCCCCGGGGGCGTCGTCGCGGGCTCGTTCAGTCAGGAGTTCCCCGGCGCCGACCCGTATGCGGGCATCCCGGCGGACGAAGTCGGCCTTCCGCCGCTGAGCGAGGCTGAGCAGGAGGCCGTGGCGCGGGAGGCGGACCGGCTGGCCGACCGATCGGACGCGCGCAAGAACCTCTGAGAGAGGCCGGGGCGCCCTCCGTCCCGGATTACGTCAGCGTCGCCGTGAGCGACGCCGGCGTCGACATCTACTGCGCCGAAGCGTTCTCGGTGACGCGCCACTTCGTCCGGCGGTCAGGCCCAGTCCGATCCCGTGCGCCCTGAGCACCTTGTGGGCCGTCGTCGCCGGGGGTATGTTCGGGCTGTCTCGGGGAGCGGCGCAGTGGGGTGGGCGCGCGCATCGGGGGGCGCGGGATCCACGAGAGCGAGGCTCCACCATGGTCGGTTCCTATCTCGACTTCGACGGCGACGGCCGGGCGGAGGTGCCCATCCGGAGCCCGTGGGGCCTCGGACTCCTCGAGTACAGCGGAGGGGCGCTCGGCAGTCCGGCGCTCAAACCCAACGGCACGCGCTTCGGCGGATGGCTCCTGAACACGGCCGATAACGTCTTCGTGGATGCCGCGGACGTCGACGGAGACGGGCGCGCCGAGTTCCTCGTCACGAGCCCCTGGGGCATCGGGGTGCTCGAGCAGGCCGGGTCGGGCTTCAACGGCATCACGCTGGCCGGCAACGGCACGCGCATCGGGGGATGGCTGCTGAACACGGCCGACAATCGCATCGGCCCTGCAGGTGACTTCGACGGCGACGGAGCCGCAGAGTGGCTCATGGTGAGCCCGTGGGGTCTGGGCATCATGGAGCTGAGGGGCGGCGCCTTCAACCAGGTCATGCTCGTGCCGAACGGCACGATGCTCGGGTCGTGGCGTCTCGACACCTCGATCGACCGGTTCGGGCCCGTCGGTGACGTCGACGGCGACGGACGGGCCGAGATCCTCGTGACGAGCACGAACGGCATCGGCATCCTCAAGCTCTCGGGTGCGTCGCTCACCTCATTGGCTGTCGTGAGCAACGGCTCCCGCATGGGGGAGTGGCTGCTCAACACCGCCGACAACCACTTCTGGGCATTCGCCGACTTCGACGGCGATGGGCGCAGCGACGTGCTCGTGACGAGCCCATGGGGCCTCGGCATCCTGTCGTACTCGTCCGGCGCTCTGACGTCGTCGGTCATGGCGCCCAACGGCCCGATGTACGGGAACTGGCGGCTCAACACCCTCGATAACCGCTTCGCTCGGCTCGGCGATCTCGACGGCGACGGTCGCGCCGAGATCCTCGTGACCAGTCCGTGGGGGATGGGCATCCTCGAGAAGTCCGGGTCCACTCTGGGCAATCCGTGGCTCGCCCCGAATGGGACGCGGTTCGGCGGCTGGCTGCTGAATACGGCGGACAACTACGTCGACGCGGTCGCGGATGTCGATGGCGACGGGCGTGACGAGCTCGTGGTCACGAGCCCCTGGGGCATCGGCGTGCTCGGCTTCCGCGGCGGCACGATGACGGGACTCATGCTCTCGCCCAATGGCACGCGGTTCGCCGGCGGCTGGCTGCTCAATACGAGCGACAACCACGTCGGGATCGGCATGCAGCTCTTGCGGATCCACGCCAAGGTGCTGACGGCGCCGACCTCCGTGACGATCGACACGATGTTCAGTCAGATGCAGCGCGTCTACGAGCTGCTCGGCATCCGCGTGCAGCGCGTGAGCACCGAGAACCTCACTCTTCCCCTCCTCACGGACGTCGACATCGGCGGCTGCACGATGGGCAGCGTCACCGCGGAGCAGACGCAGCTCTTCGGGAACCGCAACAACGTGCCCGGCGGTGACCTCACGGTGTACTTCGTTCGTTCGACGGTGCCGTCCAACAACGGATGCGCGGCGTTCCCGGCGGGGCAGCCGGGTGCCGTCATCGCGAGCATCGCATCGCCCTGGACGCTCGGGCACGAGTGCGGCCATGTGCTCGGGCTCAGTCACGTCGACGATCCACCGCCACCCGACCCCGCTGCGCCCGCTCCACTGCTGAACCGGCTCATGACGGGCCGTGGCACGTGGAACATCACCAACCCGCCACCCGACGTCACCGCGCAGGAGAACCTCGCGCTGCGTGCGAATCGGCTGACCCACAACATCTAGGAGCGGTCATGGCTGTCACGCGCGAAGACGTGCTCGAGGCGCTCGCGCCCGACGAGATCGACTACAACGCCGTCGCGGAGCATCTCGGCCCGCCCGCGGTCCCGATCCTGCGCGAGCTCATCGGCGAGGGCGACCCGGCGATCGCCCCTAAGGCGACCTACCTCGTCGCCCGCATCCCCTCAGACGAGACGCCGAGCGCGATCCGGGATGCCGCGACCGCGGCCGAACCGCTCGTCCGGCTCGCGGCGGCCTCTGTGGCGCCCGCTGTCGGGGTCGCCGACGCACCGGAGCTGCTCGGCCGGCTCCTCGAGGACGACGACGTCGGGGTGCGGAAGCAGGCGCTCGACTCCGCCGCACGATTCCGCGACCACGACGATATCAAGGTGCGCCTCGAGAAGATCGCGATCGGCGACGACGAGCGCGACCTGCGGAACCTCGCCGAGCGGGTGCGCCAGGGCCCGTGAGCATGCCGGCGCGCATCTACGTGCAGATCCCGGCCTATCGCGACACGGAGCTCGGCGCGACCCTGCGAGACCTCTACGCGAAGGCGCGGCATCCGTCGGACCTCCGCACGGTCGTGCTGTGGCAGAAGGACGAGGGCGACGAGCTCCCGGAAGCGGTGCGTACGCTCCCCGGTCTCACGATCATCGAGACGGATGCCTCCAGCAGCCGGGGGCCCAACTGGGCCCGGAAAGTCCTGCAGCGCGAACTCGGCGATGAGCCGTACACGCTCCTCCTCGACTCCCATCACCGGTTCGTGAGCGAGTGGGACGAGCAGGCGCTAGGCATGCTGCGCGGGCTCGAAGCATCCGGCGTCCGCAAGCCTGTCCTGAGTTCCTATCTCCCCAGGTATATCCCGGGCAGCGGCAAGGCGCTGCGGCAGACCGATCCGTTCGCCGTTTCGCCGATGGAGCGCGAGGAGGGCGTCCTGACGCGCCTCACGAGCTACCCCATTCACCGCTGGACCGAGCTCTCCGCGCCCCTGCGGGCGTCGTACGTATCGCTGCACTTCCTGCTCGCGCCGCGCGCCTTCACAGAGGAGGTCGCGATCGACCCCGAGATCTACTTCTTCGGCGACGAGGTGACCCTGAGCGTCCGGGCGTACACGCACGGCTGGGACATCTACCATCCGCACCGCGTGCTCGGCTGGCACGCGTACAGCCGCGCGACCCGCGAGCCGCATTGGGAGCGGCATCCCGACTGGCACGTCGCCCATCGCGCCTCGCTGGCGCGGCAGCGCTCCCTGTACACGGGCGGTGCTGACACGGCATCGCTGCGCGGTGACGAGCGCTCGGTCGCGCAGTTCGAGGAGTGGGCACTGCACCGGCTGGTGGTGCCGGCGTGAGCCTCGTCGAGGACGTGGCGGACCAGGGGATCGGATGGGATGCCTCGTTCCTCACGCGGAAGAACGCCGCCGAGATGGTGTCGGACCTTCGCTTCGTGCGGTGGCAGTCGAGCCGCGTCGTCAAGCAGGGCCACGCTGGGCGGACGGTCGCGGACGACCCGATGAGGGTGAGCCGCTCGGCGGGCCAGGTGTGGTTCAACAAGGCGCTGTCCAAGCGCGTCGCGCAGATCGAGGAGCGCGTGTGCGCCGACTTCGGCGTCGAGCCCGACCACCTCGAGTCATGGCAGGCGGTGCAGTACGACCCGGGCGGCAAGTTCGAGACGCACCTCGACGGGGGATCGTTCCGCGACGAGCCCGGGGGTGAGCGCGTGCTGACCCTTCTGCTCTTCCTGGAGCAGCCGGAATCGGGCGGCGAGACGTACTTCCCCGAGCTCGACCTCCTCATCGAGCCGACAGCCGGCAAGCTCGTCGTCTGGAAGAACCTGCTCCCCGACGGAGAACTCGATCGGCGCTTCCTCCACGCCGCGACGCCCGTGCGCGAAGGGCGCAAGACCATCCTCACGACCTGGTCGCGCGAGCGACCTGTGCGATGAGGCCACGCAAGAAGGGACACACCATGCCCGAGAAGGACGATGCCCTCGTCAAGCAGGTCATCTCCAAGTACGGCCCGACGCTCGACCTCGTCAATCGGCCGCAGGAGCTCATCGAGATCCTCCGCAATGTGAAGTTCGACGACCAGGACGGCGGCCTGAACCCGTGTGCGGGCGCTCCGCCCGCACCGCCTCCGCCCGGGCCCACGAGCCTTCAGTTCGACGAGACCCAGCTCGTGGACGTCATGAAGGAGGTGTTCGCCCTGTCGAAGGCCGTCGAGCAGAACACCAAGCAGCTCAAGGCGATCAGGAAGCAGCTGGGGTAGGCGGCGACGGGCTCATCAGGTGGTGAGGCGCGGGCGAGCGGACGCCCGGCTGGGCGAATGAGCCCCGACCTCGCGGGCGGTCGACACTCGATCTAGCGGTCGACGTCGACCGTGTCCTGGTGAGCGAGGTCGGCGGCTTCCTGCCTGAGATAGCCCGCGTAGCCGCCAGAGGTGCGGCCCGCGTGCCGGCCCGAGGTCAGCACCTCGGCCCGGTCGCTTGCGACGACGACTGCGCCCTGGTTGCGGCAACGGGCGACGAGGTCGACGTCTTCGTGCTCCCCGAGCGCCGCGAAGCCGCCTGCGGTCAGGTAGCGCTGACGGCGCGCACCCCGCAGGCCCAGTCCGCCTTCACCAACCCGGGTCGCGGCGCCGGTCGCGGCGCCGGTCGCGGCGCCGGTCGCGGCGCCGGTCGCGTTCGGCGCGGTCAGCGAGTGACCGGATCCGCCTCGAGATGCGCGAGCTCGGCCAGGCGTGCGGCGCCCTGCCAGTCTCCGGGATGCCGGCACGCGAAAGCGCCGGTCCGCGTAGCGGTGCCAAGACGCTTCTCGGTGGGGGCCTCCGCGAGCAGTTCGCTGAGATAGCCTGCGACGAAGGCGTCACCCGCCCCGACGGTGTCGACGACCGGGACCGCAACTGCAGGCGCGCTCGTGAGGACGCCCTCGAGCCACGCAGATGCTCCGGCCGCCCCGTGCTTGAGGACGACCTCACGCGGGCCGAGCGATGCCAAGGCCTCCGCGGTCTCTTCAAGGCAGGGAGGAGTTTCGGCGTCGAGGACGATGGCGGCCTCGTCGTCACCGGCGAAGAGGATGTCAGCGAGAGCCGTTGCCTCTCGGAGCACCGGTCGGGCGGTCTCGGTCGACCAGAGCCGACTGCGGTGGTTGACGTCGAACGACACGCGGACACCGGCCGCGCGGGCGCGTTCGATCGCGGCGAAGACCGTCGCACGCGCCGAGTCCGAGATCGCGAGAGTGACCCCGGTGACGTGCAGGAGCCGTGCGTGCTCGAGCTCGATGCCCGCGAGATCAGAGGGGGTCAGCCGACTTCCCGCGCTGCCTGCGCGGTAGTAGGAGACGACTGTCGAGCCTGCTCGAGGGGTCTCCTTGAGCATGAGACCCGTCGCCGCTGCCTCGTCGACGATGGCGTGCACATCGACGCCTTCGCCTCGGAGGTCGCGGATGACCCGACGGCCGATGCTGTCGTCGCCGACGCGTCCCAGCCAGCTGACGTCCACGCCCAGTCGGGCCAGGCCGATCGCGACGTTCCCCTCGGCGCCGCCGGTGTCGATCTCCGCGCTACCGATCTGGGTGAAGGATCCGATGCCGGCTCCGCGCACCAGTCCCATGCTCTCGCCGAGAGTCACCACGTGTGCCATGTCAGCCCTTTGCGATGGCAGCCGCCTCAGCGGCGAGGTCACGAATCGCGTCGGCGGCACCGGCCGCGATGGCCGCACGCGGCACCATCCAACTGCCGCTCACGGCGAACACCGAAGGGAGAGTGAGATAGTCGACGAAGTTGTCGAGGCTGACGCCACCGCTGGGCACGAACCGCATCTCGGGGAACGGCCCGGACAGTGCCTCGATCAGCTTCGGCCCACCGAGCACGCCGGCAGGGAACAGCTTGACCCGGGTGACGCGGGCCGCGTGGGCCCGCTGCACTTCGGTCGCTGTCGCGACCCCCGGGATGAACGGGATGCCGCGTGCCTGCGCGCGAGCCACGCTCTCCACGTCGAGGCCCGGGCTGACGAGGTAGTTCGCGCCGGCCTCGATGGCGGCGTCGGCGTCCGCCGCGCCGAGGATCGTCCCCGCGCCCACGACGAACCCGTCCACACGCGACATCGCCGCGATCGCCTCGAGCGCCGCAGGGGTGCGCAGCGTCACTTCGGCCGTAGGGATGCCGCCCTCGGTGAGGGCCCGTGCCACTGGAGCGGCGTGTCGCGGGTCGTCGATGACGACGACCGGCACGATGCGAACGCGCTCGATCGCGAGCACTGCGTCCTCGTCGCTCATCGTCCGAGCCAGCCTCCGTCGACCGGGATCACCGCGCCCGAGACATAGTCCGAGGCAGCTGAAGCGAGGAAGACAGCGGCGCCGGCGAGATCGTCCGCTCGTCCCCAGCGCCCTGCGGGGATCCGGTCCAGGATCGCCGTCGAGCGGTCGGGATCTGCCCGGAGGGCCCGCGTGTTGTCGGTCGCGATGTACCCCGGGGCGATGGCGTTGACGTTCACGCCCTGGGACGCCCATTCATTGGCGAGGGCCTTGGTGAGCCCGGCGATGCCGGACTTCGCCGCCGTGTAGCCAGGGACGTTGATGCCGCCTTGGAAGCTGAGGAGGCTCGCCGTGAAGATGACCTTGCCGTAGCCCTTGTCCAGCATTGGCGCGGCGACGGCCTGTGTGAGCGCGAACTGGCTGGATAGGTTGACCTCCAGGACGCGATCCCACAGCTCCAGCGGGTGGACGCGTGCGGGCGCGCGCTCGATGGTGCCGGCATTGTTCACCAGGATGTCGGGGCCGAGCTCGGCGAGTTGCGCGCCGAGCTCGAGGATCTGCTCGCGGTCGCTGAAGTCGGCTGCGATGGCGGTGAACTCCTGCCCGCTCAGACGGACGACATCGCCGATGTCGCTGGCGGCGATGTTGGCGCTGACGCCGATGATGTCGGCACCGGCGGCGGCGAGAGCCTGCGTGATCCCGTAGCCGATGCCGCGGCTGGCGCCGGTGACGACGGCGGTGCGCCCAGTGAGATCGAAGGCGGACAGGCCGGAAGGAAGGCTCATCACGCCGCCCCGCCCTGGACGTCGACGAGCACCTTCATCGCCTGGCCGGCCTCGAGCTGGGCCACGGCTTCGGGGATGCGGTCGAGGGTGACGATGTCGGTGATGACAGCGTCGGTCGCAATCGACCCGGACTCGAGAAGCCGAACGGCCTCTTCGAAGTCGGTGCGCTGATACACGCGTGCGCCCAGCAGCCGAAGTTCGCGCCAGAAGACCCGCTGCAGATCGATCTCCCGAGGAGTCGGATGAATCGCGACGATGACGAGCGTTCCGCGGACCTTGGCGAGCGAGGTCGCTCCCAGCACGGCACGCGCCGCTCCTGACACCTCGAAGACGACGTCCGCCCCCGCACCCGCCGTCCACTCGTCGACGAACGCGACCTGGTCGACGGCGAGGGGGTCCAGCGTCGTGATTCCCAGGGCGGCGATCCGCTCACGGCGCGCGGCGTCCGTCTCGATGAGCAGGACGTCGGCCCCGTACTCCTTGAGAACCGACGCGATGAGCAGGCCGATCGGGCCGCCGCCGATCACGACGGTCTTATCGCCGGCGGCGACCTCTCCGCGGCGGACATCATGCACGGCGACGGCCAGCGGCTCGACGAGCGCCGCGGCATCCAGCGGCAAGCCGGGCGGCAGCGCGACCAGGGTGTCGGCGGGCACGTTCCAGAGCGACTGCAGGGCGCCGGGGGAGTCGATGCCGATGAAGTTCAGGTTCTGGCAGATGTGCTCGTTCCCCGCGAGGCAGCCGGGGCACGTGCCATCCCAGTCCAGGGGCATCACCGTCACGGCATCGCCGACTGCCCACCCCGTCACGTCGGGACCGACGGCATCGATGACCCCGCTCATCTCATGCCCGAAGGTGAGCGGACGAGTCACGCGGCCGTCCATGTTCCCGTGCAGGATGTGCAGGTCGGTGCCGCAGAGGCCCACGAAGGCGACGCGAATGCGGACTTCGCCCGAGCTGGGCTCGACGGGTGAGTAGGGGAGGATCTCGACGGCGCGATCGCCGACGTACTGAGCGGAAAGCAAGACTTCATCTCCTTTGAGCGAGATAAAGTCTGATCAATCTCGCGTCAAGAGTCGATCATAGCCGTCACTTGGCGCCTAAACCACAAATTGATCTGATTACTCGATATCTTCGATCTCCAGCGGTGGTCGAGCCCGTAGGAAGCTCTCCACCTCCAGAAGGTGGTTCGACATCCGCGTCTGCGCCGCCAGCGGGTCGCCCTCCGCGAGTGCCCGAAGGATGGCGCGATGCTCGAGCGCGGTTGCGCGATCGGCGTTCTCATCGGCGATCGCGCGCCACATGCGGCCACGCACGGTGCGGCTGGAGAGCGCTTCGATCAGCGCTTGAAGGACGGGATTCCCGGATGCTGTCGCGATCAGCTTGTGGAACGCCATATCGGCTTCGAGCACGGCCTCATGATCGACGGCTTCGATCGCGCGCTCAGCCTCGCCGAGGATCCGATCCGCTTCCTCGAGTTCGGACTCCGTGATCCGCATCGCCGCGCGGGCCGCGGCATCCGTCTCCAGCACCCGTCGCACGGAGTGCACGTGCTGAGCGCCGGCGGTCTGCTGCAGGTCCACGACGAAGCCCATCGGTGCGAGCAGGAGCGAGGCATCGAGTTTCGTGACATACATCCCGGAACCGCGGCGAGTCTCCAGCACGCCCATGATCGACAGTGCGCGCACGCCCTCACGCAGCGAGCCCCGCGAGACGCCGAGTCGCGGCGCGAGGTCCTTCTCGATCGGCAGCTGGTCACCCGGCGCCAGTTCGCCGTCCAGGATCATCTTCTTGATCCCGTAGACCACGACGTCCGTCTGCGACATTCCACCGCGGTCAGCGTCGACGGCGGCTTCCTCTGCTGTTGTCATATCAGTTGGCCTTTCGTCGCCTGTCGAGCGCTCCGCGGCCCTCCATGTGAGAACTCACGCCCAGTCGTGGCGCCATATGTGTCAATAATAGATCGGACTAATTTCGATTGGGGAGTGCCATGCCGCACCACGTTCCATCGCGCCTCGGGCGGCTTGGCCTGGGAGCGTCCGCGCTCGGGAACCTCTACCGCGTCGTCGAGGATGACGCCGCTCGCGCCGTCGTCGACGAGATGTGGGCCGGGGGAGTGCGGTACTTCGACACCGCCCCACATTACGGCTTGGGCTTGTCCGAACGGCGCCTCGGCTCCGCGCTCGCGGAGCGGCCGCGAGAGGAGTTCATCGTCTCGACGAAGGTGGGCCGGATTCTCGAACCGAACCCCGCCGGCGTCGGCGCGATGGATGATGAGGGCTTCGCCGTGGAAGCTCTCTCGAAGCGTCGCTGGGACTTCAGTGCCGAAGGGGTGCGCACATCGCTCGAGAACTCGCTCGAGCGCCTCGGCCTCGATCGCGTCGACATCCTCTATCTGCACGATCCCGAGGACCATCTCGAGCAGGCCATCGACGAAGCGCTGCCGGCACTGGTCGAGCTGCGCGAATCGGGTGTCGTCTCGGCGATCGGCGTCGGCTCGAAGGATGCCGGCGCCCTCGCCAGCCTGATCAGCACCGGGCTCATCGACCTGGCCATGGTCGCGGGCAGGTACACGCTCCTCGAGCAGCCGGCTGCCGACGATGTGCTGCCCGCGGCGCTGCAGCACGATGTGGGAATCGTGGCGGTCGGTGTGTACAACTCCGGGATCCTGGCCAAGAATCGACCAGATCCGGCGAGCACCTACGACTACGGGGCGGTGCCCCCGGAGATCTACGACCGCGCAATGCGCATCGCCGACCTGTGTGACCAGTTCGAGGTCGAGCTGCCGCACGCGGCGCTGCAGTTCCCGCTTCGCCACCCCGCGGTCGTGAACGTCACGGTCGGCATGGGGCGCCCCGCGCACGTGGCCGGCACGCTGATGAACATCCAGAATCCGATTCCGGACGAGCTCTGGTGGAAGCTCGCCGAGGCCGGGCTGATCCCCGCGGAGCCCGTCGCATGAGCGAGCATGTCCTCTGGTATCGGCGTCCGGCGACGACGTGGAACGAGGCACTCCCGATCGGCAACGGGGCGCTGGGGGCGATGTGCCTCGGAGGGGCGGCGGACGCCGTCCTCCAGCTCAACGACGAGACCGCGTGGTCCGGGAGCCCCGAGAGTGCTTCGCTCCCGCCGGTCCTCTCCGCCGCCGAGGCTTCTGCTGCCATCGCCGAAGCGCGCGAGGCGATCGCCGAGGGGAGGAACTCGGATGCCGACGCTGCAGTGAAGCGGCTCCAGCATCGTCACTCGCAATCGTTCCTCCCGGTGGGAAGCCTTCGGATCCGGGTCGCATCCGCGATGGGTGAGGGAATCGTTGAGGAGTACCGCCGTGAGCTGGATCTGCGCACGGCCACTCACACCGTGACGGCGATCGTCGACGGCGTCGGGATCGTGCACCGGACTTGGGTCAGCCGCCCGCACCATGTGCTGGTACACGAGATCGAGACGAGCGGTCCGGTGGATGTGACGGTCGGGCTCGAATCGCCGCTGCGCGTGCTGCGATCCCGCACAGTCGATGGGGGCGGGTCGCTCCTGTTCCGCTTGCCGGCCGACGTGGTTCCACCTCACGATGAGGACGCGCACCCGATCCGATACTCCGACGATCAACTGTGCGTCGAGGGCGCGATCCACTTCGCCGTCGTATCCGACGGCCCTGTCACAGCCAAGGCTGACATCGTCTCGGCGCGGGCCGTCCGGCGCATCCGCGTCGTCCTCTCAACCGCCACGACATTCCAGGCGATCGGCGCGGCCCCGACCGGAACCGCCAAGGAATCGGACCAGCGCGCCCGGGCACGCGTGGCCGAGGCCATCGTGGCGGGTCTCGCGACGGTCCGCGAGGCGCAGATGGCGGACCACGCCGCGCTGTACTCGCGAGCTGAGCTCCTATTGGACGCCGCGCCCTCGGACCTTGACACCGCCGAACGACTCTTGGCTCTGAACGACCACACGCCGATCGACCTTGCCTCCGATCCCGGGCTCGTGGCGCTCCTGTTCCACTACGGCCGCTATCTGCTGATCTGCTCGTCGCGGCCGGGCGGCATCCCCGCCAATCTGCAGGGGCTGTGGAACGACCAGCTCAGGCCGGTCTGGAGCTCCAATTTCACCACCAACATCAATGTGCAGATGAACTACTGGCCCGCGCACACGACGAATCTCAGCGAGACGGAGGAGCCGCTCGTCGATCTGATCGCGGCCCTCGCCGACAACGGTCGTGAGACTGCCCATCGCCTCTACGGCGCCCCGGGGTGGGTCGCTCACCACAACACCGATGCGTGGGCATACACGCTGCCGGTGGGCAACGGGACCCATGAGCCCAAGTGGGCGTTCTGGCCCATGGCCGGGCTCTGGCTGTGCATGCATCTGGCCGATCGGGATCGATTCGGCGTCAACGATGCCGAGGCGCGGCGCAGAGCATTCGCCATAGTTCGCAGTGCCGCCGAATTCGCACTCGCCTGGATCATCCGCGATCAGACGGGCGAGCTCGGCACGTCACCGTCGACCTCGCCGGAGAACGACTTCCGCACGAATGCGGGGGCAACAGCATCCGTCACCTCATCCTCGACGCTCGATCTGTCACTGATCAGACTTCATCTGGCGTATCTCGTCGAGCTCGCCGAGCAGCTCAAGGTTCGTGGAGACGATGTCGTCGAGGCGGCACGCGCTGCGCTGGCGGAGATTCCAGCCGAGCTGCCGATCAGCGCGGACGGATCCATCGAGGAATGGCGCGGCGGCGAGGAAGCCGTCGACCCGCATCATCGGCATCTGTCACCCCTGGTCGACCTCTACCCCGGTGCCCAGCCGGCGGACGAACGGGTTGAGGCCGCCGCCTCCCGCTTCCTCGATCTGCGGCAAGACGAATCCACCGGGTGGTCGCTCGCCTGGAAGCTCGCGCTCCGCGCCCGGCTACGCCAGCCCGAGCGCATCGACGATCTCTTCGCCCTGGTGTTCCGTGACATGACGGTCGATCGAGGCGACTGGACCGGTGGGCTCTATCCCAACCTTCTCGTCGCTCATCCGCCGTTCCAGATCGACGGGAACTTCGGGTTCACGGCGGCCATTGCCGAGTGCCTGCTCCAATCGCATCGGGGCCGGATCGAGCTGTTGCCCGCCGTGCCGCCGACACTTGGCTCCGGCAGCGTCCGCGGCCTCGTCGCCCGTCCGGGAATCGAGGTGAGCATGCGGTGGGAGACCGCAGGCGCCGGCGCAACTCTCGTGCACGCCAGCCTGCGGGCTCGCACAGCCGACGCGGTCGGATCGCACATCCTCCGATTCGACGAACGGGAGATGCGCGTCGAACTGCCCGACACGGCTACTGCGGTTGATCTCAAGAAATCAGACTAATCGGCAGGAAAGTATTGCTCTGAGGTTGTAAGACGGAAGAATCGGCGTAATGTGTCTGATGTACACAGCAAATCGGCCGATGACGTCCCCTGACCTCATCGCCGGCCCGAACCTGAAGGCCATGACGGAGGACCAATGAAGATCACACGACCGGCGACGATGCTGGCGGCCACCGCGGGTGTGCTCGCCTTGTCGCTCGCGGGCTGCTCGAACGGCGGCAGCGGCGGCGAGAGCACCGACGGCACCACGACGATCAACTACTGGAGCTGGGACGGTGCACCCGGCGAGGCGATCGTCACCCCGATGATCGAGGCGTTCGAAGACGCCAACCCCGACATCAAGGTGGAGTACACCGAGATCCCGCAGGGCGACTACAAGACGAAGGTCGCGCAGTCGCTCGGGGCGGGTGAGGACATCGACGTCCTCGGAGTGCAGCCCAGCGCATGGGCCGGCGAGATCGAGGACTATCTTCTCCCCCGTGTCCGAGTGGCCCGAAGGTGACGGCATCGTCGACAAGTTCCAGGCCTCGACGATCGACCAGACCAAGCGTCTCTTCTCTGACGGCGAGCTCATGGCCCTGCCGCTGTACTCGACCGGCTCTGCCGTCGGGGTCTACAACGCCGATATCCTCGACGAGCTCGGCGTCACCCCGCCCACCACGTGGGCCGAGTTCAAGACGCTGAGCGACGCACTCGCCGCGCAGGGCGATGGAATTCTGCCCGCGGTCATGCCCGGCGACGACTGGTTCCAGGACGAGGCGAACCTCACCGTCGTCGGCCAGGTCGACCCCGAGTTCTTCAACAACGTCCGCTACGAGGACGGCGCCTGGAACACCGACTCCTACGTCGAAGGCCTCACCGCCTACAAGGCCCTGTACGACGACGGCACGTTCGACACCGCCACGCTCGACATGGACTACGGCACGGCGATGACGACCTTCGAAGAGGGCAAGGCCGCGGTCGCGTTCAACGGCTCCTGGGAGGTCGGCCGGATCCTCAACGGCAACTACGGTGTCGTGCCGTTCCCCGCCGAGTCGGCAGATGATGCCTCACTCCGCGCCTTCCTCGACGTGCTCGTCGGCGTCCCTGCCTCGTCCACCAAGCAGGAGGCTGCCGCCAAGTTCGCCGAATTCATCTCGGCGGGAGACGGCGTGGACTTCTGGGCCAGCTCGCTCAAGGGCGTTCCCGCGGTCGACGGATACGAGCTGCCGGACGGCGTGCTGACGACCGACCTGCAGAAGGAGAGCTACCAGACTCTCCTCGACCTCATCAACAACCCGCACAGCGACCGCAACAACATGGGCTCGTTCTCGGACTTCGTCGGCGCCAATGTGAAGCAGGCAGTCCTGGGGACCATCACGCCTCAGGAAGCCGCCGACGCCGACCAGGCCGAGCTCGAACGCGGCAACTTCTAACAGCACACCCCGCAGTACCCGGGCCGCCGTCGGCACACGCCGGCGGCGGCCCAGCCACTATCAGCACTGGAGAGTCGAAGTGACCAGCCAATCGCCCCGGACGACAGCCGCTCCGCCACGCCGCAAGAAGCGCCGCGACGGCTGGGTCGCCCTCGTCTTCCTGAGCCCCCTGCTCGTCATGTACGCGATCTACTTCGCCTACAGCATCTTCTTCCTAGGCGAGACCAGCTTCCAGAAGGTGGGCATCGCGATGCTCCGGCCCGTGCAGGTCGGGTTCGAGAACTACCGGCTCCTGTTCACCGACCCGGTCTTCGCGCAGTCGATCATCAACAACCTCGTCTTCGCAGCGATCTCCATCGTGGCTGCGCTCTCGATCGCCTTCTTCATCGCCGTAGCGCTGTCGACGGGAGTGCGCGGACGCAAGTGGTTCTACTTGCTCTTCCTGCTCCCCGCACTGATGCCCGTCTCACTGGTCGCCACCATCTTCGGCAGCATGCTGCAAGAGCGGTTCGGGATCTTGAACGAGACGCTGCGCAGCATCGGACTCGGAGCACTCGCCCAGTCGTGGCTGACCACTCCCGCCCTGGCATACACGGCCGTGGCACTCATCTTCTGCTACCTGATCGGCCTGCCGATCATGTATTACACCGCCGACCTCTCGGCATTGCCGACCTCGGCACTCGAAGCTGCGCTCCTGGACGGCGCGGGCACCTGGCGGATCATGGGCTCGATCATCTACCCGATGATGCGCGGCACGCACATCACCGTCATCCTCGCCCTGCTCCTCGGATCGTTCCGTGCCCTCGAAGTGGTGTTGTTCAGCACAGGCGGCGGCCCGGGCACGACGACCGAGATCGTCGGCACCTACCTCTACGGGTACGTCAACTCCACCGGCAAGACGATCGGCTATGCCTCGGCAGCCTCGATCGTCGTCCTGATCATCGCCCTCGGAATCTCGCTCGTGCAGATGTATCTCACGCGCACGCGAAAGGCAGACCTGTGACCACGACAGAAATCCTCCCGCCGCGGGAGTCGACCGAGCTCATCACCCAGGTTGACGCACGCGGCCGCAAGAGGCGCCGCCGCCGCATCCTCGAGGACAACCCGATGCGGATGGTCATCACCCGCGGGCCCGACCGCGTCGCCATCTATGCGCTGCTGATCATCATGGGGGTCGCCTTCGCGTTCCCGCTCTACGCCATGGTCGCCAAGTCGCTCCAAGGCTTCGGCATCCAGAACTACACATCCCTGTTCACCGAGCCGATCGGGGGAGTGTCGATCCTGTCGACCTACGTCAACTCGTTCATCATCGGCGTCTTCCACGCGCTGCTCGTCGTGACTGTGTCCACCACGGCCGGGTACGCACTCTCCAAGCTCCGCTTCCGCGGGCGTGAACTGTCGTTCGCGGCGATCATCCTCTTCCTCGCGGTGCCGGGTACGGCCCTCATCGTGCCGGTCTTCCACATCACGCAGCAGTTCGACATGTTCAACACCCACATCGGTGTCGCGCTCCCCGAAGCCGCCCTGACCATCCCGTTCGGCGTCCTTCTCATGCGCAACTACGGGCGCAACATCGACGACGCGCTCATGGAGGCCGCCACCCTCGACGGAGCCGGGCACTTCAGGGCGTTCTGGCACGTCTTCCTCCCATTGTCGCGGCCGGTCGTCGTCAACCTGATCGTGCTCTGCTTCATCTGGTCGCTGCAGGACTTCCTCTGGCCGTCGATGCTGTTCACCAATCCGAACCTGACCACCGCCGCACAGGCCGTCGCGTCCTTCTCGAACGTGCTCGGACGAAGCCCCGAGGACTTCGGACGCTACAACGCAAGCCTCGTTCTTCTCGCGATACCGGCCGTCCTGTTCGTCCTGTTCGGCCTGCGCTTCATCGTCAACGGCCTCACCGCCGGCAGCACCAAAGACTGATCCCCCACACTGGAGACCCTGCACCCATGACAACCATCACCGCCGTCGAAGTCATCGACGTCCGCTTCCCGACCTCCTTGTCCGCCGACGGCTCGGACGCGATGAACAAGGACGGCGACTACTCCGCCGCCTACGTCATCCTCCGCACCGACGACTCCGCTCTCTCCGGATACGGGTTCACGTTCACGATCGGACGAGGCAACGACATCTGCGTTCTGGCCGCCGAACAGCGGGCGCTGCCGCTCATCGGCCGCGACGCCGATGCAGTGCTCGACGACCTCGGCGCCACATACCGAGACCTGAAGACGGACTCGCAGCTGCGCTGGCTCGGACCAGAGAAGGGCGTCGAGCATCTCGCCATGGCGGCGGTCATGAACGCGCTCTGGGACATGGCGGCCAGGCGTGCAGGGAAGCCCCTCTGGCGCCTGCTCGCCGACATGACCCCCGAGCAGCTCGTCGACATCGCCGACCTGAAGTACCTGAGCGACGCCCTGACGCGCGAAGAGGCGATCGCGCTGCTCGAGGAGCTGGAGCCGACGCGTAGCGAGCGGATCGCGGAGCTCGAGCGCGACGGCTACCCCTGCTACACCACGAGCGCCGGCTGGCTGGGGTACTCGGACGAGAAGATGCGACGCCTTCTCCGCGAGGCGGTCGACCAGGGCTACAAGCACGTCAAGCTCAAAGTCGGCGCGAACCTCGAGGAGGACATCCGCCGCTGCCGCATCGCGCGGGAGGAGATCGGCCCTGACGCCCACCTGATGATCGACGCCAACCAGGTGTGGGACGTCCCACAAGCCATCGACTGGGTCGGCGCGCTCTCCGAATTCAATCCGCTCTGGATCGAAGAGCCGACAAGCCCCGACGACATCCTGGGGCACGCGGCGATCCGCCGCGCGGTCGCGCCGATCGGCGTCGCAACCGGCGAGCACGGCATGAACCGGGTGCTGTTCAAGCAGATGTTCCAGGCGGAGGCGATCGACTTCTGCCAGCTGGATTCGGCGCGGCTCGCCAGCATCAACGAGATCCTCGCCGTCTATCTCCTTGCGAAGAAGTTCGGTGTCCCTGTCTGCCCGCACGCCGGGGGAGTCGGTCTGTGCGAGCTTGTGCAGCACCTGTCGATCTTCGACTACGTCGCCGTCTCGGGCTCGCTCGAGAATCGCGTGACCGAGTTCGTCGACCACCTGCACGAGCACTTCGTCGACCCCTGCATCGTCGAGAACGGCGCCTACCGCGTGCCAACCGCACCCGGCTACTCGGCGGAGATGTTCGAGGAGTCGCTGCGCGAGTACGCCTTCCCCGGTGGCGCGTACTGGACCGGCGCCTCGCTGGTCCAGGCCCGCATCGCCTGACGTCGACGACGAGAGGATGAACCCGGTGACATCGGTCGTCGACGCGCACGCCCACCTCTGGGATCGCAGCCGATTCACGTATGACTGGCTGGACGACGAGCCGGAGCTGCCCGCAGTGTTCCTCCCGGAGCACCTGCGGGCGGCCGGGGCCGACATCGACGGCTTCATCTTCGTGCAGGCCGACTGTCTTGAGAAGGAGGGGTGGGCGGAAGCGAGCTGGATCCAATCACTGAAGCCTTCCACGCCGGAACTCAGCGGGATCGTCGCCTTCGCCCCCCTCGAGAAGCCTTACGCAGACTTCGCATTGGGCGTGCTGGAGAGCATCCCCCTCGTAGTGGGCGTCCGTCGCCTACTCCAGGGCGAGAGAGTCGAGTTCTTCGAACTCGACTCTCTCGGCGCCGGGCTCGACGCTGTCGCACGCCGTGGATGGACCTTCGACGCGTGCGTCCGTTGGCACCAGCTGGGGGCGCTCGCGAATCTCGCGTCGCGGCACGAGGATCTCCCGATCGTCGTCGATCATCTCGGGAAGCCGCCGCTCGCGGGCGGCCCGGAAGAGTTCGAAGCCTGGCGGACGGCGCTGGCTGCGGTGGCTGCGCTTCCGAACACGACGGTCAAGCTCTCCGGGCTCCCAGCCGAGGCGGCGCCCGGCGCCGGCCTCGACCTGTACCGTGACTGGCTGGTGGCCGTGCTCGAACTGTTCGGACCGGAACGCGCCATGGTCGGCACGGACTGGCCCGTCTCATCCGCCACCAACCTCAACCGTGCCGACTGGTTCGAGCTGGTTCGAGATGCGACCGGAGTCACCGCCGGCGAGTGGACTCAACTGGCTGCGCTGACGGCCGAGCGGGTCTACCGACTGCCACGCGCCGGCTGATCCACGCGGTCGGTCCACCGTCCGCTCGCCCACACGTCTGGAGATCCGCATGCCGATGGCTGCCGATGACTCCCTCCTCGATGCGCCGTACGAGGCGGCCGCGGGACGATATGACGACATCGAGCATCGTCGCGCGGGATCGAGCGGGATCAGGTTGCCCAAGATCTCGCTCGGCCTTTGGCAGAACTTCGGCGCCGACCGGATCGGCAGGCTGCTCTCGACCGATCTACGCGCATATCGCGACGAACTGTTCATCGCGTCGAAGGCCGGATAAGACATGCCGAAGCCGCCTCTGACCTGCTCGCGCAAGCTGGCGTCCCGCTCCTGCTCCACCAGCTCCGCTACTCCCTCTTCGATCGGACGCAGGAGAGCGCGCTGGACGATCTGGTGGATGCACGTGTGCGGCACGGATGCGGGAGACGTGACCGCCGCTGCTTCCGAGGACCCCTCGCCGGTGCGCGGCGTGCACACCGTCGATAGATACGTGGCGCTGTTCGACGAGTTGGTAGGACTGCTCGAAGCCCGCCCAGCCCCGTAGGTCGGATGTCTGTACGGGGATTCGATAGGCTCCCGTCGTGGCAGTGACCGACGAGGCGATCCTGAAGATCCGCGAGATGATCACGTCCGGGGAGCTCGAACCGGGCGACCGGCTTCCTCCGGAGAAGGAGCTGAGTGAACGGCTGGGTCTATCGCGGAATTCGCTGCGCGAGGCGGTCAAGGCGCTCGAGATGATCCGCGTTCTCGATGTCCGGCGCGGCGACGGCACCTACGTCACGAGCCTTGAGCCGCGCCTGCTTCTCGAGGCGGTGGCGTTCGTCGTCGACCTGCACACCGATCGCTCGGTGCTCGAGATCTTCGGCGTGCGGCGCATCCTCGAGCCAGCGGCCGCGGCGCTCGCCGCGGGCCACATGACGCCTGACACGGTCGCACGACTCGAGTCCTTCATGGACGATACCGACGCCCTCGCAGGGGTCGAAGACCTCGTCAAGCATGATCTCGAGTTCCATCAGGCGATCGTCGAGGCCTCTGGAAACGAGTACCTGAGCCGCCTCGTCGAGTCGATGTCGAGCGGCACGGTGCGCGCGCGGGTGTGGCGCGGCATCACGCAGCAGGGTGCCACCGAGCGCACGATCTCGGAGCATCGGGGCATCCTCGACGCCCTGCGGCGGGGCGACGCGCGGCTGGCCGAGGCGCTCATGCTCACCCACATCGCAGGAATCGAAGACTGGCTGCGGGATGCCTCGTAGCCGGAGAGGCTGACCCCATGCGCGTCGCGCTGCACTCCGTCATCCGCGAGAGCGCGGTTGACGACTACCGGGCCCACCACGCACGAGTGCCTGAGGAGCTCGTCGCGCTCTTCGAGCGCGCCGGCATCCACGACTGGGTGATCTGGCGCTCGGGAGACCGGCTTTTTCATCTCGTGGACTGCGACCACTGGGACGATGCAATGACGGTAGTCGGCGCGGATCCCGCCAACGAGCGGTGGCAGGCGGACATCGGACGATTCGTTGCCGTCTTTCACACCGCGGACGGCGCCGACGGGTTCGCCCCGATAGAAGAGGTGTGGAGCCTTGCAGGACAGCGGTCCGAGGGCGCCACGGCATGAGCGTGCTCGACACCCACGTCCACGTGTGGGATCCGACGCGTCTGACCTACCCCTGGCTGGACGGCCTCGCCGCTCTGGACCGGCCGTTCCTGCCCTGCGAATACCAAGGCGCCGAGCGCGCAATCTTCGTGCAGGCGGACTGCCTTCCGGACCAGGCCCTCGCGGAGGCGCGCTGGGTCGCCGGCCTCTACTGGCCTGAGCTCGCCGGCATCGTCGCGGGCGCCGACCTCCGCTCGCCCGACCTCGAGGCGCACCTCGACGCACTCGGCGAAGTGGGGCGGGTCGTGGGCATCCGTCATCTTCTCCAGGGGGAGGATGCCGCCCGCTTCGCGGACCCCGCCCTGCGCCGGGGTCTGCGTGCGCTCGCCAGCCGGGGCCTGACTTTCGACGCCTGCGTCCGGCATCCCCAGCTCCCCGCGCTGGTCGAGCTCGTCGAGGCGGTCCCTGGGTTACGGGTGGTGCTCGACCACATCGGCAAGTCGCCGGTCGCGGAAGGCATCTCGAGCGATGCAGGCAGGCAGTGGAGAATATGGCTCCGCCGCCTGTCGGCGCTGCCCGACGTGCACGTGAAGCTCTCCGGCCTGCCAGCTGAGACCGATGACGCGCCGGCGTTCTTCACCCAAGCCGACGACTTCATCCGCTTTGCGGTGGACGCGTTCGGGCCGGAGCGCGCGATGGTGGGCAGTGACTGGCCGGTGAGTGAGAAGTTCGGAGCGAAGGTCGGACCCGAGGAGTGGATCGAGCGGGTACGGTTTGCGACGGGGCTAGTCGGCGACGAATGGGATGCCATCGCCGCGACGACGGCGGCCCGGTTCTACCGCGTGCCTGAACAGCAATGAGGCCGGCGAGGCGGCAGCGGCGCTGCCGATGTGCGCCGGAGCCGCGGCGCCGGAGCTCGCAACGCCAAGGGACTCGCCGCGGGGGATGGCTTCGGCGCGCTCAGGAGTGCTGTGATGTCGATGTCGAGGGGTCCGCGACCAGACCGCGGTCGGCGAGGACGGCCCAGAGTTCGTCGGGGATTGGTGCGGAGATGCGCGCGATGTTCTCGGAGATCGAGGCGGGGTTCGCCGTTCCGACGACGACGGTGGTGACGGCCGGGTGGCGCAGCGGGAACTGCAGCGCCGCCGCCGGCAACTCGACGCCGAACGCGGCACATACGCGCGCGATCGCACTAGCCCGCTCGATGACCTCGGCGGGGGCCTCCCCGTAGTTGTACGTTGCGTCGGCGCGCGGGCCGGATGTTGCGAGCAGTCCCGAGTTGAAGGGCGCGGCGGCCACAACGCGCACTCCGCGCGCGGCGCACGCGGGCAGCAGATCCTCCGCGGCCGTCTGCTCGAGAAGCGTGTACCTCCCGGCGATCATCACGAGGTCGAGGTCGCCCTCCACCACCGCGCGCGTTGCGACGGCCGAGTCATTGACGCCGATACCGATCGCCTCGACAAGCCCTTCGTCGCGGAGCGCAGCCAGCGCCGGCAACCCGTCCCGCAGGCCCCACTCGAGGTCGTATGCGTCCGGATCGTGCAGATAAAGGATGTCGACCCGGTCGAGTGCGAGGCGCTCGAGCGACTCCTCGAGTGACCGGCGGATACCCTCTGCGCTCGCGTCGAAGCGACGGAGCACGTCGTCGGGCACGTCGAAGCCCTGGGCGAGATCCCGCCCGCCGGCGAAGGCGGGGTTGGGTTCGAGCAGCCGGCCGACCTTGGTCGACACGATGTAGTCGTCGCGCGGCTTGTCGCGCAGGAAGTCGCCGAGGCGCCGCTCCGAGAGCCCGAGCCCGTAGTGGGGGGCAGTGTCGAAGTACCGGATGCCGCCATCCCACGCTGCGTCGAGCGCCCCGCGTGCGCGCGCGTCGTCGACCTCGCGATACAGGTTGCCGATCGACGCGGCGCCGAGGCCGAGTGGTCCGAACGCGATCGTCACGCGCGCACCTCGGAATACGAGTTCCGCCATGAATGCGCGGCGATGGACTCGGCGAGCATCTCGGTTCCGGCGCCGGGCGCCGTAGGCGCGACGTAGTGGCCCTCGCGGATCTCGACGGGCACGACGAAGTGCTCGTGGAGATGGTCGGCATACTCGATCATCCGACCTTCGCGCGTCCGCGAGACGGCGACGTAGTCGAACATCGAGAGGTGCTGGACGGCTTCGCACAGGCCCACGCCGCCCGCGTGTGGACAGACTGGGATGCCGAACTTGGCCGCGAGCAGGAGGTTCGCCATGTTCTCATTGACGCCCCCGACCCGGGTCGCGTCGATCTGGAGCACGTCGACACCCCGCACCTGGAGGAGCTGCTTGAACATCACGCGGTTCTGCGCGTGCTCGCCCGTTGCGACGCGCACGGGGGCGACGCCGCGCGCGATGGCGGCGTGACCAAGTACGTCATCTGGGCTCGTGGGCTCCTCGATCCACGCCGGTTCGAACTCCTTGAGGGCGTTGACCCACTCGATCGCCGCCCCGACGTCCCACCTCTGGTTGGCGTCGATGGCGATCGGGAACCCGTCTGGCACGTTGGAGCGGGCGATGCGCATGCGCCGGACGTCGTCGCCGAGGTCGCCCCCGACCTTGAGCTTGATCTGCCGGAACCCGGCTGCGACGGCTTCGCGGCACAGCCGCGCGAGCTTCTCGTCGGAGTAGCCGAGCCAGCCTGGGCCGGTCGTGTAAGCGGCGTAGCCCTCACGCAGGAGCTGCTCGGTGCGCTCCTCACGTCCGGGTACGGCAGCACGCAGGATCTCGAGCGCGTCATCAGGAGTGAGGACGTCAGTGAGATAGCGGAAGTCGACGAGCGCCACGATCTCTTCGGGGCTCAGCCGGCTCAGATGCAGCCACAGCGGCTCTCCTGCGCGCTTCGCGCGTAGATCCCACAACGCGTTGATCACGGCGCCGATCGCCATGTGCATGACGCCCTTCTCCGGACCCAGCCAGCGTAATTGCGAGTCGTCGCGGAAGAGCCGCGCTGTCGCACCCATGTCGGCCAGGAGGACGTCGGCATCGCGACCCAGGAGGTGGTGACGCAGGGTGTCGATCGCGGCGACCTGGACGTCGTTTCCCCGGCCGATCGTGAAGACGAAGCCATGGCCTTCGAGACCGTCCGGCGCGTCGGTGCCGACGACAACGTACGCCGCCGAGTAGTCCGGGTCCGGGTTCATCGCGTCGGAGCCGTCGAGGCTCAGGGATGTGGGAAACCGGATGTCGAACGTGTCGACCCTATTGATGACTGCCATGTCGTCCTCTCCGACTCTGAGCGTAAACATAGGATGTCTTGTACGTCAACCGGCTAGAATCGCGACGGAATCAACCTTATGGCGCGGTGGTGTGAGATAGAGTTCCGACCTTCAGGGAGAAGCTGATGACATCCAGGCGCTTGGGGTCGAACCTCGTTGCGGGATGAGCCCGCGGAAAGGAGCACACTCATGCCCGAGCCCCTTGCGGGCCTCGTCGCGATCGTGACGGGGGAGCGTCAGGACTCGGCGCGGCGATCGCCGCGCGACTCAAGGAGGACGGCGCGACGGTCGCCGTCTTCGACGTGAATACCGATGCCGCTACCGGCGTCGATCTGGCCGTCCTCGTCGATGTGACCGATGACGAATCGGTGGCCTCGGGAGTCGAGCAGGTCGTCGACGCGCTCGGCCGCCTGGACATCGTGGTCAACAACGCCGGCGTCGGCGCCCAGGGTGACGTCACAGCCAACCCCGATGAGGAGTGGCATCGCGTGTGGGACATCAACGTCGTCGGCATCGCCCGCGTGAGCCGCGCGGCGATGCCCTATCTGCGTCGCTCACCGTCCGCCGCCATCTGCAATACCTCGTCGATCGCGGCGACGGCCGGCCTGCCCCAGCGCGCGCTGTACAGCGCGACGAAGGGGGCCGTGCTCGCCCTCACGCGCGCCATGGCCGCCGACCACCTCCGCGAGGGCATCCGCGTCAACGCTGTCAACCCTGGCACCGCCGACACGCCGTGGGTGGGCCGCCTGCTCGGTTCGGCGTCGGACCCTGCCGGCGAACGCGCGGCCCTCGAGGCGCGGCAGCCGCATGGACGCCTCGTCTCGGCCGACGAGGTCGCCGATGCCGTCGCCTACCTCGTGAGCCCGCGCGCCGGGTCGACGGCAGGCATCGCGCTCGCCGTTGACGGCGGCATGGAGGGCCTGCGGCTGCGCCCTGCGGCCGAGAAGACACTCGGGATCCTCGGCGCGCGCTGATCGAGCCGCGGCGGGCTGCCACCGGTCGGGCAGGTGGTGAAGCAGATCCGGGGCGGGCATCTGGTCCGGGAGAGCCGGCGCATCAATGTGAAACGTAGAGCGCCTCGATCCCCGCGTCCACCGACAAAGCTACGCCGTTTGTCGACTGGGCCCGCGGGCTGGCGAGGTATGCGATCGCATCGGCAACCTCGTCGGCCGTGACGAGGCGTCCGTGCGGCTGCCGCGCCTCGAGGTTCGAGCGCTCGATGCTGGAGTCGTCGGCGGCGTCGAGGAGGCGCTGGATCCACGGCGTCTCCGTCGTTCCGGGGTTGACGGAGTTGAACCGCACGCCGTCGGCGAGGTGGTCCGCGGCGAGCGCGCGGGTGAGCGACACGAGCGCGCCCTTGCTCGCCGTATAGAGTGAGCGGTTCGGGAAGCCGGTTAGCGCGACGGCCGATCCGACGTTGACGACACTCGACGGCTGCGCAGCGATGAGGTGGGGGATGGCGGCCCGGATCACACGCACCGCTCCCATGACGTTGATGTTGAAAACCCGCATCCATTCGGCGTCGTCGTTCTCGAGGATGCGACCGGCCGCGCCGATGCCCGCGCAGTTGACCACGATGTCGAGATGGCCCCATCGAGCAACGACCTCCGCAACAGCACGGGACACGGAGTCCTGATCGGTGACGTCCACCATGTACGAGACGGCCTCGTCCCCTATCGCCTCGCTGCGGTCGAAGACGGCGACGAGCGCTCCTTCGCGCGCGAGGCGGGATGCTGCCGCCCGGCCGATGCCGGACGCGCCGCCCGAGACGATCGCGACCTTTCCTTGGAAGGTGTCCATTGTGGTGCCCGTCCTGTTCAACTGACCGCGACGGCGGCCGCGAAGCGCTGCCGCTGGCGGCCGAGTCCTTCGATGAAGATTTCGACGGCGTCGCCGTCGGCCAGATAGGGGAAGCGCCCCGACACGGCGACGCCTTCGGGAGTGCCGGTGAGGATGACGTCGCCCGGCTCAAGGAGCGTGTGGGTGCTCAGCCGAGTGATGATGTCGGCGACGTCGAAGATCATGTCGGAGGTGCGCGAGTTCTGCCGTGCCTCGCCGTTCACCCAGCTCTGGATCGCGAGGTCGGACGGGTCGGCGTCGGCAACGAGCCAGGGTCCGAGCGGACAGAAGCGGGGCGCGCCCTTGCCCTTCGACCACTGGCCGCCCGAGATCTCGAGCTGCCACGTGCGCTCGGACAGATCGTTCGCGACGGCGTACCCGGCGACGCAGGCGAGCGCCTCGGCGCGGTCGGTGACCTGCCACGCGGGCGCCCCGATCACGACGGCGAGCTCAGCCTCCCAGTCGACCTTGGCGGTGCCTGGGGGGAGGGGCACGTCGTCGTCGGGGCCGACCACGGTGTGGGGCGGCTTGAGGAAGACGACGATGTCGCTCGGGGGCTCATTGCCGCCCTCCCGCGCGTGGGCGGCGTAGTTGAGGCCGATGCAGTAGACCGCCCCGGGACGCGCCACAGGCGCCCCGAACCGCGTGATCGCGGTCTGGTCGAGCACCGGCAATTCGTCCGCCGCCCGCAGGACTTGGCGGACGGGATCCGTGGAGAGGAAACGGCCGTCGATGTCGTGAGTGATGGTGCGCAGGTCGAGCAGTCGATCGCCCACCAGGGCCACCGGGATCTCCTCGCCGGGCTGGCCGATTCGTGCGAAGCGCATGGGTTCTCCTTCTTGTGGTTGCAGGCGCGCGATCAGCTCGAAGCCGTCACGCGCGACAGTCGTGTGGTTGTGATGAGGGGGTGGTCGGGGTCGAGGGCGACTCCCGGGCCGCCGCGCGAATCGCCCCGCGAGGTCTGCCCTTCCCCCGGCAGCACGTTGGACGGCTCGACAGCGACGGCGTAGAGCCTGCGGAACCACGGCCATCCCGACCCAGCGTTCGCCTCGATCCAGAACCACGCATGCGGGTAGGTTGCGGCATCCCACGAGAGGCGCACGCCGAAGCCGCGGTTCGGGCTGTGGAAGGTCGCTTCCGGACGGGCGAAGTCGGTGAAGGCGGCGAAGACCGACTCTCGCGCGCCGGGCCCCGGAAGGCTGATGCCGCGATCCCCGACGTGCGCGCCGAGCACCTCGGCCGGCGTGCCGACGTGGCCGTGCGCGGCAAGGCTGCCGGGGGCCTCGCCGTCGGCGATCACCGTCGCCGCTGGCACCTCGAGGAAGGCGTCGGCGTCGAGGAACGGGGCGCCGAAGGCGGGATGCTGCATGACGCGAGCGTGCACGGTCTGGGGCGAGAGATTGCGGATCCGGTCGGTGACCGTGAGCCCCTCGGCATCCGCGGTCACGGTCCGATGCAGATGCAGGGGAGCGGTCGCGAGCCACGTCTCGAGATCGCAGGACGCCGCAGACTGCGCGATCACGTTCCAGCGCGCCAGCGCCGCCTCGCCGTGGAAGCCCTGAGTCACTCCGCCGTGGGTGCGCTCGGGACCGGCATTGGGGACCAGCAGCTGCCACCCGCCGGGGTAGCCCGCGAGCCACTCGGCCATCGAGCCGGCTCCCGACGGAGGCGTCGCCACAAGCCCCGTCGGCGAGACCGCGAGGAGCGGGGTGCCCGTCTGGAGGTCGGTGACCTGGACGATGTCGGCGCCCCGCTCAGGGGCCACGACGACCTCGAACCGTCTCCCAGCGAGGGTGATCGTCACGTCAGCCACCGAATGGGGTCGAGGGGGAGACCGGTCGCGCCGAGGTCGCGCAGGCGGAAGATCGATCCAGCATCGGCGTCGTCCGCGAGGTCGAGCTGGAACGCGGCCGAAGTCACCCACAGCTCGTCCAGGTCTGGCCCGACGAAGGCGCACGAGGTCGGCTGCGGGGTCGGGATCGCGATTGTACGGAGGCGCTCGCCGTTCGGCGTGAACTCGTGCACGGCGGCACCGGCGAACTCGGCGATCCAGAGATGGCCGCGCGTGTCGACACACAGCCCGTCCGGATACCCGGTGAAGGCGTCGGCGTCGATGAGGACGGTCGGTGCCCCATCGATTGTGCCGCGCTCGACATCCCAGGCGAAACGCAGCACCTGGCGAGCCTGAGTCTCGACCAGATAGAAGGCGTCCCGCCCGCAGCTCCAGTCGAGCCCATTGGGCTGAGTGAGCCCGTCGACGACGAGGGTGGCCACCCAGTCCTGGTCGAGCATCCACAGACCTCCGGCGCCCTCGGCGAAGTCCATCGCGCAGCTGCCTGCCCAGAAGCGCCCGTCGGGGGCGACCTTGGCGTCGTTCATCCGGGTGCCCCCGGCGAGGCAGTCGACGCGCCGGTCCACGACCCCGTTCTGGTCGAGCCCCGCGAAGCCGCTCGCGACGGCGGCGACGATTCCGCCGTGCGCACGCTGGGCGACGGCGCCTACCATCTCGGGGTAGCTCGTGACGGTCGTCCTACCGGTGTCGAGATCAGTGCGGAGGATCTCGCCGGGGATGATGTCCACCCAGTGCAGGACGCCGGCGGCGGCATCCCACACGGGCCCTTCCCCGCACTCGGCTCGGCGCTGCACTGCGACGGTCGGGGTTTCGACCATGGGACTCCTTCGTCGTCCGCTGTGGATGATCTCAGCGCGCTCCCGCGCATTGTCCGAGGATCGGTCGGTGAGCTCAGGAGGCGAAGTAGTCGGGGTACTCCGCCTGCAGGCTCGTCGTGTCTGCGAGGACGCGATGCGAGTGCAGATGGATGACCGCCGTGCCCGCCGCCTCATCGCGGTCGACGATGGCGTCGACGATGCGCTGATGCTCGAGAGGGAGTTCGGCGTTGTGGATCGCGGCGCTCAGGCTCATGCGGCGGAGCCGATCGAGATGCACCTTCATGCCCCGCACCAGCTCCCACAGGTGCGGGACGCCGGCCAGGGCGAAGACGAGCTGGTGCAGCTGCTCGTCGGTGTCGAAGAACTCCTCCGCGTCGCCCCGCTCCAGGGCCTCGCGATTGCGGTCGACCATCGCCTGCAGCTGTGTGACGTCGAGGTCTTGAGCCGCGATCGTCTGGCGGAACGCACCCGTCTCGAGGGAGCTGCGCACGAAGACGGCGTCGCTCACGTCGCGCATCGAGATCGGAGCGACCTTGCTCCCCACCTGCGGGACGATCGTGATGAGGCGCTGGTCGGCCAGGCGGGTGAACGCCTCCCGCACCGGCGCGCGGCTGACTTTGAGCCACGCCGCGACGGCCGGCTCGGAGAGCGTCGCCCCCGGGTGCAGGCGCAGGCTCCGGATCGCCTCGCCGAGCTCCTCGTACACATAGTCCGAGATGCGGCCACGCGAGTCGGCCGAGTAGCCGGGCGCACCTCGAGAGGGCTCGAGACTGTCGAGCTTGCTCCCGCGGAACCGGCCGCGCACACGGCCGCCGGCCTCGGCCGCGTTGTCGAGTGCCGTCATCGTGCTCCACCTCTCGGGAACTCATTCGTGTCTGGGCTTTGCATACTAGTATACAAGCGATACATTGTCCGCGTCATGCCGATGAAGGAGGCAATTGATGCGCACCGAAAGAGCTCACCAACAGGGGGCGCCCACGTCGGCTGTCGATCGCGTGAGCGTAGCCCTCGAGTTGAGCAGGCTCGCAGTCTCGTCGGATCTCGAGCGCTCCGAACTCATCCGCCAACACCTCGATACCGCGGTGGACGGCGTCCTCATCGTCCCGCAGAAAGGGTCGTTCGGAGCGCCATCCAAGACAGCATGGGAGCGACAGAAGCCTGCGCTCACTGCCTGGGTTCTGACATGAGCGCAGACAGGGGCGTCGCCGTGGACGGCGACGTCGATATCCACGCAGGACGGGTCGTTCTCGTCACCGGTGGCTCGCAAGGCATCGGCCGCGGCATCGCCGAGGTGCTCGCCGCGAAGGGCGCATCGGTCGTCGTCCACGGCCTCACCCAAGAGTTCGTCGACGAGACGGTCGCCGCGATCGGCGCGGCCGGCGGCAAGGCGACCGGCACGTGGGGACCCATCGACAGGCCGCAGACGACGATCGAAGCGGTGGATGCCGCGCTCCGCGCCTACGGCCGGCTCGACCACCTCGTGACCGCCGCAGGCATCCAGCGCTACGGCGACGCTGTCTCGACGTCGGTCGAGACGTGGGACGAGGTGTTCGGCGTCAACGTACGCGGAGTCTTCCTCGCGGCACACGCCGCGCTGCCGCACATCCGCGAGCGCAAGGGCACCGTGACGATCATCTCGTCGGTGCAGGCGACGGCGACGCAGCAGCAGGTCGTGGCGTACACGGCGAGCAAAGGTGCGCTCAACGCGCTCACGCGTGCGCTCGCGGTCGACGAGGCCGATCACGGTGTGCGGGTGAACTCCGTCGCGCCGGGCTCGGTCGACACGCCGATGCTCCGCCACTCCGCCGCGATGTTCTCCGTGGGCACGCCCGAGGCTGTCGAAGCGACGATCGCCGATTGGGGCCGAATGCACGCGCTCGGCCGCGTTGCGCAGCCGAGGGAGATCGGCGAAGCGGTGTCGTTCCTCGCCAGCGACGCCGCGAGCTTCATCACCGGGGCCGAGCTGCGCGCCGACGGCGGGTTGCTCGCACGCATCGCCGCGGCCCTGCCGGCCAAGGACTGACTGTCTGTCGGCCCGCATCCGGTCGACGAGTGATTGACGAACCCGAGAGGACCTCCAGAAATGATCGAACTCGGCGAATTCCTGCCGCCCCGGCCTGAGGCATCCTGGAAGCTCATCCGCCAGGTCGGCGTCGACAACGTCGTCGGCGGGCTCAACGGCGCCGAGCAGGACCAGCGCATGTTTCCCTCGGTCGGCGCCGGCGGTTGGAGGCCCGACGACCGCGAAGACGTGCCTTGGAGTGAGAGGGCACTCAAGCGGAACATCGAGATCTACGACGAATACGGCTTCCGGCTCGTCGCCACGGAGGACACGGCCCCGCTCGACAAGGCGCGCCTGGGCCTCGAAGGCCGCGACGCGCAGATCGACCAGGTCATCGAGCAGATCCGCGCGATGGGGCGGCTCGGCATCCCGACCCTCGCGTACAACTGGATGGCGCTGTCCAGCTGGGGCCGCACGGACATCGCGATCCCCGCACGAGGCGGCGCGCTCGTGACCGGTTACCGTAAGGCCGACACCGACGCGCTTCCTCGCCTCGTGGATGAGGGTGAGGTCACGCACGAGCAGATGTGGGACGCCCTCGCGTATTTCCTCGACGCCGTCGTCCCCGAGGCGGAGGCCGCCGGAGTGCGCCTGGCGATGCACCCCGATGATCCGCCGCAGCCGTTCGACCGCAACCTGCCGCGCATCATGAGCTCCGTCGCGGCGTTCCGCCGCCTCGCGGCGCTGCATCCGTCCGCGGCGAACGGCATCACGTTCTGCCAGGGCAACTTCGCACTCATGCCCGAGGTGCTCGACGGGACGACGGCGATCCCCGACCTCATCCGCGAGTTCGGCACCGAGAAGATCCCGTTCGTCCATTTCCGCGACGTCAAGGGCACGCCTGCCGAGTTCCAGGAGACCTTCCACGACGAGGGTCAGACCGACATGCCCGCGTGCATGGAGGCGTACTACGAGATCGGCTTCGGTGGAGTCATGCGCCCCGACCATGTGCCGACGCTCGACGGCGAGACCAACAGCCGCCCCGGCTACGAGACCCTCGGCCGCCTCTTCGCGATCGGATACATCCGCGGACTCGAACATGCCTGGTACGGCCACCCTGCGAAGCGATCGGTTCGGGTCGCGTGATCGATCCTGCACTGCTGGAGTCGACGGATCCCGCTGCGGCGGCCGGCGGGGCCTGCGAGGCGACCGCGGAACGAGCCCTACTCGAGCGGGTCGGCCTCATCGCACGGGGCGAGCCGTACGAGGAGGAGCCGCTCACGGGGGGCGTCTCGTCCGACATCCGGCTCGTCCGCACCGAGCGCGGGTCCTTCGTGCTCAAGCGCGCACTCGAGCGGCTGAAGGTCGAGGCGGAGTGGCGTGCCCCGCTGGGGCGTGTCGCATCCGAGGCGGCCTGGCTGGACTTCGCAGGCTCGGTCGCGCCCGGATCTTGTCCCCGCGTGCTCGTGTTCGACGCGGAGTCCTTCACCATGGCGCTCGAGTACCTCGATCCTGCCGCGCACCGCAATTGGAAGGCGGAGCTGCTCGCGGGACGGATCGACGTCGAGGTCGCGGCATCCCTTGGCGAAACCCTCGGGCGGATTCACGCCGCGTCGGTCAGCACGCCAGGGCTCGCTGAGCGCTTCGACAACGCTGAGCTGTTCGAGGCGCTCCGCATCGAGCCCTATTTCGTGCGCACTGCCGCCGCGGTGCCGGAGGTGCAGACGCCCTTGCACGAGGTGATCGACGAGCTTCGCCGCACGCGACTCGCGCTCGTCCACGGCGACGTGAGCCCCAAGAACATCCTCGTGGGGCCGCATCCTGTGATCCTCGATGCCGAATGCGCGACGTGGGGTGACCCGGCGTTCGACGTCGCGTTCTGTCTCACCCACCTCGAACTCAAGGCGGTGCATCTGCCCCACCGCGCAGCGGACTTGCATCAGGCCGCCGACGTCCTCCGCGCCGCCTATCTTCGGCGGGTCGACTGGGAGCACACGGATGCCGCGACCAGACGCGTCGACCGCATCCTTCCAGCCCTTCTGCTGGCGCGAGTCGAGGGCGCTTCACCTGTCGAGTACCTCGACGCCGCTGCTCGCGGCCGCGTTCGCAACGCCACCATCGAGGCGTTGCGCACGGGAGCCCCCGTGCGGCTGCTCCTACATCCGACCGCTGGCGAAGGGACGCCCCGATGACGGATCCGATCACGGCTCTGCGAGCACGCCGAGTGTGGGACTCCCGCGGCGTGCCCACCGTCGAGATCGAGCTGACCGCGGCGAGTGGCGCCCGCGGTCGCGGCATCGCGCCCGCGGGTGCCTCAACCGGGCGCAGGGAAGCCCTCGAGCTCCGCGACGGGGGCGACGTGCTGGGAGGCAGAGATGTGTCCATGGCGGTGCGGCTCGCCGAGGAGATCGTCGCGCCTGCACTGGTCGGGCTCGACGTCCGCGATCAGGAGGCGATCGACGACATCCTGGCGCGTCTCGACAGCGTCGATGAGTCCCCTCGCGGCCGTCCGGTGGGTGGGAACACCACCACGGCGGCCTCGCTCGCCGCGCTTCATGCAGCAGCCGCGAGCCGCGGCGTCCCCGCCTGGGCGGTCCTGGATCCGAGCCCGCACGCCATTCCCCGGCCGCAGATCCAGATCCTCGGTGGGGGAGCGCACGCGGCTCACCGAACGGCCGTCCAGGACTTCATGGTCATGCCGCTGTCAGCGGTGACGATCCAGGATGCCTTCCTCCACGTCGCCGAGGTGTACCGCACCGTGGGCGAGGTGCTCGCCGGACGCGGACCCCGGCGAGGAGTCGCCGACGAAGGCGGGCACTGGCCAGAGGTGAGCGGCACCGAGGACGCGCTGGACGTCCTCATCGAGGGCATCGAACGAGCGGGCCTCGAGCCCGGCGTCGACATGGCGATCTCGCTCGACATCGCGGCGACGCAGTTCGCCGGTCCCGACGGCTACCACGTGCAAGGCCGCACCCTCCGGACCGCGGAGTGGATCGCCGAGCTGCATCGGCTCTGCGAGAAGTACCCGATTGCGACGCTGGAGGACCCAGCGGGCGAGGACGACCTCGAGGGCATGCAGCTCGCGGTGGCGAATACCGGTGAGCGGACGACGGTCGTCGGCGACGACTTCCTGGTGACCGACGCCCACCGCATCGCCTTCTCCGCCGGCGAGCAGGCGGTCGACGCCGTGCTCATCAAGGTCAATCAAGTCGGAACGGTGACCGGCGCAGCGCGCGCCGTAGCGGCGGCACGGGCCCACCACCTCGGTGTCATCGTCTCGGCGCGCTCGGGAGAGAGCGAGGATGTCTCGGTTGCGCATCTGGCAGTGGGCTGGGGAGCAGACATCGTCAAGGTCGGCTCGATCACCAGGGGTGAACGCACCGCGAAGTGGAACGAGCTCATCCGAATCGACGACGCATTGGGCGGCCTGGGGCTGGCCGCCACCGTTCGGCCTATCGCCGGGAAACAGGCATGATACTGGCCGATGGCGATCAGGCGACGATGATCTCGTAGCCCTGGTCTTCGAGGCTGCGGCGCTGGTCGTCGGTGACCGCGGCGTCGGTGATGATCGTCGAGAAGAGTCCGGGGTGACCGATGGATGCGAAGGCCCGCCGACCGAGCTTCGACGCATCCGCGACGATGACGGCCTGTGCTGCGCGGATCGCCATGAGTCCGTTGACCGCCGCCTCGCGTTCGTCGAAGGAGGTGGGTCCCGCGAGCGGATCGATCCCGTTGACGCTGATGAAGGCGATATCGAGGCTGACATTGGCGAGCACGGCGTCCGCATACGCCCCGACCAGCTCGTATGAACGAGCGTGCAGAACACCGCCTGTCAGCACCGTCTTGATCTGCGGGCGCGTAGCGAGCTGCATCGCGATGTTGATCGCGTTGGTCACGACGGTGAGCCCAGGTTCATCGGAGGCGGCCATGATGTCGGCCCGGGCGAGGAGGGCGTCGACGATCGCCGTCGACGTGGTGCCGCCACAAAGGCCGATCACGGCGCCGCGGGGCACGAGTCCACTCGCCGCACGGCCGATCGACGCCTTCGCATCACGACGCTGCAGATTCTTGTATCGCATCGGCAGGTCGTAGGCCACCGACTGGGCGATGGCGCCTCCGCGGGTTCTGCTGAGCAGGTGCTGCTCCGCCAGGGCATCGAGGTCGCGTCTGGCCGTAGCCGGCGAGACACCGAGTCGCTGCACGATCTCGTCGACCTCCACGCGCTGGTTCTCGGCGAGCAGGTCGAGGACTGCGTTGAGTCTTTCGGCGCGATTCATCAAGGCCTCTCGTTGTCGGCGAACAGTGTGAGCAACCGTGCGGATTCGGTCCGCACCGCGTCTCGCCCTGTCGAGAAGTATGCGCGAGAGTCGACTGCCGTCGGGTGGTCGGCGAGGTACCGCCGAACGGCCGAGGTGAAGACATTGCTCAGATGGGTGGAGACATTGATCTTCGAGAGCCCCGCGCGGATGCCGTCGACGATCCTCGCATCGGGAACGCCCGATGACCCGTGCAGCACGAGTGGCACAGGCACGGCGTGGGACAAGCGCGCAATGAGCTCCACATCGATGTCTGCGACTCGCTCGGTCATCGCGTGCGACGAGCCGACGGCGACGGCGAGAGCATCCACGTCGGTCTGGGCGACGAAGTCCCGGGCCTCGTCGGGGTCCGTTCTCACCCCTGGCGTGTGTGCCCCGTTCTTGCCGCCCACCTCCCCGAGTTCCGCCTCGACCAGAACGCCGGCAGAGTGCGCGCGTTCGACCACACGACGCGTCCAGAGCACATTCTCTTCGAACTCGAGCTTCGCGCCGTCGAACATGACCGAGCCGAAGCCGGCGTCGATCCCGCGGAGCGCGAGATCGGGATCTTCGGCGTGATCCAGGTGCACGGCGATCCTCGCTGAGGAGGCATCCGCGACCGCCAGAACGGCCTTGGTGACCGGGTCGAACCCTCCGTGGTAGCGGATGCAGTTCTCGGATACCTGCAGGACGACGGGTAACCCGGCCTCCTCAGCTCCGGCGACGAGCGCCTCGGCCGTCTCCAGGTGGATGACATTGAAGGCGCCGAGACCTCGCGCGGCGTCGCGCGCTTCCTGAAGCAGCACTCGCGTCGGGGTGAGCGTCATGCCGCGCCCCTCCGCGAAGTGACGACGACGTCATGCTCGAGCGTGAGATGTTCGGGGCTGAGTTCCCCCGCCAGTGGCATGAGCACCGCCGCCCCCGACCACGCCGCCGCGCGCCGCGCGAGAGAGAGTCGTGCGGTGTGGGCGGCATCGTCGGACGACAGCAGGTCGACGCCGGAGGCGAGACCGGCTGCGATCGCGGCAACGAGTGCATCGCCCGCGCCCGTTGCGTTGCCGCGCAGAGCAAATGGAAGCCGGGCGCTGATCACGTCGCCGCTGGCTGCGACAAGGAGGAGGCCGTCCGGACCCGACGAGACGATCACGAGTCGCGCGCCCCGGGCCAGGAGTCTCCTGGCCCCCTCGCCGGGATCGTCCAGCCCGGTCGCCGCACGGAGTTCCTCCCGATTGGGCTTGAGCACGTGCGCACCGCCGTCTGCGGCGGAGAGGATTCCCGGCCCGCTCGTGTCCACGACGACGGGCGCCCAGCGGGCGACCCGCTCCACGACGTGCCGCAGTTCGTCAGGGCCGAAGCCTGCGCGCAGGCTTCCGCTGATCGCGACAGCCGCGGCGGATCTCGCGTGGGCCTCCGCGGCCGCCGCCAGCCGCTCCCCTTCGACGCGGGTCAACGGCGTGCCGTCTTCGTTGAAGATCGCCGTCTCCGCGGGCTCCTCCTCTACGATGGCCGCGCTCAACCGTGTAGCGGAGCCCGTCGCGATCAGCTGGTAGGGGATCCCCGACTCATCGAGGTCCGCGGTGAACTGTTCACCGGTCGATCCTCCGGCGGTGGCGAGCGCAAGGACGTCGTGGCCGAGCTCATGGAGCACCCGCGCGACGTTGATGCCCTTGCCGCCGGCTCGCGCGACCGCGGGGGAGACGCGGTGCGTGCCGCCGCGGCTCAGCCGAGGCACATGCCAAGTCAGGTCGACTGCAGGATTGGGGGTCACTGTCAGAATCACCGCGCACCCCATTCGCGGGCGAAAAGCGCGGCGCCGAGCAAGCCGGCATCGCCCCCCAGTTGGGCGGCGCGGAGCGCCGGACGCCGTTGATAGGTGAGTCGCGCATCGACGCGCGCGGCAAGTGGTTCGAACAGCGAACGGCCCGCCCCCGAGAGTCCTCCGCCGATCACGATCGCCTCCGGGGCGATGGTCGACGATATGACGGTCACTGCGAAGGCGAGCCCGTCGAGCGCGCGCTTCCAGACGGTCACCGCGTCGTGATCGCCCGTCGCCGCGAGCGCGACGACCTCACGGGCCCCGGAGACCGTGCGTCCCGACAGCTCGCGGTACCCATCGACGATGGCGCGAGTCGACGCGATGGCTTCCAGACATCCTCGGCCCCCACAGATGCAGCGCGGATCCTCGGCCACGGGGGAGTGCCCTATCTCGCCCGCGTACCCCCCACCAAGGTGCAAGCGGCCCCCGATGATCAGCGTGCCCGCGATGCCCGTTCCCAGAACCAGTACGACGAGATCCGACATGCCGCGCCCTGCTCCGAGGCGATGCTCGGCCACGCCCGCCGCGGAGACGTCGTGTCCGAACGCCACGGGAAGCTGGAGTGCCTCACGCGCGCGCTCCCTGATCGGGGCGTCACGCCATCCCATGTTGCTTGCATAGACGGCAAGACCGCGGTCCACATCGACGATGCCCGGTACGACGAGCCCCGCAGCGACGGGCGGTGACTCGGGATGCGTGCGACGCAGGTCGCCGGCCAAGTCCTCAAGCGTCCGGAACACGCCGTCGAGCCGGTCGGCGGCGTCATGCGGCGTCGGCGTTCGCCGAAGCCTCCTCACCTCACCTTGGGCATCGATAACGGCCGACTTCGTGTCGGTGCCGCCTACGTCGAACGCCATGACGGCTTCCCCCGCGCCGAGCGAGGTCGGCCGCGATGTCGACGGATCCGTGCCCACGTCAGGCGTCGAGAATGACGGAGCGGGTGAGGTTGCGCGGCGAGTCGGGGTCGAGTCCCCGCGCGCGCGAGCGCTGGAGGGCAACACGCTGCGCAAGTACGAGCTGCGCCATGGGATCGAAGTCGTCGCATTCGAATCGGGCTCCCGCGGCCGCAACTTCGCCTGCCAGGCCCGCCGGCGGTGGGCCGAAGTGCCATGTCACGCGTCCGGGCGCGGCGATCGAGATGGGACCGTGGCGATACTCCATGGCCGGGTAAGACTCCGTCCACGACTGCGCAGCTTCGCGCATCTTGAGCGCGGCCTCGTGAGCGAGCCCGACGGTCCATCCCTGCCCGAGGAAGGTGAACTGGTCCGCTTCCACGAGCTCCGGATCTATGTCGACTTGAATCGTCACGCCGGCGTGCTCGATCGCTCTGGTCATCGATTCGCCCAAAGATGCGCGGAAGAGCGCCAGCGCCGTGGTGGCGAACCGCGTCTGCACGACGGACTGCTCATCGGCGAACGGGAGAGCCACCACATCATCCACGAGATCGATGAGGGGGGATGCCGCATCCCCGACCACCGCGATGGTGCGCGTGCCCGCCGGGATCCGCTGCGAGACCTCCAGCACTTCGCTTGTCGTGCCGGAGCGGCTCAGCAGGACTACGGAGTCGTAACCGCGGTGGAGGAGGGCCTCCGACGCCGCGAAGGCGTGGGTCTCCCCGAAACCTCCCGCCTCTCGGAGCCACGCGTACGACTGACCCATGAACCAGGACGTGCCGCATCCGATGACCGCGACGCGCTCTCCGTGAGCGGGAAGCAGACGCTGCTCGGCGGCGATCGCGGCCGCGTGGGCCCATGTGTCCGGTTGCGAGGTGAGCTCGCTCTCCATGTAAGCGCCGGGTCCGGGCGCGTCAGTCCTGGGTTCGGCTGTTACCGCGGGAGTTGGGGCGGTCATGGTCTTCCTCGCCGTCAATGATGGAACTATGATCGCAAACGATTGAAATCTGCTATCTACGATCATAAACATGCAGGTTTGACCTCCACAACAACACCATCGGAGCTTCAATGCGCATCACTTCCCTCGACGTCGAACTCGTCGACGTTCCGGCTCAGCCGTCATTTCGCTGGCGCGCTGGACTCGCCGGCTCCGAACCGGCGTCGATCGGCGCCTGGCTTGCGATCCGGACAGACGTCGGGGTGGACGGGTTCGCGTTCTGCCCGCGCGGCTTGATACTCGAAGACCTCGTCGATCGGCGCCTCCGAGGAGAGCTCGTCGGCGCGGACCCACTGGCTCGCGAATATCTCTGGAACCGTCTCTGGGAACTGGATCGCGTGGAGTACCTGCCTCTCTACGTCTCCGGTGTCGTGGATGTCGCGCTGTGGGATGTCGCAGGCAAGGCCGCGGGGATGCCCGTGCACGCGGTCATCGGTTCGTTCCGTCGAGAGATCCCGGCGTATGCGTCCACGGCGACGTTCGGCAGCGTCGAGGAGTACCTGGATGTCGCGGACCAGTGTCTCGAGCTGGGCTTCTCGGCCATCAAGCTCCATGCGTGGGGGGACGCCAGGCGGGACGCGCGCCTGAGCGAGGCATTGCGAGAGCACGTCGGGCCGGACATCCCTCTCATGTACGACGGTTCCGGTGGGTTCGATCTTCTCGACGCGATCTATCTGGGTGACGCCCTCTCCGGGGCCGACTACCTCTGGTACGAGGAGCCGATGCGCGAATACAGCGTGACTGCCTACCGGCAGCTGGGCCGACGCGTCGATGTCCCGCTGCTGGTCGGGGAGGTGTCGCCCGGTGCCCACATGAATACGGCGGACTTCATCTCGACGGGAGTGGCGGCAGCGGTCCGCACCGGCGCGACGTTGCGCGGTGGGATCACCGGCTCGATGCGAATCGCGCACCTGGCGGACTCGCACCTCATCCGCTCCGAGGTTCATGGCGGAGGGCTGCCCAATCAGCATCTGAGCATGGCGATCGCCGGTACGACGTTCTATGAAGCTCTCATCTACTCCAACCCGGTTCAGCGACCCGCGGAGGTGGACGATCGTGGCATGGTGCGCGCGATCGACCGGCCCGGCATCGGCTGGGATTTCCGCGGCGACCCGGGCCAGCCTTCCCCTGGCTTCCTCCGCGAGTGACGACGTGCGCTGCGGCATGAACGCCCCCCGCCCGCGGGGCGTGCGGGCGAGCCTTGCCCTTCGATTTCCGGCGGCTCTCGTGCCGACCGCCGCGCGGACCGTGCTAGACGCTGACGAGGGGAAATGGGGGTTCGAACAGCCGTTCCTCGACCTCGTCGAGCGCGGACCGGATGGCGCCGAGGCTGATCGATTCTTCTCCGAGAGTCGACACGCGAACTTCGGGCGGGATGACACCGCTCAGTTCCAGGACCTTCCTGACCGGTTCGAGCGCGACATCGCCCGCCAGCGCGAGGTCGCCAGCGATCACGACGACTTCTGGATCGAACGCGCTGATGATGGGCGCCACCAACTCGGCAGCCGTCGTGGTGAAGCTGGCGACCGCGTCACGTGCCGATTCGTCTCCGGTGGCAGCGGCCGAGAAGATGGGGCGAGCGTCCCCGAGGTCGCCGCCGACGCCTGCACTGAACTCCGTCAGCGTGACACCTAGCGGGTGCTCGAGAAGTACGAGGTAGGCGTCCAGCCAGCCGCGGCCCACCCGCAGATCGAATTCACCGCCCGCTCCGTGTGCGCCCACCAGTGGGCGACCGGCCACGACGATGCCCAATCCCATCCGCTGCCCCGCGTGAAGGTGCACCACATGGTCGGCGTGCTGGGCGGCGCCGCGCCAGCGCTCGCCGAGCGCGCCGAGCCGAAGATGGTTGTAGGCGCTCGCCGGCGCGCCGATCATCCTCGAGAGCTCGTCGGCGAGATGGATCCCCTCCCAGCCGGGAAGGCTGTTGCGGACGATGCGCCCGTCAGGGTCGACGATCCCCGTCGATCCCGCGGCTCCGCCGAGAACCTTCTTCTTCGCGACCCTGGCAGTTCTGAGCACAGCCCCGATGGAATCGCGGATGAGAGCGAGGCGGGCGTCGGCGGGCAGGAGTGGAGGCGCGTCGCGACGGATGCGGCCGACGACCGTGCCCGCGAGGTCCGCCACCGCAACGGCGACCGCCGTCGCCTCCACATCCACGCCGACGACATAGCCCGCGTTCTCACGAAATCGAAAGCGCCTCGCCGGACGTCCGGCCGAGCGGCGATCGAGGCTCACAGGCGCGAGGACATCGACCCAGCCAGCAGTGTGGAGAGCGTCGACGGCCTCCTCCGCGGTGGGGCGGGACACTCCGATCGCCTCCGCCAGCTGGGTCACGCTCAGTCCGGCTCCGTGCCCGTCCGGCGCCGTGAATGTCTCGTCGTGGAGCGCCTTGAGAGTGGCCGAGGAGTTCAAGCGCCGAAGGAAGGATGGGTCGCCGCCCGTTGAACTCATGCTCTCTCCTTGACCTACTATTTCGTGGACTCAATCTACAGAGACTCTGTGAAATCGCGGCGCTCAGCAGCCGGTGGCGGCGAATCCAGAACCGACGGTCTCGATTCAGTCACGCCGCTTGACCGAGTGAACCATCTCTGCAAACATCGTCGGTAACGATTAGCAAAGAAGATTATTTTACTAATCGTCAGCTGACCCGCATCAAGTCATTGCATTCGTCGAAGGAGACAAACATGCGAAGGATGACCCTCGCCGTCGCCGCGCTGGCAGCCGGCTCAATCATGCTCACGGCTTGTATGGCCGGAGGTTCCACAGGATCCGGCGCCGCCGGCGACGGGGAGGATGTCGAACTGACGTTCTTCACGTTCGAGACGCCCAACCTCACGCCGGAGTACTGGGACGAAACGATCGCGAACGCCGAGAAGGCCGTCCCCGGGGTGAAGATCAACAAGATCGTCGGCGAGAACACCCTCGAGTACATGCAGAGCCTGTACGCCTCCGGTCAGGCGCCTGACATCTGGCTCGGCGGAGCCTCGCTCCTGCCTTTCGTCGCGAAGGGCCAACTCGCCGAGTGGTCCGAAGATGAGCTGGGTGACCTCGAGATCCCTCCCGGCTTCCAGGGGGTCGTCGATGGAAAGATCTACGGCCCTCCGGGCATCGGAGCCCAAGCGATTCCCCTCGTCTACTACAACAAGGATGCGTTCGAGCGGGCGGGAATCGACTCGGTGCCCACGAATTGGGATGAGTTCGAGGACGCGTGCGCGAAGCTCAAGGATGCCGGCATCACTCCGCTCGAGCTGGGTGGCGGTGGAGAAGACACCTGGGTGGCCGGCATGACGTCATCTGCGATCATCGCATCGGACATCATGGGCAACGACCCGGACTGGTTCACCAAGAAGGCGGCGGGCGAGGTGTCGTTCACCGACCCGGAGTTTCTCGCAACGACTGAGAAGGTGGCGAACCTCGCGAAGGCCGGGTACTTCGATATGGACGGCCTCAGCCGCACGTACCCCGAGGTCGAGCAGTCGTTCCTCGATCAGGACGCTGCCATGTACGTCATGGGCAACTGGTTCGCGGCGACCGCCGACAAGGGACTCGACTTCGAGCTGGGCGTCTTCGCCATGCCGAACGACGAGGGAAAGAACATCGTTCCCGTTCCCACGGGTGGGCCTGCGATCGTCGTGAGCGCCGACGCGCCCGACGTCGACCTCGCGAAGAAGGTCGCTCTCGAGTTCATCACCAATCCCAAGAACGTCGAGAAGAACACCATCGCCGACGCATCGCTGATCCCGCCGCAGTTCGACGTGCCCGAGGGAATGGGCGACGCTTACCTCGCGACGCTCGACGCTTACCGTGCGGCATTCGATTCGGACTCCATCGTCGCTGCCTGGGCGAACTCGACGGGCATGACGCCGCCCGGATTCGCCGGAGCGATGGACCCGGCCACGATCGATCTCATCAACGGCCGAATGACCCCCGAGGCATATGGGGAGTATCTCGACAAGAAGTGGGACGAGCTCGCCGTAACCGAGTGACGCTCAGGGAGGAGGCGGCCCTCATCGACCGCCTCCTCTCCGATCTCTCGTCCCCTCAACCGATGGAGTCCTCATGACCGCGCTTCAAGTCGCACGCATGCCAGCGAGGACGGCGACGCGAGCCGTCTTCCCGAGGCGCAGACGGGGCCGTGCCCTCCAGTTCGCCCTGTTCGTCCTCCCGGCGCTCGTCATCTATCTGGCGCTCGTGATCATCCCGATGGTCGTCGCGATCGGCACCAGCACGACAGATGCGAACCAGTTCCGGGCGACCGTGGAGTTCATCGGTCTGCAGAACTACGTTCGGCTGTTCCAGGACCCCGCCTTCTTGCATGCTCTATCGAACACGGTGATCATCGCCGCCTTGATCACCGTCGTTCCGAATGCGCTCGGACTCGGCATCGCGATCTTGCTCGATCGCGCGGGCTGGATCTTCAATGCCCTGCGGGCGGCGTTCTTCGTGCCCATCGTCCTGTCCTCGGTGGTCGTCAGCGTCACGTGGGGCATGATTCTCAGCGACGACGGGCTGCTGAATTCGATGCTCAAGAACCTCGGAGTCGCGGATCCCCCCGGCTGGGTCTCCGATCCGAATCTGGCGTTGTATTCGATCGCGGGAGTCATCTGCTGGCAGTCTCTCGGCGTCGCGGTCGTTCTGTTCCTCGCCGGCCTGCAGGGAATACCGCGCGAGCTCCTCGAGGCTGCAGAGATCGATGGTGCGGGGCGCTTCGCCCGGTTCCGCACCGTCACGTGGCCACTCCTCGCACCTGTTGTCACCATCACCGTCACCCTCAGCCTCATCGGCGGATTCAAGGTGTATGACCAAGTCAAGGTCATCACCAACGGCGGCCCAGGCGTGGGCACGACGAACACTCTCGCATTCGACATCGTCCGCTACAGCGTAGAAGCCGGCCAAGTCGGATATGGGCAGGCGATGGCGACCGTCATGCTGGCGATCATCGCCTTCGTGTCGATCTTCGTCCTCCGCGCACTGCAGCGGCGGGAGGTGGACCTGTGACCACCATCGCTCCTCGTCGACGTCGCCCGATCGACCGCGAGAACTCCTACGGTCCGATACGCGTCCTGGTGGGTGTGCTCATCGCGCTGATCTTCTCGGTTCCCATCTACCTGGTGGTGGTGAATGTTCTCAAGCCGAGCAGCGCCATCTTCTCCAACCCGGCGGCTCTCCCGGCACCGCCGACCCTCGAGAACTTCATCTCGGTGCTGTCGCGGTCAGACGGTCTCTTCTGGAACGGACTGATCAACAGCACGCAGATCACCGTGCTCTCGGTGTTCGCGACGATCATCCTCGCGAGCAACTGCGCGTACTACCTCGCGCGCAACACCGGGCGGGTCACCCAGGTCATCGTCGTGCTGATCGTCGTCGGGATGATGATCCCCGGCGCCTCCATCATCCAGCCGATCATCCAGATCCTCCTCAGTGCCGGGCTCATCGGAACGATTCCCGGTCTGATAATCGTCAACGTCGCGGGCGCCATGCCCTTCGCGATCCTCGTGTTCATGGGCTTTGTTCGAAGCATCCCCATCGAGCTCGAGCAGGCTGCCGCCGTCGACGGCGCCGGACCATTCCGCATCTTCTGGCAGATCGTGTTCCCGCTCATGCGCCCGGCCGTCGCGACGGTGCTCATCTTCACAGCGGTCGGTGTCTGGAACGACTTCATCATGCCGCTGATCGTTCTGGGGCCGGGCAGCGGGACGACTGTCACGGTCGGTCTGTACCGCTCAGTGAGCCAATACACGTCCGACTACGGAGCGGTGTTCGCATTCATGGTGCTGGCCACGATCCCGATTCTGCTGCTGTTCCTCTTCTTCCAGCGCTACTTCGTCAAGGGTCTGATCGCAGGGGCGACAAAGGGATGAACGAGTCGATGACAAGCACCGCCACGCTCACGATGGCCGTCGCGGGCGCGGGCGCGCGAGGTTTCGCCTATGCCGAGGCTGCCGTGTCGCTTCACGCGCCTGTTCGAGTGGTGGCCGTGGCTGAGCCCCGCGAGGGCCAGAGGCGCCGATTCGGCGAGCAGTTCGGGCTGCGAGAAGACGCCCTCTTCACGGATTGGCGAGACCTTGCGGCCGCGCCTCGGCTGGCGGACATCATGGTTATCAGTCTTCTGGACGATCAGCACGTAGAGGCTGCTCTGGCCTTCGCCGAAAAGGGCTACGACATTCTGCTCGAGAAGCCGATGGCGACGACCGAGGAGGACTGCATCCGGATCGTCGACGCTGTCGAGGCGGCGGGCGTTCGCTTCGCGGTAGCGCACGTGCTGCGCTACACACCCTTCACCCTCGTGCTGCAGGACCTCCTGCGTCAGGGTGTCATCGGCGACATCGTCAACATCGAGCATCTCGAGCCGATCGGGCACTGGCACTTCGCCCACTCCTTCGTCCGCGGCAACTGGCGCCGCGAGGATGAGAGCAGTTCGCTTCTGCTACAGAAGTCATGCCACGACATCGACTGGCTCTGCGCCATCGTGGGCAGACCGTTGGAGAGGGTGTCCTCGTTCGGCAGCTTGTCCTACTTCCGAGGGGGAGAACCGCCCCGCAGGCGCGTCGGATCGCTGCATCACCTGCGCCATCGAGCCCAGCTGCCCATTCTCGGCCCTGCGCTTCTATCGGAGGGGGATCTCTGAATCGCCCGGTCCCGGCGAGGACTACATGGCCCGGGTCATGGCCGGGGAGTTGACGTCCGAGGCCGTCGAGCGCGCACTGGAGTTCGGTCCCTACGGCCGATGCGTCTGGGCGAGCGACAACGACGTGGTCGACCACCAGGTGGTGCAGATGCAGTTCGAAGGAGATGTCCTCGTGAGCTTCACCCTCACGGCACTCTCCGAAGGTTCTCACCGCAAGACCCGCATCTTCGGGACGAAGGGCCAGATCACGGCGGACGGTCAGATGATCGACATCTTCGACTTCATGACGGGGACCACCAGACGGATCGATACCGACGCGATGGGGCACGCGGCGGCCGACGGGCACGCGGGTGGCGACATCGGTCTCGTCCGGGCGTTCGTCGAGTCCATCCGAAGTGGAGAGCCAACCGAGCTCGCAAGCGGCGCGCGCGAGAGCCTCGCGAGTCACCGCGTCGTGTTCGCGGCCGAACGCGCCCGCCGGACGGGTACGATCGTGCAGTTCGAGAGCCAGCCCGCGGTCTCATTCGCGCTCTGATCGCGCTGGGGAGGTTGGTGTGCGGCCGCGGAGTTCCCTCTCACGGAGCCGCAGGTGCGAGGGGGATCATCAGCTGGGCCGCTGTGTCACCCTACGTCCGGGCATGCGCCACGTTTCCGCTTGCGGCGAGTTCGGAGCAGCCTTCGAAGGTCACAAGCTCACGCAGTCGAGGCGCACCCGCTCCGGTCCGCTCGACGACGTTGCTCGTGATAGACATCCCCTGGGTGCTCTTGGCGTAGAGAAGCCCGGCGTCGCGGGTCGTCGTCACATTGCGCGTCACTTCGATGCCTCGATGCACCGGACGGGTCGAGGCCGGATCCGTGACCTCGGGGGCGACGGAGATCGATGGTTGCTCGGCGCCACCGCATTCGATGAAATGGTTCTCGCGGATCGTCACGTTCTGGACTGGCCCCGACTCGAACCAGCTGCCGGCATCGTCCGCGATGAGGACGGGGCTGTGACAGGTTCGCTCGAACACGTTTCGTTCGATGAACACCGGCTCCCGCGTCGTGACGAGGACACCTCGGGTCGGTATGTGCGAGAAGTGGTTCCCCACGATCTGGACCCGCGGATTCCACGTCACGTTCTCGACGACGTCCCCGGGACGTACGTCCGGAACTATCGAGTCGAGCGTGAGCTCGATCTCCCTTTGATTGATCGTTTCGACGTCAAGAACGCGATGGGTGGATCGAGGTACCAGCGTGCGTGCGCAGACGACATTGATCTCATCCTCCGGACGGAACGCTGGAAGGCCGAAGGTCTGCGGGTGCATGAATCGCACGATGAGTCGGTCCGGACGACACCTCGCGGTGATCGCGAGATGGGTCCCGTGGATATTGATCGCATCGTCGTGGGAATGAGACAAGACGCAGCCGGATACGACCAGTGAGCCGCGACAGCCGCTGAAGTGCAGTATGTCCGCGAATGCGGCGGTCGTTCGCCCGGAGTCTGGCCGCGGTCGGATCTGCACACGCTCGACGGCGACATCCTCAGTGAACTGCGCGACGATTCCCAGCCCGTGTGCGAAGTGGAGGGCCATGTCCTCGAGGACGACATCGGTGCTGCTGTCGACGAGTATCCCCACCTGATCGCGCAGCCCGTCGCGCATCTGGAGAACCTGCGACGGGCGGAGCCCGGGGCGGGACGCCACCTCGAATCGGAGCCGACCCGGCTGGAGCTCGAGCGCGACGGCGTCGCGGAGGGGGTTGTCGATCCGCGATGTGGTGCCGGCCCTTGGATCGAGGACCTGAGCTGGTCCCTCGAAGAACCGCCATCCCGGCCCGGTCCACCACAGCGTCTGGTCAACGATCTCGTAGCGGGTAGATGCGTGTACGCGTCCCTCGAACCAGCGATCGCCGGCCGCTGTAACAGTCATCTCCGCGATTGTGGGGTGCTCGAAGTCGAACCTGACATCCCGTACCCGGACGCCGCGGCATCGCTCGACTGCCAGCATCGTCTGGCGTCCGTGGAAGGCGAACAGCGAGCCATGGCCGTCGATGGTCAGACCTCGTTGGTTCTCGACGAGAATTGCGATCTTCTTCATCGCCGTCGGATCCTCGTCTTCACTCGTGGTGTTCGTGACGCGGAGCTCGAGGCGAGCGGCCGCTTCCTCGTGGAAGTCGTACCGTCCCGCCGGGAAGTGCAGGACGACCGGTTGCGCAAGATCGCGAATGGCGTCGAGCGCCTGACGAACCCCTGGGACGGCATCCGCACCGGAGTCCGGAGAAACACCGAAGTCGGCGACGCTCACTTCCTTCACTTGGACAGCCTGACCTCTTCTCCCTCACGCGTGGGGTGGACCAATCGGACCTCGCCATTCACTCGGACCCGTACCGGCTGCCCCTCGGCCGTGCGGTCCGCGCGGATCGTGAACTCCGCGACGCGTCCGTCGCGCCAACGACAGTCCACTCCGAAACCGCCACGCGCCCGCAGGCCCCGGAACGATCCATCCCGCCATGCGGCAGGCAGGGCCGGCAGCAGATGGATGGTGCCATCATGACTTTGGAGGAGCATCTCCACGACACCGGCGGGGAAGCCCAGGTTGCCGTCGATCTGGAAGACATCGCCGTTCGTGTGGCAGAAGAGGTTGGTGAAGCTGTTGAAGGTGAGGAGCCCTCTAATCATCCTCCGGGCGCCTTCGGCGTCTCCAAGACGCGCGAAGAGCGCACATCGCCAGGGCCACACCCACGATTGGCGGCTGTCTCCCGAGACGGACGACTCGGTGAAATCCTCGCCGGGACGTGCACCGCATCGCGCCCTAAGGCTGATCGAAGCCGCGGCAGCGAGCCGGGGCGTGTGCGTGGGCGTGATCTGGCGGCCCGGGAACACGCCGAACAGATGCGACGTATGCCGATGGATGCTGTCGGGATCGTCGATGTCGCTCTGCCACTCTTGGAGCTGACCCCAGCGCCCCACCCGATTGGGTGACAGTCGGGACTGGAGAGCGCGCACGCGCGTCGCGAACTCGCTTTCCGCCACCCCTGCTGCCGTGGCTGCCGTGAGGTAGTTCTCGAAGAGATCCCAGATGATCTGTTGGTCGTACGTGACGCCGTCTTCACGGGGACCGTGCTCGGGAGACCACCCGTCCGGTGACACCAGCTCGCCGTTCTCGTTCTCGACGAGGCGGTAGTCCCAGAAGCGGCAGATCTCGTCGAGCATCGGCAGGGCGACATCGCGGAGATACTCGCCGTCGGGCCGGAACGCCCAGTGCTCGGCGACGTGCTGCGCGTACCAGGCGCTCGCGACCGTGTTCCACTCCCACGAGTTTCCGCCGAAGATGCTTTGGCTCGTCCGTGCGGTCCACCCCGGCACATCGTCACCCAACGAGAGTCGGCTCGCGCTCCGGCTGCTCGGTGCCATCGCCCGGATGAACTCGATGAGAGCTTCGTGCGTCTCGGGCAGATCGCACGTCTCGGCCGACCAGTAGTTCATCTGGACGTTGATATTGGTGTGGTAATCGGCGGCCCACGGTGGGGTGTTGCTGCCGTTCCAGAGTCCCTGAAGGTTCGCCGGCAGGCCGCCGGGGCGCGAACTGGCCCAGAGCAGGTAACGGCCATACGCGAACATCGTCTGTTCGAGCTCGGGATCCTCGCCTCCGCGGCGATATGCATCGATGCGCTCATCGGTCGGGAGCCCACGAAGGGCTTCATCGCTCGCACCCCAGTCGACGTGAACGCGCGATGCGACTGATTTCGCCTGTGCGACATGGTCCTCTCTGAGCGCAGCGCTGCCGACGCCGCACGCTCTATCGACGGCGTGTCGAACCCTCGGTTCGGGTGCCTCACCGCGCCAGCCGGAGTCCCGGTTTGCCCTGTAGTCCGTCCTCGCATCGAGGATCACGGAGACTTCCGTGGCGCCGTGAACTCGCAGAGTGCCCGGTCCAGCCGCCACGATTCCGTCAGTCGCGATGATTCGAGCGGCGGCCGCGTATTGCAGCCCGTTGGGTAGCGAGCCGCCGAAGCCGATCGACGCCGTCTCGGCGTCCTGCCACCCGCTCGAGCCGAGGTGAGAGGAGCGGAGCTGGACGACGATGTCGGCCGTTCGCCCGAGCCGATATGTCACCACGATCACATCTGCGTCCCGGCTCGCGAACGCCTCGATTTCGACCGGGGAGGCGTCGACCACGAAGGTGGTGCGATGCACGGCTGAGCGGAGGTCGAGCGTTCGTTCATACGCTCGAATATCGGCGGTCTCCAGCCCTCGGATGGTGACAAAGAGGTCGCCGAACGCGAGATAGCTGCCGAAGTCGAGCGGGCCCGTGTCGAAGGCATCGTCAGGCCGTCCCGCGCGTGCGTTGTCGTAGTCGGCGACGCCGCTCCACATGCTCTGCTCGTTGAACTGGACGCGCTCGGTGCCCACCTGTCCATGCAGCATCGCTCCGAGCCGGCCATTGCCGATCGGAAGTGCTTCGGACTGCCAGTCCTGCGCCGGGCGACGGTACCAGAGGCGATTCGATCCTCGTCCGTCCGGATCCGGCGCCCTCACGCCTTCTGCCCCCACACCACTGCCAGGAACAGCGGCTCGTTGAGCCCAACCGGGTCTGGCCAGCCCAGTGTCGCGACTCCATCGGCCACAGTAACGAGTTCCGTGTCGACCGGATGCCAGCTGCCGTCTGTCCGGAGATGCTCGAGCGCGACCGGCCTCCTGGCCGCCGCGAACTCGAACTCGACGCGCGGCCACGGATCGAGCGACAGGTCCAGGAAGCTCAGCAGCGTCTCATCGTCGGCATCGATACGAGAGGCGAGGGGCCACGCACCGTCCCCACGGACGAGGAGGGGGGCCCGGCCGTGGAATAGCCAGCGCACTGCCGCCTGCAGTTGCTGGACTCGATAAGGGTGGTGGAAGCTCACCCCCAGCGGGCCGACTGCGGTGTCGTAGTCCCAGCCGTGCACCATGATCCGGCCGCCTCGGGCATTCTCGAAGGCGATCATCGCTGGGTGCTGCGACCGGAGTCCGGGGTCGACGAGATGCCCGACCACGGTCGCCTCCTTCATCGGATGCAGCGGCATGAAGCGCGCGGAATAGTCGACCATCGGCAGCTGCGCCGTGACCAGACGCCCGGGCGCGCCTCCGAACCGTTCATCCTCGATCGATTCGGCCGCGAACATGCCCAGCTCGTCGAGACGCTCGGGCATCGTGCCCCCGAGGAGCCCCAGGTCGGCGGAATACCCGCGTTCGCACAGGATGGCCGCCGCGAGGCCATCGAGGAACAGCCCCTGGGTCAGCAGGTCGCCGATCTCGGCATCCGTCAACGACCATGCCTGCCGCCCGCAGACGAAGGTGACCGGCGATGCCTCGTAGATCGTGGGTATCCCGGCCGCCTCGAATGCCTCAACGGCTGAGAACCCGCCCTCCGCGAGATCGGCAAGACCGCTGCCCGGTTCGAGCCGGACCTTCTCCGCACTGTCATCGCGGTGGATGAGGTTTATGCCGCGATGCTTGCCGCCCCTGCCCAACCGATCCGCAAGCCCGGCATAGAAGTCTTTCCGCTCCCCGAGCAGGCGCCCGTAGTGGGGCTCATTCTCCATGGGCGAGCCCAGGTGGTCGAAGACATTGAGAGTGCATCCGGAGGCGCCGCCCGCAAAGCTCACCGCGAGAGTGGCATCCATGAATGCCACGCTCTTGGCGTAACGGCTGAACGGTACGCTCTCGACCTCCGTGAAGTCCTCCACCCCCTCGGGGAGCACCGAACGGGTGAGCTTGATCGAGTCTTGGCTGAAGTAGAGGCCGCGCGGAGGTCCCCACTCCCAGTAGTTCCCCAGCGTGGGCCGACTCAAGATGTCGCCGCCGAGAGCGTCGGCGACGCGATGCCAATCCCGCGCCTCGCGGACGTGATTGCGCGGCCCGCTGGACATCAACCCGATGCGTGTGTCGGGAGATGCAGCCCTCACGGCGTCGCGGATGACCTCCATGGACTCCAACGCGGCCTCCGACCGCACGCCGAGCCAGAGTGAACGCCACGGGTGAGGTTCGCCAGGCCGGATCAGGGCGGCGATGAGCTCTTCGCGCGCGACGTCGTGGCCGACGAGGGCAGAGAAGCGTGCGAGATGGAGCGGGCAGTAGCACTCCGCGGGGCCGAAATCACGGATGTCGTCCTCCACCCATATCACTCGAGGGCGAGTAGACGCATACAGGCCCCAAGTCGCGGCGAGATTCGCGCGCCACGCGGCGGAGAGCAGGCAGGTGACGCTTGTCGCCGCCTGGCCATGCAGGTTCACCGCGGTCTGGGCGCCCGGGATCGTATTGGGTCGAAGACGATCTTCGTGCCCGCGTGTGACCCAGGGGTTGAGGGAGTAGGCGATGCCGAGTGGTTCGAGCGCGTCCCGCACTCGATGGAGCTGCTCGACCTGGGCCGGCATCGTCTCGGGCGTCGGGTGACCGGGGAACAGCTCCTCCGCCTCCACGACGACGATGACCTCATCCAGCCGGTAACGAGGCGCGACCTCGACGAGCTCGGCCAGGAGCTCTTCGAAGCGATGCCTCGGGAGGCTTCGGCGTAGCGCGTACATGGGTCGGGCTCCGTCGGGTCAGGCAGGACTGTCACACATTAACCAGTGTTATTGCGAAAACCATACACGTCCGCCGATATGACCTTCATCGTTCGGCGGCGCTTCCCCCGCGGAGGTGATTCGATACAGAAAAATAGGAACCTTTTTTTCTATACATATTGACGATCGTCAACTGTCGCCTCGATCATGGACCGGAGCAGCGAAGCTCAAGGTTCGCATCCGCCGACGAGGTCGTCGGTGGTCAGCATCGTCGAGTGCGCCATCGTCGGCGCCGACTGAAAGGGCCGAAGATGTCGGGTAACTCCGGAGTGTCATCAGTGCGCCGGCGGAGGCTGGCGGCAGCCGTCACCGTCACCAGCATCGTGGCGGGGGCTCTCGTCGCGGGTTGGGGCGGTCATCCCGCCGTCGCGCAGGTAGCCGTCGGTACGGCCCCATTCATCAACACGTGGTTGGTGGCGGGTCCGTTCGACACGGCTGTCGCGGAGGACAACTACGGAACCGCCCGCCCCACCGACGGCAACTGGGCCCGTCTTGCCACGGCGACCGCCTCGTCGACATGGAAGACCCAGGCCGTCGGATACCCCGACGGGGCGGACTCGCCCAGCGTGGTCGCCTCTAAGGCGATCGATGGCGACCTCGCGACCAACTGGATCTCGCAGATGCACAACGCGGAGGGCGCGCCGTCGACGTGGCCGGCGTGGGATCCAACGCCCAAGCTCACTCTGACATGGGTTGATGCGATCAAGGTGAAGGAGATCCAGGTCTTCGACCGACACGATCCTTCCTGGCCCGCCAACACTTCCGACGTACAACGTGTCGACTACTCGCTGCAGAACGCAGCCGGGACGACATTGGCGTCCGGATCGATCACCAATATCGACCCGACCGGCGTGAACCCAGGTGCCGACACGCTGCCGACGGCCGTGCAGGGCGTCACGAAGGTGGAGCTGCTGATCGTTCATGATGGCCAGAAGATCCTGAAGAACGTCGGACTCGGCTTCAAAGAGGTGAAGGTTCTCGACGGCGATGGTGTCATCACGCCCGCAGCCCCGACGAACCTCGCTACATCGGCGGCCGCGACGGCTACCTCATCGTGGAAGACGACAGCGGCAGCCTTCCCCGGCGGCACCGACAGTCCCGCGACGGTGCCCGCGAAGGCGATAGACGGGGACCTCGCCACCGACTGGGTATCGCAGATGCACAACAATGGCGGCGCACCGTCGACGTGGCCCGCATGGGACCCTGCGCCGACGTTGACGCTCACGTGGCCATCCCCTGTGCGGGTGCGTCAGATCCAGGTCTTCGATCGACACGATGCTTCGTGGCCGGCGGGCACATCGAATGTTCAGCGCGTGGACTTCACGTTGAAGAACGCCTCAGGCGCGGCGCTCGCCACGGGATCGATCACGTCCATCGATCCACAGGGCGTCAACCCCGGGACCGTCACGCTCCCCAGTGGCGTCTCGAATGTCAAGAGCATCGACCTGCTGATCGTGCACGACGGCGAGAAGGCGCTCAAGAACGTCGGGCTCGGCTTCAAGGAGGTGCGGGTCTTCGACACTGCCCTGACGCCTAAGGCGGGGGAGACGTTCGAAGGCAAGAAGTGGGAGTACTTCGATGACCGCACGTGGAACCGCAACTACGACGATTATCAAGACCTCTACGGCTACTTCGGCATCAAGAAGGGCATCGACACCCGCAACAAGTACGTCTACGCCGCCTCGTATGTGCACAGCGCGACTGCTCAGGACGTCGAGCTGCGGTACGGCTCGAGCGGTGCACATCGCGCCTTCGTCAACGATGAAGCGGTTGACACCCGATCCACGCCGGCCGAAGTGCAGAAGGACATGAAGAAGGTCACCGTTCACCTCAACGCGGGGTGGAACAAAGTGCTGCTTCAGATCAAGCACACGTACACCGACGACAAGAACGCCAATGGATACCCCGTCGGCCAGGACGCCAATGTCGCCTACCTCGGCTTCTACGCTCGGCTTTCGGACGGCAGCGGCAACGCGGTAGCCGGGCTCACGTATTCGGTGACCGGGCCCAATTCGGCGCTCTCCATCGATACCCAGGCCCTGAGCAGCACTGACGTCGTCAGCGATGGAGCGCGCGGTCGTGGACTGCCGTCGAACACCCTGCCGATCGGCTACAAGGAATGGCCGTATGTCTGGAACGAGTCGAAGTACACCACTCAGTACGGCGTCAGCGCGTCGAGGTATCGTCTCCTCGCCAGCGGTGGTGCGCCCGGCTACACGTGGTCGATCGACAGCGGCGCCCTGCCGGCAGGACTCACCCTCGCGCCCGACGGCACCATCGACGGATCCGTCACGGCCTCACCGGGGAACTACGGGTTCACGGCCAAGGTCACAGACTCGGCGGGTGCGACCCGGACGAAGGCGCTGTCGATCACGGTGAAGGACCGCCCCAATCGCTGGTTCGAACTGGGGCGGGTGTCGGCTCTGAGTCACGCCATCGCGTCGTACGCCTGGAACGTCGACCCGAACTTCTCCGCTGACCTGTGGGCTGAGCGTGCGAAGCGGGAGGGCCACTCGCTGGTGTCGGTCGAAAGCGTCCAGCAGAACTACTACTGGCCATCGCGCTTCGCCGACCCCGCTCACTCGCGGAACGAGTACGCCCCGAAGGACGCGAACGGGAAGCTGGTGGACGGCCTGAAGCAGTTCGAGCTGGCGGTCAAGCGCTACGGCATGAGGTTCGGTCTGTATTACGCCACTGAAGGCGGGGGCTACAAGCACAACTCGTCGGACGTCTTCGTGCAGAACGTGCAGGATCTGATCCTGCGCTACGACCCCTCCTACCTCTACTTCGACGGTCCGCAGGCGATGCCGAGCAAGAACTTCGACGCGATGTACAGCATCGTGCGCAACTACGGGGACGACATCATCATCAACGCGAATGCTTGGACCAACGAGTACGGTGACGTGGATCTGCGTACTGAAGAGGCGGCGGCCATGTACGCCTCGGGTGGCACCGGGTCTTCACTGACGAAGCGCACTATCGCAGAGCCCTGGAAAGCCGCTGTCACGCGGTACAACCCGACCCCCTACTACCCCCGTCGCGATGACTACCGGATGCTGACGAAGGAGATGGTGATGAATGCCGGCAGGGGGAACGTCGACAACAACGACCAGTCGCCGACCCTGGGGCGGGGGGCCAACTTCGACACGGCCACAGACATCGCGACTCGATACCCCATGGCGGCCCAGGAGTACGCCGACCTCCGCGACAATCTGGCGGCATGGTGGGCTCCGGCCGGCAAACCGGAGCGTCACGAGTCGACGACTGGCACTATGCCCTACTTCCTGACCAACTCGGTCTACACCGACGACGGAAAGGGGAACATCGACAACTTCGAGCACGGACGTGGCCCGACGTGGGGCTATGCGACGGCGCGCGACAACAACATCTACCTCCACATCGTCGAGGGACCGGACGGGAAGCAGGGCTACGCGGGCAATTCGCTGACCATCGGCCCGGTTGCCGACACCGTTCAGAGTGTGTCGTGGCTCAACGAGGGCCAGACGGTACCGTTCACCCAGTCCGGTACGAACGTCACGGTCGATCTGACCAACGTCCAACGTGACCAGGTCGACACGATCATCAAGCTGGTCACCGACAATCCGGTGCGAAACTTCCCGCTGACGAACCTTGTGGCGACCGGCAGGCAGCTGACGGCCGGGACGCTGCAGATCGACGTCGAGGGTTACCGCACTTACCCGGCCCTGAAGGCGGCTCTGGCCGGACTGTCGTACAGCAGCAGCAGCCCCGGCGTCGCCACCGTATCGGCGAGTGGTGTCGTCACCGCCGGCGTGGACGGGACCGCCGTGATCACCGTCGACGGCACTTCGGATGGCGTCACGAAGACGACCACGCTCGATGTCAAGGTGTCGGCGGGCAAGGTGTACGTCAAGGATTCGCTCATCGGGGCGGTACTGAAGGTCGAGGGTCGCGAGATGTACGGCGCGTTCTCCAGTCAGGATCCGCACGACTATCGCCTCGAGGGGCGTGCTGCCAGGGGCGGTGCGATCAGCCTTGGAGCTGCTGATGTCGTCATGAAGGCCGGCATCGTCGACCTCGATGGCGGCACGCCTACAACCCCCGTGTCGATCCAAGAGAGCGGCATCGTCACTTTCGCGGGTGGCCAGGTGGTTCCCGACCAGGTCGATGAGCCGACCCGTGTCGCGGTCTGGGCCGAGGTCACGCTCGACGGCCAGACAGTCACGTCGAACAAGGTCTTCATGGACCTTCTGCCCAGTCGCAACGTCGCGGTCGATGCGACCGTCACAGCAAGCGGCAGCACGGGGCCTTTCACTGCCGGCAAGGTCATCGACGGCAGGACCATAGGCGGCTCCGCCTTCGACAGCTCGAAGTGGTCGGTCGGCGGATCAGGGGTGTCGTGGATCTCTTTCGCAATGAACCAGTCCGCGAATGTGCAGGACATCGAAGTGGTCTTCAACTCGAAGGATCAGAACTTCTACAACACTCCGGAATCGATGGAGATCCAGACCAGCGTGGACGGCTCGACGTGGACCACGATCAAGACCGTCACGCCGCCGGCGCCGGGAACCGGGGCCTACTTCGGCTATGCCAACGCCTACAGCGTCGCACGGGTCACGCAGTATCTCCGACTCAACTTCCCGCTGGGCGGTAATGGAAGCTCGCCGATCGACCTTCAAGAGGTCAAGATCGACGCCGTGCTCGGATCGGTCCGAGTCAACGCCGCCACCGAGGCCACCGCAACCGCGTCCTCTTCGTTCAATGCCTCGTACGCCCCGGCGAAGGCAATCGACGACGTCGTCGGTGTCCACGGCAGCGGGGAGTGGGCGTCCAACGGCCAAGTCAATCCGTGGATCCAACTGACGTGGCCGTCGCCCAAGACGATCGACAGCGTCGTCCTCTTCGACCGGCCCAACGGCTCGGACAACGTGCGAGCAGGAACTCTCTCCTTCAGCGACGGATCCAGCATCGACGTGACCGGCATCGACGATGGCGGGGCCGCCAAGGAGGTCACTTTCCCACCGAAGTCGGTGACATGGGTGAGGTTCACTGTCACGGGCGGTAGCGGGAGCAACAACGGTCTCTCCGAGATCCAAACCTGGCTCGCGCCTTAGACGTCCCGCACTAGCCTGGCTCGGCGAACCGTGCGAGTCGTGGGAGAAGAGCCACGGGCACCTTCCATATTGCTGATCGACTGCTTGAGGGGGACGGCGGTTCGCCAGTCGGTTCTTCCTGTCGGGCACCGTCGTGTGCGAGACGCCGAAATGGCACAGGCGGTGGTGGGAGCAGCAGATCAGGCTGCCGTCCGGACTGGCTGTGCCGCGGGTGACCTGAGCTCCTAGGGGACGTTGGCTCCTCGAGCTCACGGCAGAAGGAGTGAACCACCGGCTTTCGAGCAGTGTGACAAGGAGACTCCGAGTGACTGATCCAAGTAAGTCGGGCGCCGGAAGCGGACGGACAACGCTATCTGGGGGTGTTGACTACTTTGCTAGCTACCTGCTCACCATGCGACATGACGCGACCGGCGGATCAGGCTTCGACAACAAAGGCTTCGATCACGGATTCCGGCGGCCCGTGCTATAACGCTGACGGCGCCGGGGGTGTCATCGTCGCAGGCATCGTGGAGGGTCACAATGACCTTCCCCCGCTATTACTGCACCCAGCTGACGGGAGTCTTGGGTTGGGCCCGCGACGCAGAACTCGGCTAGCGACGTGGTCACGGCTTGTCGCCTACGCCGCGATGGTGTGCGGCACGACGGGCGGCTGTGCCGGGCAGCGTGCACAGCAGAGCCCGCAGATCCGCCGGCCCGGCGCGCCAGTCTCCCGCCTCGCCCGCTCCTTGATGCGCGCAGTTGTGGAGGCGTTCGGTCGGCCGCTCTGTCGTGACTGATGCGGGTCCTGGTGGGGCGTCCGCGAAGCCGTCAACTCCTTCCGTTGAGCGCTTGAATGCCGCCCGCGACCCGTAAGCCGCGAACTACATTGTGTGTACTCAGCGTGTACCGAGCCCCTTGAGAATGCCGTGTTTCTAGTGCGCCGGAAGTGCAGGAGCGCGCGAGATAGCCTGTGGTCGGTGAAGAGCGACCCTGCTAAGGTGGAGTCCCCTTGCGGGGACCGACGGTTCAAATCCCTCCGTCTCTGCCAAGAAATCCCTGATCGAGTCTCCTTTCGTGGCGAGTCGATCCGGTGCGATGAGCCGCTCACTTACTCTCGCTCGCGGGAGGCAGTCCGGCGTCGCCGAGGGACTGAGCCGCGCGGACTGCGGCCTGCCGCAGCCACTTGTGGCCGGGGTCTCGCTCGTGCACGGGATGCCACCACAGCGCTTCCACCAGCAACCCCAGTTCGAAGGGGGCCTCGACAACGGCGACGGCGGGCGTGTCTGCCGCCAGTCGCGCGACGCGCTCGGGCATCAGGCCGATTCGCTCACTGCCGGCGACCAGGTGGGGTACCGCCAGGAAGTCCTCGGTGCTGACAGCGGCGCGCGGCTCGACCCCCGCCTGACGCACCCGGTGCAGCGCCGAAAGGACCGGCATCCGCGGGTGGTACGGCGTGACCCACGGACGCTCACCCATCTCGGCGAGAGAGAGCAACCCGGAGTCGACCGTCCCCGCCGCGACGACGCAGACCCACCTGTCCCGGTACAGGTCCAGGCTCGGAGCATCGGCGAGGATGCCTTGGGGCAGCACGAGCGCGTCGACGTCGCGCAGCCACTCCAGCCCTGGGACGATCATCCGCGCAGTGCTGTGCTCGAACCGCAGGCGCACACCGGGCGCCTCGGTCTCGACGAGCTCCGCCAGTGCGCGGCCCAGGATGGGCAGTTGCGCGTCGGACATGACGAGGGTGAACTGCCGCTGCGCCTCCGCAGGAATGAACCGGGGCCGGGTATCGAAGACGCGATCCGTCCACGACAGGGCTTGGCCCGTCGACTCGAGGAGCTCTTCCGCGAGGGGGGGTGAGTCGGTACGCGTTGCCCGTGCGGGTGAGCAGCTCGTCGCCGAAGTGCCGGCGCAGCCGGGCGAGAGCCGTGCTCAGAGTCGGCTGACTGAGGCCCAGCCGCACCGCCGCGCGACTCACGCTCCGCTCTTCGAGCAGCGCGTTCAGTGAGGTCAGCAGGTTCAGATCTACGCCCATGCGCTCACCCTTCGCTATTGGCTCAGCCAATAGCGACCATAGTCATCTTCGGCTTCCCCGATAGCCGACTGCGCTCGAAGATCAGATGAAGTGGCCCCGACCGACCGCTCTGGAAGACGAAGGAGTCGACGATGTCGTCGTTTCATGTGCTGATCGCCGGGGGAGGAATCGGCGGTCTATGTCTCGCGCAGGGTCTGAAGAGGGCGGGCATCAGCTGCGCTGTGTACGAGGCCGCGGCCGAAATCGTGCATTCCGGATACCGGCTGCACATGAATGCGCTGGGCGGCGAGGCGCTCCGCGCGTGCCTCCCGGACAACCTCTACGAGCTGTACCTGCAGACGTCGCGGCGCACCCCCGAACGAGAGATGTCGGTGATGCTCGACATCCACGGCGGCGAGATCTGGACAAGGCCGCACATCGGCCCTCCCAACGAGGGCCCGCGCCCTCACACGGCCGTCAACCGCCGAACCCTTCGACAGATCCTGGCGACAGGTCTCGACGACGTCCTGCACTTCGGCCAGACCGCAGTCGAATACGAAGCAGACGACGACGAGGTTCGGCTGCTCCTGGACGACGGCTCGTCCGCGGTCGGCGACGTCTTGGTCGGTGCTGACGGCATCCATTCCGTCATCCGGTCACAGCTGCTGCCCGAGGTCGACGTCATCGACACGGGAATGCGGGGAATGTGGTCGATCGCTCCACTGACCGACGATCTCGCGGAGGTGATGCCGGCGGCTCTCTTCGATGGGTTCGCCATCGTCACGCGGGGCGACGGCACGATCTCGGCGATCGGCGTCTACGACCCACGTCGCCCCATCGCGGAGGCTGTCGCCGACCTGGCTCCGGGAGCCGAGATCGGCCATGTCGACCCGTACGTGATGGTCACCTACGGATCCGACCTGGGCGCCGAGCGGGGCCCCGCCTTGCCCGACTTCGCCAACGACTCACCCGCGGAGCTCCACGACGCCATCCGTCGCGCGATGCAAGGCGCGCACCCGGGACTGGTCGAGCTCGTCGAGCGGATCGATGAGTCGACGATCTCGCCGAGCGCCATCCGCTACCTCGAGGTCGCCGATCCGTGGCCGCCGAGTCGCGTGACGCTTCTGGGCGACGCCATCCATGCCATGCCGCCCAGCTTCGGCGCCGGGGCCAACTCGGCCCTGCGCGACGCCGCCTGCCTTGTGCGCTCGCTCGAGGACGCCGTCCACGGGCGCAAGCCCCTGCTCGAGGCGATCAGTGAGTACGAGGGGCAGATGCGCGCCGAGGTGTTCCCGATCATGCGCGCGTCGGCGGACCCTGACGCCGTGCACAGTGACCACGTGCCGGACCTGGCCGGCTGATCGCGGCGACGGGGAAGAGAGCATGCACAGCGAACAAGATGTCGAATTCCTGGTTGAGCGTGTCACGTTGCGGGGACGGCTCTTCCTCCCCGTGGATGCCGAGTCGCCTCCGCCCGTCGTCATCCTCCAGGGCGGACTCGGCGGGCCCGCCGAGTCGAACTGGCCGATGGCGCCGGCGTTCGCCGCCCAGGGCCTCGCCTGTCTCTCGTACGACCACCGGTCCACCGGCTACAGCGACGGTGAGCCCCGCCAGGAGTTCGACCCGTGGCAGCAGTGCCGGGATCTGCGGGATGTCATCACCCACCTGACCCTGCGAGATGACGTCGACGCGGATCGGCTCGGGCTCTGGGGCGTCAGCATCGGCGGGGCCAATTCGATGTTCACCGCTGCGATGGATCGTCGCGTGGGCGCCGTGGTGAGCATCATCCCGCCCGTGAGCGGCTGGAGTGCGCGACAGCTGCAGCCCGAGGCGACCCTCGCGGAACTGGAAGCGCTCATCCCGATCGATCGGCGGAACCGGCTGCGCGGCGAACCGGCCGCCACCATCCGCCTGCACGGAACTCCGGAGCCTGGCCGACCAGTCATGTTCAGCGATCAGGAAGGGCTGGAGTTCGTGGAGAAGATGATCCACGGGCTGCCCAGCTTCCGCAACGAGATCACGATCTCGACACTGGACCGCATCTTCGAGATGGAGGTCACCGCGTACGCCGAGCGAATCACGGCCCCTCTCCTGATGATGCTGGCCTCCGAAGACACGGTCGCGCCGGTCGAGGAAGCGCGCGAGATGTATTCGCGCATCCCCGAGCCGAAGAAGCTGATCGAGTACGGCGGTCAGCATTACGAGATCCTCTTCCAGCACTTTCCGGAAATCGTGGAGCGCAGCACCCGCTGGCTGGCCGAGACCCTGGCGAACTGAAAGACCAGTGCGCGGTAGGGCGCATCGCCGCGCCCGGCCCCCGCGGAGCGGACGCGGTGGCCAGTTCCTGAAGGCACCATCGACGCCGGCATTGCGCCGCATAAGCACTGCGGATGCCGGACTCGAAGCGATCGTGCGAACCTTGATGAAACGTTCAAATTGACCTGAGCTGCTGGCTCGATGACGTCACGAAGGAGTGAACGATGTCACATCACACACCACCCCCGGGCACACGCTGGTCGCTTCTCGCGCCGGTGCTGATCGGGGCGCTGCTCCTTGCCGGATGCACCGCAGGCGGTGGCGGGACAGGAGGCGCGACCCAGGGCGGCGACGCGTCGAGCGGGTTCTCCATCATGGTCGCGCAGTCCAACGACGCCGACGACTACTGGGCGAAGTTCGCAGAGCAGTACACCGAGGAGACCGGCGTCCCTGTCGAGGTGATCCCTTACCCGGGCGATGGCTACAACACCCAGGTGACGACTCAGCTTCAGGCGGGCAACGCCGCGGACATGATGATCCTGTCGCCGGGGACCGGGCAGGCGATCTCGGTCGTCACTCTGGCCGAGGCCGGGTTCCTCGAGCCGCTCGACGACACATCGGCGGCCGTCATCCCCGAGGGAACCGAGTCGCTGTACGAGGCGGACGGCGAGATCTACGCTCAGCCGGCAGCCCTGAACCCCACGGGCTTCATCTACAACGCCGCTGGAGCGGCAGAGGTGGGCATCGACGACTACCCCGCCTCCTATGACGACATGCTGGAAGCGTGCGGCGCCGCTCGCGACGGGGGCAAGTCGTTCAACGTCCTGGCCGGCTCGGCACCGCCCAATAACGGCCTGCTCGCCATGGTCATCTCTGCAACGCAGGTCTACGGGCCCGAGCCCGACTGGAACGAGCAGCGAGCGGCAGGCGAGGTCACCTTCGCGGACAGCAATTGGCGGGACGTTCTGGACACCATCGTCGAGATGAAAGAGAGTGGTTGCTTCCAGGACGGCGTAGAAGGAGGCACGTTCGACTCCATCACGCAGGGGATCGGCGGCCAGACGTCGCTGACGGCGAGCGTCCCCGGTTCGGCCGCGGCATCGATCGGGTCTGCGACGGGACTGGACTTGACAGTGCAGGCGTTCCCGGCGGCGGATGGCAAGCAGCCGTACATCGTCGCCTCAGCGGGTTATGCCTGGGCGATCAACGCCGCTGCGGAGGAGGGAGCCAAGGCTGCAGCGCAGGAGTTCCTGGACTGGGCTGCCAAGCCCGAGCAGGCGCAGACGTTCGCGGACCTCTCCGGCCTCGTCGCGATCACGGGCGTGGACGCCGCCAACTTGGCGCCCGCCTACCAGCCTGTCGGCGACCTGCTCGAGCAGGGCGACTTCGTCGAAGCCCCTCTCGCGACATTCCCGAACCCCGGGGTGTACGACGCCCTCACCGTCGGCATCCAGGGTCTGCTGACCAGTCAGAAGACCGTCGACCAGGTGCTCGACGCGATGGACGCCGCCTGGGACGCGTGACGAACGACGAGGAACGGATGCCGCTTCGGAGCTTTTCCGTGGCGGCATCCGCCTCGCGGCAACGCGCCGACCGCACGGGAATGGGAAGTGTCATGACGAGACTCGAGCACCTTCGCGTCGAGCAGCTGGACCATCCGCTCGGACTGTGGACGCGGCATCCGCGATTCTCATGGAAGATCATCGCCGCGTCCGCCACAGATGTGATCCAGACCGCGTATGAAATGGAGATCCAGAGCCCGCGTGAGCCCGCGACCACGTGGCGGACGGGGCGGGTCGAATCGCGCGATTCGGTGCTCGTCGCGCTCGACGGCTTCGAAGCCGACTCAGCCACGGCGTACCGCTGGCGGGTCCGGTCATGGGTCGGTGGGTCGGATGACCCGACCCCGTGGGCGGAATCGACCTTCGAGACGACTCTCCTCGATGCGGACGACTGGCGCGCTCGCTGGATCGAGCCGCGGCAGATACCGGTTCGCAAGGATGGCGCTTCGAACTTCCAGGAGCTCTTCAGCCTTCGCATCGAAAGCCCGCCCGAGGCGCGGCTTCTGCCGACGCCGTATCTCCGCCGGCGTTTCCGCCTCGAGGAATACCCCGCCCGTGCCCGCCTCTACGCCACCGCCCACGGCATCTACCAGGCGGAGATCAACGGGGCACCTGTATCCGATGAGCTCTTCGCACCGGGGGTCGAGAGCTACGACATCCACTTGTCTTTCCAGACGTACGACGTGACGGACCACCTGGTATCCGGCGACAATGTCCTCGGAATGGTCCTGTCCGACGGTTGGTATGCCGGCCGCGTGGGGATCCTCGGGGCAAGTCGGGGTTACGGCGACACACTGAAGGCGCTGTGGCAGCTAGAAGTGGAGTACGCCGACGGCAAGCGGGTCACGATCACGTCGGATGGTACGAGCGTGTCGTCGACCGACGGGCCCACTCGGTACGCCGATCTCGCCGTGGGGGAGTGCTACGACGCCCGTGTCGCGTGGGATGGCTGGAGCACTGTCGACTTCGACGACTCGACATGGACTCCGGTCGCGGAAGTCGAGGTGGAGCAGTCGCTCGTCCCATTCGTCGGAGAACCGGTTCGAAGCGTGATGCAGGTGCCCGCGCAACGCATCCTGCGGACTCCCGCGGGGGACACCGTCGTCGACTTCGGGCAGGTGATGGCAGGCAGGGTCCGATTCCGGGTGCGAGGCGAGCGCGGCCGAATCGTTCGCCTCGAGCATTCGGAGGTCCTCGACGAGAACGGCGACTACTTCAACAACATCGTCGGGCCGAACAAGGATCAGACCGACGTGTACGTCCTCGCGGGCGACCCGGAGGGGGAGACGTGGGAACCCTCCTTCACCTTTCACGGGTTCCGCTACGCGCGCATCAGCGGCTTCACCGAGTCGATCAGCACGGACGACTTCACCGCGATCGTGACCTCGTCGGACCTTCCCGTCATCGGACGCCTGGAGACATCGGACGAGCGACTCAACAGACTGCACGCCAACGTTCTGTGGAGCCAGCGGGCGAACTTCCTCTCCATTCCGACCGACTGCCCGCAGCGCGAGCGATACGGCTGGACGGGCGATCTGCAGATCTTCGCCGCCACGGCGGCCACCAACATGGCGGTCGGGCCCTTTCTTTCACGGTGGCTGAGGATCGTCCGCGACGACCAGCTCGCCGACGGCCAGATCATGAACATCTCGCCGAGCCCTCCGCAACTGGACTACCTGTTGGAGGGACCGGCTCCCAGCTACGACGACCCGATCATGCTGCTGGCCTCGTCGGCGGGATGGGGCGACGTCATCGCGATCGCGCCGCTGGTGCTGTACCAGCACTTCGCCGACCGCCGGGTGCTCGCGGAGAACTACGACGCGATGGCGGCCTGGGCGCAGTACCAGATCGACAGTGCGACAACCGGCCTCCCGCCGCGCTTGATCGGCGCCGCGCTCACGGGTGAGCAGAGGGAGAGACAGCGGTTTCTGTGGAACAACGAGCCGAACTTCGGCGACTGGCTCGCCCCCAGCACGCTGAGAGGTCCGGACGCGAGCCAGATGAACGCGCCACGACGCACGGGCGAGGTGATCGGGTCGCTCTACCACGGACACCTCATGGATGTCATGGCCGAAATCGCCGAGGTCCTCGGGCGCACCGACGATGCGCGGCGATATGCGGAGCGCGCTCGAGGCGCGCGTGAGGCCTTCGCCGCAGAATACATAGACGACGATGGGCGAATTCCCGGCGGCCTGCAGGGTCCGTACGTGGTCGCGCTCGCCTTCGACTTCGTTCCCGACCATCGGAAGGGCGAGGTCGTCGATCGGCTCGTCGAACTCATCCACGACGCCGCCGATCACTTGGACACCGGCTTCCTCTCGGTGCAGTTCCTCTTGGACGTCCTGTGGGACAACGGCCACCGCGAGCTCGCGCGCACCCTCCTCTTCCAGGAGACCGCCCCGTCATGGCTCTACCAGGTCGCTCAGGGCGCCACGACGATGTGGGAAGGGTGGGAGGCGATCGCCCCCGACGGCTCGGTCACCGACCTGTCCTTCAACCATTACGCCTTCGGCTGCGTCGACGACTGGCTTTACCGGCGCGTCGGCGGAATACAGCTCAAGGGACCGGGCTACCGCGAGTCGCGCATCGAGCCTGACTTCGCCGGTCCGCTCACCAGTGCCGCCGCGGAAATCGACACGCCTTATGGCGAGCTGGCCACGCGATGGGCGAAGACGGAGGACGGTCGAGTCGAGTTGATCGTCCGCATCCCACCGAATACGACGAGCACGATCCAACTTCCGGAGTCAGCGCACGACATCCAGCGCGACGGTCGAGCCCTGACCTCGGAAGGGCCCCTGCTCATGCCGGTCGGCTCGGGGGAAGCCAGGGTGACTTTCCGACTCGCCTGAACGGGCTCCTGCACCTCGCCCACCGCCCGCGGCCGACAGCCCGGGCCACCCGTGGCCCGCACCGTCAGCGGCGTCCCGCCCGGCCGTCCAGGCGCCGCCACTCCCCGTGTCGGTAACTCGACGCGAAGGATGCCGTCAGGGCGACGACCAGGCCGAGCAGGACCGCGATGCCGTGCTGGTCGCGGGCGGCGATGAGCAGAACGAAAGCCAGGACGGTGAGGACAAGCGTGGTCGTGAGAGCCCACACGGCGAAGCCAGACCGGACCAGGACGGATACGGCCACTCCGGTCAGCACCGAGCCCACGACGGCCCCGGCCAGCGGACCGAAAAGCGCCAGCACCGCCAGGTACCAGACGAAGAACACCTGGTAGCCCGCTGCCAGAGCCGCCCACTGCACCGGCTTCACGAACCAGGTGACCGACAGCATCCCGACCAGCCCGCTGACGAAGAGTGAGCTTCCCGAATCGGGCACTCCGGGTGTCCAGGCGAGCGCGGCCAGACTGGCGCCGACCTGCGCGACCACCACCCCGGCGACCCACTGGATGGAGCCTCGCGTCTTCTCGACGGCGGCCCCGACCACGACCAGCCCGACGGTGTTGAACAGGTATTGACCCCAGCCGGAGCCCTGCACGAGCACCGAACTGAGGATCCGCCACCACTGGCCGTCCGCGATCGCCGCACCTTCGCGCTCCATCAACTGCTCGAGGGGAAGCAGCCATTGCAGAGCGAATCCGACGGTCACCGCGACCGAGACGATGATCGTGGCCGGGTATCTACCGCCGGCCGACCGCACCCGGCCGTTCATCCACTTGCGCCCTCGTGTCCATGCCGCCAACGATGCCACCGAGAGCTCGAGAGCTCGACCCCGGCGCTGGATACACCCGCACCTTGCGTCCTCCGTAATCCGAGGAGTACTCGCCGGCGACGCAGCCCTCGAAGCGGGCGGCCAGCACAACACGATGAACCAGTTCGGCTGATTCCAGGTGAGGACGGATGCCTCGGCCCGGCAGGTCCGAGGCATCCGTCGTCCCCTTGTTCGCGACTGTCCCGACGAACGGCGGAGGGTGGACGCGACGATGAAGATCGCCGCAGCCGACGTCCGCGGTGAGCCGCGCGGCGATGGCTCGCGAGGGCTAGGCGATGAGGGTCTCGGTCGCGCGGGCCATATGATCCTCGACGACCGCGGCGGCCCGGTCGGCGTCGCCCCCGGCGATCGCGTCGACGATCTCGAGGTGCCGGGGAACGTCCATGTTGCGCACGGCCCGTTCGATACCGGATCGCGTGATCGACATCTCGATGGAGCCCTCGAGCGCTGACCAGGCGCGCAGGAGCGTCTCGTTGCCGCTGAGGCGGCACAGCTCGCGGTGGAAGTCGAGGTCGGCGCGCATCCGCGCGTCGAGGGACACGTCTTCGGCGGCGTGCATCCGCTCCACCGCGTCCCGGAGCTTGGCGACGATGGCGTCGCGATCAGGACTCTCGGCGACGGTCCGGGCGGCCAGCGCCTCCAGAGACGCGCGAACGCGGAAGAGATCGCGCAGCTCTCGGTCGTCCATCCGCCGCACGAGAAGCCGTCCGCGGGATCCTTCGGTGAGGAGCCCCTCGAGCTGCAGAGTCCGCATCGCCTCGCGAAGGGTGCCGCGGCTGATCTGCAGTCGCTGAGACATCTCGATCTCCGAGACGTGAGAGCCCGGCGGGAGTTCGCCGGTGGTGATGGCCCGGCGCAGGGCTTCGACGGCCTGCATGCGCAGGGTGTTGCGCTGCAGACCCAGAATCGCCGGCCCGTCGGTCATCGCCGCTCCCATCCTGTCCACCTGGAGTCTACGAGAGCGGCGCGGCGATGCCGCCGCGCCGCTCTCGCGGTGACCTGGGTGCGCCTCAGCCGACCGGCTCCAGCGCGCCTGCCTCGTCCGAGGCCTGCTTCGCATAGGCGCGCTGCGCCTTCGTCCAGGTCTCGGGTGTGACGATCGCCGCGATGAAGCCGACGAGCGCGTAGAGAGCGAACAGGGAGGCGGGACCGACCCAGCCGAAGGCGCCGAAGAGCAGGGTGGTGATGAACGGGGTGAAACCGGAGACCATCGCCGAGATCTGATAGGCCAGCGAGGCACCGGAGGTGCGGGTGTTCGCGTTGAACAGCTCGGGGAACCACGCTCCCTGAGCACCCGCGAGCGCGTTCTGGAACACCGCGTAGGACAGCACGATCACGACGATGACCATCGGGTAGACGGCGGTGTTGACGCCGAGGAACATCAGGAAGCCCCAGAAGACGCCCATTGCCGTGACGATGAGGTACAGGGGACGACGGCCGATGATGTCGGTCAGGCGCGCCCACCCCCAGGTCGCGAAGATGCCGATCCCGGCCGCGATGCACAGCGCCGTCAGGGTCTGCCAGCTCTCGGTGATCTTGTTGGTGTTGAGGTAGGAGATCAGGTAGGTGATCGAGACCGCGTAGCCGGCGGTCTCGGCGACGCGAAGGCCGATTCCGCGAAGGATGTTGCCCCAGTCGGTCTTGATGACCTCGATCAGAGGTGCCTTCAGCACCTTGCCCTCGGCCTTGACGTCCTCGAAGACGGGCGACTCCGGCACTTTGGCGCGGATGATGAGCCCGACGATGACGAGCAGGATGCTGGCCAGGAACGGCACGCGCCACGCCCAGTCGCCCGGCAGATGGACACTCACCAGGAAGACGAGGTTGGCGAGGAGAAGGCCGACGGGGAAGCCGGCCTGCACGATGCCGGTGAAGCCGCCCTTGAGTCGCCACGGGGCGTGCTCGTAGGTCATGAGGATCGCGCCGCCCCACTCGGCGCCGAATGCCAGGCCCTGGATGATCCGGACGACCACGAGCAGGATCGGCGCGAGGATCCCCACCATCGCGTAGGTGGGAAGCAGCCCGATGGCGAACGTCGCGAGCCCCATCACGATGAGCGAGGCGACCAGGACGGGCTTCCGGCCTACGCGGTCGCCGAGGTGGCCGCCGATGATGCCGCCGATCGGGCGCGCAGCGAAGCCGACTCCGAGGGTGGCGAACGACAGAAGGGTTCCCGTCACCGGGTCGGAGCCGGGGAAGAAGGCGGTTCCGAAGTACAGGGCGGCTGCTGTTCCGAAGCCGATGAAGTCGTAGGTCTCGATGACCGCGCCGACACCTGAGCCGACCGCGACCCGTTTTCTCTGGGGAGTGCCGTTGACCACACCCCGCATCGTGATGGCTGCTTCGCCCATCTCTCTGCCTTTCTCACGTCATTGTGTCCGACTCGCGACGCGAGCGGTGACCCAAGTATGGGCATCGATGACGATCGTTGTCAACAATCAAACAGTCAACTATTGAACTGTCGAGAAATCCGTCGTACGATCGTCGTGCCGCCGCAAAGGAGCGGCCGAACGGGAGCAGCACAATGACATCCACACGCACCGCAGTCCTCACCGGCGCCGCAGCCGAGCGAGGGATCGGACAGGCGACCGCACGCGCCTACGCCAAGGCGGGCTGGGCGGTCGCGATCCTCGACATCGATGGTGAGCTCGCTGCCCGTGTGGCCGCCGACATCGCCGAAGAGCACGGTGTGCCCGCATACGGCGGTCCGGTCGACGTCGCCGACGAGGCATCCGTCGCCGCGGCACAGCAGGCGATCGCATCCCGCGTGACCGAGGGAGCACTTCCTCCCGTCGGCGCGCTCGCGAACATCGCCGGCATCACGTCGCCGGTGCCCTTCCTCGAGACGACTCTCGACCTGTGGAACAAGGTGATGGCGGTCAACGCAACCGGCACCTACCTCGTCACCAAGGCCTTCCTCCCCGCCATGATCGATCAGGGCTTCGGGCGCATCGTCAACATGTCGTCCGTCTCTGCTCAGCGGGGCGGGGGAGTCTTCGGAAAGGTCCCGTACTCGGCCGCGAAGGCCGCGATCCTCGGCTTCACCAAGGCCCTCGCGCGCGAGCTGGGATCGACCGGAGTCACCGTCAACGCCGTCACGCCGGGCGCCGTCGACACCAACATCCGAGTCGGGTCGACGCCGGAGCAGGAAGCGGCGATCGTCCGCGACATCCCCGTCGGCCGGACGGCGACCCCGGAGGATGTCGCAGCCGTTTTCGTCTTCCTCTCGAGCGACGAGGCCGGCTATCTGCAGGGGACCACGATCGACATCAACGGCGGAAGCCACCTGCACTGACGCGGGCACCGCGCTCGAGATCCGCGATCGAACGAAGGAGTTTCATCGATGACCACCGCAACCGCGCCAGCCGACCTGGCGACCCGTGTGCGCGCCGTGCGCGACGCAGCACAGCGCATCCGGCTCAACGCCCTCGCGATGGGTGAAGTGCAGGGCCAGGGCTACGTCGGGCAGGCGCTCGGCGCCGCCGACATCCTCGCCGCGGTGTATGCCGACCAGCTGCGCTTCCGCGCCGAGGACCCCCACTGGGAGGGGCGCGACCGCTTCCTGCTCTCGACCGGTCACTACGCCATCGGGCTCTACGCCGCACTCGCGGAGGCGGGCATCATCCCGCTCGAAGAGCTCGACACCTACGGGTCCGACGACTCGCGCCTGCCCATGTCGGGCATGGCGAGCTACACACCAGGCATGGAGATCTCCGGCGGCTCCCTCGGACACGGGCTCACCGTCGCGGTCGGGATGGCCCTCGGCCTGCGGCACCTCGGGAGCTCGTCGCGCGTCATCAACTTCCTCTCCGACGGCGAGCTGAATGAGGGGTCCACCTGGGAGGCGGCGATGGGCGCGGCATCCCATCGCCTCGGCAATCTCGTCGCGCTCGTCGATATGAACGCGCTCCAGGCCGACGGGCCTACCGCCGGCGTGCTGAACATCGAACCCGCCGAGGAGAAGTGGGCGTCCTTCGGATGGCACACGCAGCGCGTCGACGGCAACGACCCCGATGTGCTTCTCCGGGCGTTCGACGAGATCGCGGGCGGCGACCCGGTCGGGCCCCCGCACGTCATCGTCTGCGACACGAAGGTCGGGCGAGGCGTGCCGCTCCTCGAGACCCGCGAGAAGTCGCACTTCATGCGGATCGAGGAGCACGAATGGGCGATCTGCCGAGAGCAGCTCATCGCCGGCTTCGAGACGGATGCCGCGGCCGCGGCGGAGGGAACGGCATCATGAGCGCGACCACCAAGCCCAAGCTCAAGACCTCGGCGATGATCGCGTCGTTCGCTGACCCGGGGCAGAGGACGGCGCCCGCGCCCTTCGGACACGCGCTCGCAGCGCTCGCCGAGTCCGACGAGCGCGTCGTCGGCTTGTCCGCGGACCTCGCGAAGTACACCGACATGCATATCTTCCGAGAAGCGCACCCCGACCGCTTCTTCCAGGTGGGGATGGCGGAGCAGCTGCTCTTCGGCGCCGCCGCCGGAATGGCCGAGGTCGGTCTGGTGCCGTTCGCCTCCACCTACTCCGTCTTCGCTGCCCGGCGTGCATACGACTTCATCTGCCTCGACATCGCCGAGCCCAATCTCAACGTGAACATCGTCGGAGGCCTCCCGGGCCTCACGACGGGTTACGGACCGAGCCACCAGGCCACCGAGGACATGGCGATCTTCCGGGGGATGCCCAATCTCACGATCGTGGACCCCTGCGACTCGGTCGACATCGCCGGAGCGGTGCCGCAGCTGGCGGCATCCGACGGGCCCACCTACCTGCGCCTGCTGCGGGGGAACGTGCCGACCGTACTCGACGAGTACGACTACACCTTCGAACTCGGCAAAGCCCAGGTTCTGCGACCGGGCAACGACGTCGTATTCGTCTCCAGCGGGCTCATGACGATGCGAGCGCTGCAGGCGGCCGAGGCGCTCGCGGCACACCACGTCGACGTCGCCGTCGTGCACACTCCCACGATCAAGCCCTTTGACGAGGAGACGGTGCTCCGCGAGGTCGACACCCCGCGTCTGACCGTCACCCTAGAGAACCACTCGATCGTCGGCGGCCTGTTCGAGACCGTCGCGGGTGCCGTCGCCCGACGAGGCCTCGGGCGCCGCGTCGTCCCGATCGGACTCCCGGATGAATTCCTCGACGCCGGAGCGCTGCCGACCCTCCACGAGCGGTATGGGCTGGCCGTCGGCTCGATCGTCGACTCGACTCTGCGCGAATTGGGATGACCGCGATGACTCGGCAGCTCGAAGCCGACTCGGGGCTGGAGCGATGCTTCTCCGCGGTCGCGTTCGGCGAGCGTCGGGCGCTCCTGGAGCGCCTCCTGGACGACCACCTCGACGCCGGCGACGGGATGACCATCACCGCACTCGCGCAGGCCACCGGCACGACCCGATTCACGGCCTCGCGGCACCTCGCCGTACTCCGAGCTGCGGGCCTCGTCCGCGCCGAGCTTCGGGGGACCCGGCGTGTGCATCGCCTCGACCTCGACGCCATCGCAGCGATCGACGATTGGCTGCAGCCCTTCATCGCGGCGAGCTGGGCCGCCGATGTCGCATGATCCACGGAGTCGCGATGAACCCCGGTGAGACCCGTCCCTTCACCATTTCCACAGTCTGTCTCCGCCGCTACGAGTTCTCGCATGCCCTGCGGGTGGCCCGCGATATCGGGTTCGACGCCGTCGACGTGGTGGGACTGCGCGGTCTCTGCGAGCACGTGCCGGTCAACGGCACCCGGGCGGACTTCCGCGAGGCGGCCGCGCAGTTCGTCGCCTCCGGACTTCGTGCGGCGAGCGTGAACGCCGATCCCGGCTCCTTCGACGGCTTCGATGACCTGGACGACGTGCACGGACGTGTCGACCGGCTGCTCGAGTTCGCCGTCGCGACCAGCACGCCGCTGCTCGTCCTCCCCGCGGGTGAGAAAACAGATGTTCGAGTGACTCCTCCGCCGGTCGGTCTTCTTGCGGAGGGGTTCAATCGCGCGGCGGAGCGTGCGCGATCGGCGGGCGTTCGCCTCGCCGTCGAAGCGCCCTACTTCGGACGGCCGATCGACCGAGTGGATCGCGCTTCCGCGCTGCTGGATGCCTTGGACCCCGACATCCAGCTCGCCTTCGATGTCTCCCATATCGAGGCCGCCGACGAATCGGTCATCGATGCGTGGAACACCTTCATGCCTCGTATCGGAATCGTCCATTTCCGCGATGCCGTCAGCGGGGACATCCGCCGAGTGATCGGGCGGGGTCGCGTCGACTTCGGCGGCGTCATGCACGCCATCGATTCATCCGACTACGGCGGTGCCATCGTGCTCGAACTCGAGACCCGAAACAGCCCATACGCGAGCAAGGAGGATGAGGTGAACGCTGCGGTCGAGTACTTGGATGCGCGGCGGGGCCGATAAGCCGACTGAGAGCTACCTGGCGAGCGGCTTCACCACTTTCCACGGCCGCGCCCAGGCCATCGTGCGGCGCAGCGACGATGGATGCGGTGCCGTGGTTCTCGAGTCGCCCGGGCTGGCAGAGGTTCGTCTCGAGCTCCCCATGTGGCGCCGTGAGGGATGTCTCGATGACCCCCAACCGCATCCCGCAGGCGGACCGCCACGGCATGCTCCTAGGGGCGTAACGTTGCGGTCATCATTCAGGAGGGGTCGTGAAGCGGCGGCACGCGAAGCAGCTCATCAGCGAAGAGGAGCAGATCGCTCGATACGCGTACGTCCTCGGAAACGTGCCAGCCGCCATCGCGGACAGAGGGTACGCGGCTGCCTTCCGACGACTGGCAGCGCCACAGCAGGAACGCCTCTTGAGCGGGATGCGTGAGCAGCTGCCGGCTGGCCTCGCAGAGGTGGCATCCGACGATCCGGATTCGTTCGCGACACTGATGCGCAATCTGCACGCCCGCTCCGCCATCGTGACCGCGCCTGGCGCCGGTGCCCTGGCGGTCGCATTCGTCACAAGCCCTCCGATCGTCGCCTACTTCACGACGGGCGCCGGGTCGGTCGCGATCGACCAGCATCCGCCGTGGTTGCACGAACTTGCCGGACACGAGACGGCCCCGATAGACGCCGGAGGGAACAGAAGTTTCAACGGCCCCCAGCGCTGGGTCTGATCGCCGAGCAGCGGCTCGCGTGGCCGCGCACGCCAGACACCCGGCCATCACCCGCGGATGCGACGGATGCGGAAGTCGGCCTCGCATATCGTCCTTGCTTCCACGGTAGGCACCGTCAGCATTGAGATGAAGATGCCGTCCTTCACAGCGCGCGGGTGGGCATAGCGTTTGGCGCATATCGGACGGCTTCTGAGATGGCAGTGATTGAGGATGTTCGGGCCCTGGGCGGCGAGCTGGAGCGGTCGTACCAGGTGTATGTGCGCGGAAGGTTGAAGTTTCGCGTGGGTCAGATGGTCTACGTGGCGTTCTCTCTCGACGAGAGTGTGATGGGTTTCGCCTTCCCGAAGGAGGAGCGGGCGGCGTTGGTCGGCGGCAACCCTCGCAAGTTCCAAATGCCGTCGGAGTCAGACATGCGCTTCAGCTGGGTCCACGCACATCTCGCGTTTCTGGACGCGAGCGAGGCTCGCGAGCTCGTCGTGGACGCGTGGCGCATGGTGGTCCCCAGGAAGATTTCTCACGCGTACGATCTCGCCCATCCCAACGGCCCAGGTGCGGGATGACTCGCCGCACCGTTCTGCTGGGTGTTGACGGCTCGTTGCTGGTCGAGATCGATTCTCCGGAGCGCGGGTACGCCGCCTACCGCGTGGGCGTGGAGTATCAGCCGCTGGCCGTACCGGACGATGGGCAACGACTCGACATGGTGGGAGCGGGCGGGCGGAGGCCCGACGACTCTCCGAGGGGATCGCGCGCCGAGCGCGCCGCGACGGCGTCAGGCTTGGAGGGATCAAGACGTCCGACCAGCGCGGTCTGAATGCGTGAGCGCTCGACGAGCTTGAAGCCTGGGCGAATGACGGGCACCTTCCCCGCCTGTAACGCAGCGCCGGACCACCCCCAGCTCGACTCGCACGCCTACGAGTACTCCCATGGCGCTCCGGGATCCTGGCCGAGCGTCGGTTTCCGGTACCAAACGCAACCGCCCGGGCAGACCCGACTATTCAGAAACGATCACGGTCCGCGGACGGATGCGGCTGACCGTCGTCGAACGCCCGGTCACGCCCTCGCGCTCTCAACGCCGTCAGCACCTGAGCGACCGCGAGTACCCCGAAGCCAATCGCCGGTTCCCAATCTCCAGAGGTGGCCCACCACACGCTCAGCAGAGCAGCGAGCCCGGCGAAAACCATCAGCGCGACGAATCCCGGCTCGTCATCCTTCACCGGTCCATCGCCACTCACCTCGCTAAAGATGCCAGCGAGAGCCTCCGACGTCCACACCCACGCCCGCTCGCTCAAGGACGGCTGACGCACGGTCGTTCTGGCACCGAAGGTCGCCCGGCAAGCGGGATACAAGAGACGAGCCCGAGGGTCCGTAGGCCCACGGGCTCTTGTTACGCACCGCGCTGGTCGGCAGCGCGCCGTGCGAGTTCCACATCCGCGGCCATCGCCTTGCGGTGGGAGGACAGCGCGGCGCGCACTGCACTGTAGATGATGAGCCACATCAGGAGGAGCCAGATCGCGATGAGTGCGATCGCGTAAATGATCGCCAGGAGGCCGCCGGCCGGCAGGAGAGGGTTGACGGCCTCACTCATTGCGATGTGCATGGCGCTCACCATACTCAGCTTGTCGGGGTTCGAACGCTATCTGGTGCCTGGGCGGACCGGCTTGCGATCAGTGCGTCGCGAGTCGGTAGGTTCAACGCATGACGCACGCAGTCCTTCAGTACAGCTATCGCGACGACTACCTGGAAGCCCGCGAGTCGTATCGGTCTGCGCATCTCGCACTCGCATGGGCAGCGGTCGAACGCGGTGATCTGGTTCTCGGCGGCGCGGTAGGAACGGGTCCGTACGAAGGCCTACTGGTCTTCAAGGGCGAGAACGCGGTGGAGCGGGCCTCCGACTTCGCGTCCGCCGATCCCTATGTCACGTCGGGGCTCGTCACTTCGTGGACGGTGCGTCCCTGGGCCACCGTCGTCGGCGTCGACGCAGCGTCGCCAGTGCAGCCGTGAAGGTTGACCTCGGCGCGGTAACCGCGGGGTGAGGTCTTGAGGGCGTCGTCGCGGGAGAGCTCGAAGCCCGCGCTGCTCGGCTCGCCCAGGAGCGACTCCAGGTCCTCAGCGCTCCGCGGGTCGTCGACGGCTTCCCGGAAGCGGGCCAGCGCCGTGGGCGGCACGTCGTACATCCCGCCACCCACCATCAAGCCCTCTTCGCTCAGCTGCAGGTAGTGGGCCACCGTCACTTGCGTGACCATGCCGATGTGCAGCTTGTAGGGCGTCTTGTCGGCGCTGAAGCGCACGTCGCGATACGGGCGGAAGATCTTCACCGCACCGAACTCGGGCTCGAGCTCCGCCCCGAGCGCTTCGAACGGCCCGCGCACGGCCGTGTCGTACCGAGCTTTGTTGGCCGTCCACCATGTCTTCGTGTTGTCGGTGCGAAGCTCGGCGTAGGACGAGACGGCGTCGCGATCGAGTCGTTCGAATCCCACCACGAGGTCCATGCTGACGGGCCTCCGTACAAGCTGCACGCACCGGCATCCGCCCCTGGAGCTCGTCATCGCCCCCGCGCCGCCGGCTGCAGCTCGTGCGCCCCGGGACCGGCGGATGTCGGCGGCCGGCAAGTATGACTCGACCCGTTCCCTGGTGCGCGGCCCCACGATCGGGGAGGCGACGAGGTGTACGTTGCGGAGATGAAGCCGATCCGAGTGGGACTCGTGGCTGACCCGGCCTCGCCCACAGAAGTGGCGCGCCGGATGACGGATCTGGTTCCACCGGACCCCGACGGCGGCGGCTGGGATCTTGAGCTCCTGAGCGAGCCGTTCACGCTCGGCTCGGAGGATATCGACACCGCCTTAGCGCGGCTGCGGGCGGAGGGCAGCAGACAGCAGTGGGAGTTGGTCATCGGGGTCACCGAACTGCCGCTCCGGGATGTCAACGGCGAGTACTTGCTGGCCGCAATCGATCCGCAGCGGCGGTCTGCTGTGCTCTCGCTCCCCGCTCTCGGCGGGTTCCGCGTTCAGTCTCGAGCCAGAGATGCAGTCCGGGGCCTGATCAGCGGGATGGCCGAATCCACCTCACATGAGGAGCAGCGTCTGCCGCTTCCCGGTCCCAGCGGTCGTGGACGGGTCCTCCTGGGTATGGTGCTCGCGAATCGCCCGTGGCGGCTCGCAGCGGGGCTCAAGTCCGCACTCGTGGCGGCCCTGGCCACCGGCGCGGTGGCGACGATTCAGCCCACGGTCTGGCAGCTTGCTGCCTCGTTATCCGGATGGCGCCTTGTGATCGCGACCATCGCGTCGATCATCATCGTCGTCGCCTGGATCGTCATCGACGGTGAGCTATGGGACCGTCCCGAGGGCGGCTCCGCTCAAGCTCGCGAGAGATCCCGGCTCTACAACACCTCGACGCTGTTGACGCTGACGATCGGAGTCGTCATCTGCTATTCGGTGCTGTACGTGGTCAACCTTGCCTGGGCGCTGTTCGTCCTGGATCCGGATGTGATGGGCGGTTCGCTGGGAGCGCCGGCCGGCTACGGCGACCTGTTCGTGCTCACCTGGTTCGTCGCGTCGGTTGCGACTCTCGGCGGGGCGCTGGGCACGGGCCTCGAATCGGATGAGGCAATCCGCGCGGCTGCCTACTCGAAGCGCGAAGAAGTCCGCCGCGCTCGCCTGGCAGATGCGCGAGTGTAAGACGCCGCACCGACCGTCCATCGCGCGCATTGCACACGATGGCGCGGCGCGAGTTCAGGTTTGACAGGGCGCGCTGAGCCCTGATCATTCGGAGATGAGGTTCTCCCGCCTGATGCCGGATCGGGCGGGCACAGCGTGCTTCAGCTCACCGGGTTCTCGGACGGGCTGGTCCAGGTCGCCGGCGTCAACCCGCTCGCGGCGCACTGGTCCCACAGTTCCCGGCCGACCGATGCCGTCGCGCTTCTCAGCGGCCAAGTGCTGATGGTCCGCAGCCCGGACGACGCCGAGGCCCACCTGCCCGGGGTCGGGATCAGCGACATCTATCGTGCGGGCGGGATCCATACCGCGATCGCCTCGCCGATGCGCTCGCATGGGGAATCGATCGGCTCGATGATCTGCTACTTCGACCACTCGCGCGAGTTCGATGAGGAGGCCGTGCCGCTCGCCGAGGCGCTGTCCAGTCAGGCCGCGCAGGCGATCGGCCGGATCCACCTCGAGGAGACTCTGCGCCGCGCGGCGATGCACGACGAGGTGACCGGTCTCCCGAACCGTCGACTGGTTGAGGAAGACGTCACGCGCACCTTGCTGGACGGGTACACGGCGCTGAGTGTCATCTTCATCGACCTGGGCGGGTGCAAGGCGGTGAACGATCTGCTCGGTCATGCGGCTGGTGACGCGCTCTTGCGGGAGGTCGGTCACCGTCTGCGCAGTGTGATCCGCGACACCGACGTGCGGGGCAGATTCGGCGCCGACGGGGAACGACGACGCGCCTTGTGAGGGACCAGCTCATCCGTGCCGCCGACAACGCGATCTACCACGCGAAGATGGCTGGTGGGGATCGTGTGACTCTGACCGCCCTCGACCGCTGAGTTCGATCTGTCCCGGCCCATCATCCGGCGGTGTCGGGCTGGAACTGTTCCCACGCACGTCGCCGCTCATCGCGGGGATCCTTCTCGACGCGGTCCGTCACGTCGATGATCAATGTGGACCGGTCGGGCTCGCAGTAGGGCGGCCACGTCTCCGCAGGCGGAGCGCCTGCCGCGAATCGCAGCCACATCGTCCGCATCCGCCGGCCGGCCGCCGCGTACTCCTCCGCCCCGCCGAACCCCGTGATGATTCGCGCCATCGTAAGGTCGGTGCGCGCGAACAGCGCGAACATCTCGACGCCGTGGGTGGCATCCAAGCCGAGGATCTTCAGCAGTCGGGGGGCCATGTCGAAGCGGTAGGCCCACGTGGGGGCGAAGCGCGAGTGATAGTCGGCGACTCGTGTGCTGGGGAACCAGAAGCCGAAGTCCCCTCCGAAGTCCGCGGCGGCCCGTCGTGCGGGGAGGCCAGGATAGGCGATGTGCATTCGAGGCGCAGAACCGGCTGGGGCGCGCGCGAAGAGCGCCTCGATCCGTGGGGGAGTACGCGGCAGGATGTCGACCCGGCCTCGGAAGATCGCGCCCTCGCGATTGTTCGTGCCGATGATGATCGGCACGCGGTGGGCAGTGCCGTCGCGGAACGCCCGCATCGGATGCTGGGGCAGGAAGTCGCCATCGATGACCGGGGCGAGGCAGAACGTGCCGGGGTAGGCGTCCGGCGTGCGGATCTGGAGCGCCGTGCAGGCCGCGACGAGATCGCTCGGCGACGCGGCCAGAAGCAGCTGGTGCGCCGATCGGAGGGCGGGGGGCTCTTCAGGAGACCCTCGTGTGTCTCGACTCGCGCGAGACTCGAGCATCTGGCGGAGGATCTGGACGTACTCTCCCGCCCATCGCCGACTCATCGAGGACGGGTACACGGCACCCGGTGGCGGGCTCTGGGCGATGGCCCGTGCGAACAGCCCCCGCGCGGACGGCGTTGCCATCAGGGTCGTCACGGCGTTGCCACCCGCCGAGGCGCCGAACACCGTCACGTTCTCGGCGTCGCCCCCGAAAGCACCGATGTTCTCACGCACCCATTTGAGCAGTGCCACCTGGTCGCGAAGTCCGAGATTGCTCGCGAACGATCGGTCACGGGTCGAGTAGCGGCTGAAGTCGAGGTAGCCGAGCGGCCCGAGCCGATAGTTGAAGCTGACGTACACGACGCGGCCGTCACGCACGAAGCCCTCACCTTGTCCCGAGAAGTCGCGGGACGACCCGACGCTGTAACCGCCGCCGTGGATGTACACCATGACCGGCAGAGGGGTGGAACCGTGATCGTCCCACACGGGCGCGTGGACGTTCACCGTCAGGCAGTCCTCGTCCGCAGCGACCACTGCCGACGGCGGATGGATGAGCGGATTGCGGAACGCCTGCGGAGCAGCCGGACCGAAACCGAAGGCGTCGCGCGTGCCCGCCCACGGCACCACATCGGCAGGACCCGCGAATCGTAGCGATCCCACGGGAGGCGCCGCATACGGGATCCCGCGCCAGGCGAGCAGCCCGCGTTCCCGCACGCCGCGCACCACGCCGCCGGCGACCCGCACGTCGACGGTCTCGTCGTCGTGCCGCCGGCGGCGACCGATCAACGATCGCACGCTGTTCACCTTTCGACCTCACCCCGATCGGGGGATGTCCGCAAGGGGTAGACAGATCGGCTCGCGGCCGGCGGCATGGCGAATAGCCCAGGAGGAGGGCGGGACGGGAACTCTCGCGCTTCGTGGTGGTCGAGGTGACCGCGAGCCCGGCCGAACGATGTCCTCCTACACTCGGCTCATGCAGACGCACGACGTGTTCGTGATCGGCGCCGGGCTTGCGGGCCTTCGATGCGCCGTGGAACTGGCGGCGCGTGGCCGTGAGGTGGTGGTGCTGGAGGCCGCCGATCGTGTCGGCGGACGCCAGCGCACCGATCGGGTGGACGACTTCACACTGGACCGCGGGTTCCACGTCCTCAACACCGCCTATCCGGCCGTCCGGGCCTCGGTGGATGTCGACCGCCTCGGCGTGCGGGCGTTCCCGACCGCGGTCCGGGTGCGCCGCACCGACGGCACGATGGCGACGCTCGGGCACCCGCTGCGGCATCCGAACCTGGTCCCGGCGACGCTCGCGAGTGGTTTCGTGACCAGGCGTGACCTCGCCGGGCTCCTGCGGTGGCTGGGCCCGATCGCCCTGCGTCCCGGTGTCGCGGTGACGCGCCCGGACGGCACCATCGGTAAGGGGTGGGATGCCGCAGGCCTGACCGGACCGTTGCGCACCGAGGTGCTGTCGCCGTTCTTCTCGGGCATTCTGGCGGACGCGTCGGAATCGACGTCGAACACCTACGTGCGCCTCCTCGCCCGATCGTTCCTGCCGGCGGGTGCGGGGCTGCCCCGAGACGGCATCGGCGCGCTCCCGAGGGCCCTTGCCTCGCGCGCTCGCGCGGCGGGAGCGGATATCAGGGTCGGCCGTGCCGTGAGTCGACTGCGGCGGCGCGAGAATCGGTGGGAGGTCCGCGCGCTCGGCGAGGGACGCCTGCTCGCCCGCGACGTCGTCGTCGCGGTCGGCGCGGAGTCTCTCGACGTGCTCATGGACGTGCCGGTGCCCGCCACGCGGGGATTGCAGACGTGGTGGTTCGCGGCCGAGGAGCCCCCGGTATCCGCGATCATCACCGTCGACGGCACCCGCGAGGGTCCGATCGTCAACTCGCTCGCGATCTCGGCCACGATTCCGGAGGCGGCGCCCCGCGGTCGCCACCTCATCCAGGCGACATGTCTGTGGGCCCCGGATCGCGCGGCGCCCGAGCCCGAGGTGCGCGCCCAGCTCACGCGATTGTGGGGCCGCGCCTCGGCGTCGTGGGAGCTCCTGCGGCGCGACGACATCCCGCACGCTCTCCCCGCGCTGCCCCCGCCCATGCGGCGCCCGTCGCCCGCACGCATCGGCGACGGACTGCACATCGCCGGCGATCACCGGGAGACACCTTCTATTCAAGGGGCGCTGCTCTCGGGGATGCGGGCGGCGAGGTCCGTGCTCGAGGGCGGATGACCGTGGGCACCGAGGCATCTGCGGAGCGGCCTGAGACCAGGAGGTCGCCGGTGGCGTGGTCGTGGATCAACGCCGCTCACGGGGTGGCGCTGAGCGCACCCGCCGTGGCGATCTCACTGGTCGACCCCGGGATCGGGCTTCCACTGGCCGTCGGTGTCGTGCCTGCGGCCGCTCTCGGTGTCCGCGGACCGAGGCGGCAGCGGAGGGTGGCGGTCGTCGTCGGCGCTGTAGCAGGGCTGAACATCGTGATCGGCTCGCTGGTGGCGCCTTTCCCGGTCGCGGCGGTGGTGACGATCTTCGCCCTCTGCGTGGCCGCGGCGGTGCTCGTCGCCGACCCGAACCGCCACCTGGCCCCCCTCATCCTCATGCTCGGGATGCCGCTGCTCGGCGTCGGGCTCTCGGAGCCGCCGGCGACCGCACTCTCAGCCGGGGCTCTCCTCCTGCTCGGTTCGATCTATGGCTGGCTGGTTTCGTTGATCTGGCCCGACCGTCCTGGGATACAACGGCCGGCGAAAGCCGCGGTGCCGCGGCGGGTGATGCTCGCCTACGGCATACAGATCGGCATCGCCGGCGCGGCCGGCGCCGCGCTCGGTTTCGCGCTCGACGTCGATCACCCCGGGTGGGCGTGCGCTGCGGCGCTGTTGATCAGCCGACCCGACCGGGCCCTCCTCGACGCCCGCAGCATCGGCCGCATTCTGTCGGTATTCCTCGGTGCCACGGCGGCCTGTGTCGTCGCGGCGTTCCATCCGTCGAATGCGGTGTTCGCTGCGGTCGTGCTCGTGGTCATCGCCGGAGCCGCAGGCACCGCAGGAAGCCGCTGGTACGTGCTGCCATTCTTCACCACACTCCTGGTGCTGTCGATGCTCATCGGGGACGAGACCGAGTCCGCGACGCACTGGTTCCTGGAGCGCGTCGCGCTCACTCTCGCCGGGGCTGCGCTCGCGGTGCTTGCCGCGTGGGTGGTTCCGCGCGTCATGGCCGTGCCCGGGTCGACGGCGGTCGGCTCTCAGAAGTCGAACTCAGACCAGTCCTCCGGAACCTGATTCTCGAGATTCTCAGCGGCGACAAGCGGGGCGCCGTCGCTCCGGGCCCGGTCTGCTCGGGCGCGCATCTGCTCCACGAGTTCGCCGTCGATGAGGTCGTCGCCATCGGATTCTTCGGCGTCCGAGATGATCTGACTCGATGGCCCGATCACGATCTGGGAGCGCCCACGAGACCCGTCACCGTTGAGTGTGGGGAAGTCGACCGTGGCGGACCCGCCCACTTGGGCGAGCGCCTGAGCGTAGTCGAGCAGTGCCCGGGCGATCGCGGAGCCCGTCAGTACCGAGTGTCCGGCGTAGTGGATCCTGTCCATCAGGCAGGAGTGGAAGTCTGGCTCGCGCTCATCATCCAAGTAGACGCCGTCCACGCGGGAATGAGTGTGGGGGTAGCGGAACGGTCCGGAGTGTGCACGGCAACGCTGAGGGATTCCTTCGGGTCGGGACCGGCTCTCAGCGGCCCGCCGACGGCAGGGGCGGAGACGGCCTTGCAGCCTCCTCGACGACGAGTGATGCTGGATGCCAGACCGGTCGCGCGACTCCCGCGACACCGCGGGCGGCGTCGTCCCTCCGGTGTGAGGAACCGCTATGAGCGCTGTCTATGCGTGGGACGTCTTCTCCACCCTCGACGGTTACGGCTCCTTCACCGAGGGCGCCGATTGGGGTGGCTACTGGAGCAAACAGGGCCCCGAGCTGCTCGAGCATCGCGCGAGCCTCTTCGACACCGACCAGCGGATGGTCTACGGAGCCACCCCCTTCCAGGAGGTCGCCGAGATCCTGTCGCGGACTCCGCGGGCGATCTGGTCGAGCGGCAGATCCGGGCGGAGGGCGTCACCGTCATCGCCGAGCGTGACCCCGACGCTCCGACGGGCCTCATGCTCAAGGAGCGGCGCACCCCGGCTCTGACGCGCGTCTCGTACCATCGCGCAGCGAGCGCCGCCTCGCGGGCGACGGTGTCCGATCTCGACGAGGATGCGATCCGCGCGGCAGCACTGCTGCACCTCACAGGCATCACGCCCGCCCTGTCGGACTCGGCGCGGGCGCTCACCCTGCATGCCGCCCGGGTCGCGAGGGAGGCGGCCGTCCCCGTCTCCTTCGACCTCAACTATCGAAGTGCGCTGTGGTCGCGGCCGCGGGCGCGGGACTGCTTCCGCACGCTCATCCCGCTCGCGGACGTGGTGTTCGCCGGCGAGGACGAGGCTGCGCTCGCGCTCGACCGCTCGCCCGACGACGTTCCCTCCCTCGCGGAAGGTCTCGCGTCGATGGGTCCGAGCGAAGCCGTCATCAAGCGAGGTGCGAAAGGCGCGTTCGCCCGGGTCGACGGCCGCTCATTCGAGCAGGATGCCGTCCGCATCGATCCGATCGACACCGTGGGCGCGGGCGATGCCTTCGTCGCGGGATATCTCGCCGAGCGCCTCAACGGAGTGCCAGTCCCCGAGCGACTCGAGACCGCCGTCGCCGTAGCCGCCTTCGTGTGCCTGTCCGAGGCCGACTGGGAGGGATCACCACGTCGAGCGGAGCAGGCTCAGCTCACGCCCGAGGACCCCGTCGCGCGCTGACCGCTTCGCACGCCGAGGTGCTCGAACGGCAGCTCGGCCGCGTATCGGGCTAGGGATGCCGGTTCTCGCGCCGGCGCTCAGAACGTCTGGATTTTCCCGTTGCTCCTGCCGGAAAGCAAGGGCAAAGGCGAAACTCATGCCGTCTGTCCACTTGATGAAGTGGTGCAACGCGCACCCGGCAGTACCGATAGTCACAGCAAGGACTGAAGCAGTATGAGCACGACCACTCAGAACACCCGCGTCTCGCGTCTCTCGACCGAGACGAAGGCCGCCTTCAAGACCACCGAGTTCATCTCGTACGTCGTCATTCTCGTCGGGATGTTCATCGCGTCCGCTGTCGTCGACAGCAACGAGGACGGCCAGGGCTTCGGAGCCGAGCAGGTGTGGTTCTACACCACGCTCCTCACCATTGGATACATGGTGAGCCGCGGTCTGGCCAAGTCCGGAAGCCGCGAGTTCTACGACCGCGGCGACCGAGACGACCGTAACGCTCGCTCCTGACTCCGGGAGCAGGACAGGGTTCTCGACCCTGACCGTAGACAGCTCTACGAAGGCCCCCTGCGATGCGGGGGGCCTTCGCTGTGTCAGGAGCAGTCCTCGACGGCCGAAGCGCCGAAAGGCCGCTGCACGTGTCGAGCGTTCGCCCGGTCTACCAGACCGTGCCGCCGCCGATCGAGATACCGCCCCACGTGAGCGCGATGAAGATCGCGGCGAAGACGACGGGACCGATGCCCTTGCCGTTGCGGGCGAGTCCCTTCAGAAGTCCGATCACGGCCAGGACCGCCGCGATGACGGAAAGGGCGCCGCCCAGGATCAGGCCGATGAACAGCGGGATCGGCATGAGCACGAGGCCGGCGAGTGCGACCCAGAAGGCGGCCCAGGCAGTCGGATTGGAACGGCGTTCGACGGAGGAGGACATGCCTGCATTATCTCGTGCTCGCGCACGCAGACCGGTAACGGCCGCCGTTCAGGCCCGCGGCGTCGTCAGCGCGTCGTTGACGCGCGCCGCCGACGCTCAGCGGAGTTCAGTCGGTCGACTCCGCAGGGACCCGGATCGTGAGCCCACCGTGCACCGCCCATGTCCGCACGGCGGTCGCCTCGCCGAACTCGTCGCCGTCGAGCTCGATCTTCTCGGGCCGGTTGAGCACGAGGGTGAAGCGCTCGCCCTTGATGTAGTTGAGGGCGTCGACCTCTTTCGTGCGGAACTTGCGCCCGAGGCGCGTGCGGCTGAGGACGCCGTTCTCCCAGATGATCTTCGTCGCAATCTGCGCCCAGCTGAGGAATCCCTCGGGGCGGAGCAGCACGATGTCGAGCTTGCCGTCGTCGACCGAGGCCTCGGGCATGAGCAGCACGTTCGCCTGAAGCGCGCCGCAGTTGCCGATGATGACGGTGTGCGCGCGGATGGACCGCGTCGGGTGGGTGTCGAGCTTGTAGCGAAGGCGGAGCTGGTTCTTGTCGCGCAGTGCCAGCACGATCGCCTTGACGTACGCAAGCCAGCCGATCTTCGCCTTCAGCTCGTCGTCGGTGTTGGCGAGCATCTTGGCGTCGAGGCCGAGCCCCGCCATGACGAGGTACACGTGGCGGTCGACCTGCGAGTCGGCGCGACGGATCTCGATCACGCCGAGGTCGATCTGCCGGTCCTCGCCCGTGAAGGCCGAGTGGACCGAGTGCTCGAGATCGTCGAGCGTGAGCTTCAGGTTGCGCGCAAGCAGGTTCCCCGTTCCCGAGGGGAGCAGGGCGAGAGCGACGTCGTGCTCGTGCATGGCCTCGGCGACCGCGCGCACGGTCCCGTCTCCTCCGGCGACGATGATCATCGACACGTTCTCGGCGAGTGCCGCCTCGGTCGCGCCGCGTCCCGGGTCCTCGGCCGATGTCTCGAACCAGAGGGTCTCACCCCAGCCGGCGGCAGCCTGTTCCGCCTCGACGACGGTCTTGATGGCGGGGAGATCCACCTTGATCGGGTTGTAGACGACGGCTGCGACACGGGTGTCGGATGCGGGCGTCGTAGACGTGGCGGCGGCGGTGGGAGTCTGCGTGTCGGTCATGATGGATCTCTGTTCTCGGCGCGGGGCACTCGCAGCGCTTCACACGCCTGCACGAGGGGTTCTCCGGAGGCTAGCCCCTGCTCGGCTGAAGGCGCCCGCCCTTGACAAAGGGCCCCGAGGAACCACTGTCGCGCCGCAGCCGGATGACCGCCCGGCTTCGCGATGGCTGGGTCGGCGTCACAGGGCTCGGTCGGCCGGCGGGTGTACCATCAGGCCGACGGCACCAAGACCCCGCGCCCCGTCATCCATCGACAGACGGGCGGATATCCAGTGGGCCAGGCACTGCCGGGCGATGACCGCGACGCTTTCGTCGGAGCCATCAGACAGTTGACCGAGGCGGGGCACCCGGGCGCCGATCTCTGCGCGCCTTTCGTCGGAGCCGTCGGCGTGACAGGGGCGGCGATCTCCACTCTCGGCGCGCCCTTCGGGAGTCAGACCGTGTGCGCGAGCAGCCCCGTTGCCGCCCGCGTGGACGAGATCCAGATCGATCTCGGCGAAGGCCCCTGCTGGGAGGCGCTGCGAACACGCCGACCGGTGCTCCAGGCCGACCTCCGAGGCCACAGCGACGAGCGGTGGCCGGCGGCGAGCGTGGCGCTTCGGCAACTTGATCTCGGCTCGCTGTACGCCTTCCCCCTCTTCGTCGGTCGACTCGGGGTCGGCTCGGTCGACCTCTATGCGGATGTCCCGCGCGAGCTCTCCGAAGAAGATGTGAAGGACGTGACCGTCCTCGCCACGATCGCCGCGCGTCAGGTGCTGAGGCGCACTCTGGACGAGCTCGGCACGGTCGATGAGGGCGTGCCGGGGGGACCGTATTCGCGACGCGAGCTGCATCAGGCGTCGGGGATGGTCGCCGCGCAGCTGGGGGTCGGCGTCGACGACGCTCTCGTCGTCCTCCGGGGCCACGCGTTCGCCTCCGACCGCAGCGTTCTCGAGGTCGCCGGTGACGTTGTGCGCCGTCGCCTGGTTTTCGAGACCTGACGCCGGCATGGATCTAGACTCCTGACATGAGGTCGCGGGAGGATCACCTGCTCCACACGGTCGCCTCGCTGGCCGACTCCCTCGTCGCGGACTTCCACGTCGTCGACCTGCTGCAGCTCCTGGTGGAGGAGTGCACCGCGCTCTTCGACGCCTCCGCCGCCGGCATCCTGCTGCAGGGCTCCACGGGAGAGCTCGAGGTGATCGCCTCCACGAACGAGCGCAGCGAGTTCATCGGTCTGATGCAGCTCCAGTTCGGCGAGGGGCCTTGCGTCGAGGCCGTGACGAGCGGTGAGGTCGTCTCCGTCCCAGACCTGTCGCAGGTAGCCGATCGGTGGCCGGCCTTTGCCGCCGCGGCGCGTCAGTCCGGCTTCGCGTCCCTCCACGCGATCCCGATGCGACTGCGCGACGCGACGATCGGGTCGCTCAATCTGTTCCGCGACCGGGTGGGCGAACTCAACCGCCCGGATGCGATCGCGGCCCGTGCTCTCACCGACATCGCGACCATCAGCATCCTTCAGCAGCGCCTCGTCGAGGAGTCGAGCATCGCCCAGGCGCAGCTGCAGCGCGCGCTCGACAGCCGCGTCATCATCGAGCAGGCCAAAGGGTACCTCGCTCAGAGCCGCGGGCTCGACATGGATGCCGCGTTCCAGCGGATCCGCTCGCACGCCCGTTCGACGCAGACGCGGCTCACCGACGTCGCCGCTGCCATCGTGGCGGGCGACCTCACGCTCTGACCGCGGCCGACCGGGAAGCGGCCGCGGTCAGCTGAGGGAGTCTCTAGACGGCCTGTCGCTGCTGCAGCAACGGGCACTCGAACGGATCGCGTTCACCGAGCCCGACCCGATTGATGTAGCGGACGACGATCCCATAGGACTGGAACAAACCCGTCTGCGTGTAGGTCACACCGCGCTCGCGGCAGTAGTCGGCGATCATCCCTGAGGCCTTCCGCAGGTGCGGTCGCGGCATCGACGGGAAGAGGTGGTGCTCGATCTGGTAGTTGAGGCCACCCATCGCGGCGTCCAGCATCCGGTTCCCGCGGATGTTGCGGCTCATGAGCACCTGGCGTCGCAGGAAGTCCAGCTTGAGCTCGGCCGGGACGATCGGCATGCCCTTGTGATTGGGGGCGAACGCCATTCCCATGTAGACGCCGAACAGCCCGAGCTGGATGCCGAGGAAGGCGAACGCGATGCCCGGCGACAGCACGAGGAAGACGAGCAGGAGGTAGCCGACGATCCGGATCGTGAGGAATGCGATCTCCACCGGGCGCCGGCGCAGCGGCTCACGCGAGAAGACCCGTCGCACGCCCGAGGCGTGGAGAGACAGCCCCTCGAGCAGCAGGATCGGGAAGAAGAAGATGCCCTGGTGGCCCATGAGCCATCCGAGCGGTCCGGTGCGACGGCGCGCGGCCTGCTCCGGGGTGAAGGACACGACAGGCAGCTCGATGTCGGGGTCGGCGCCGATCTTGTTGGGGTTGGCGTGATGCCTCGTGTGCTTGTGCTGCCACCAGCCGTAGCTCATGCCGACGAACAGATTGCCGATGATGAGCGAGGTCCAGTCGTTCCACCGCCCCGAGCGGAAGATCTGCCGGTGCGCGGCATCGTGGCCGAGCATCGCGATCTGCGTGAACATCACAGCGAACGCGGCCGCCGTGGCCAGCTGCCACCAGGAGTCGCCGATCCAGATGAACAGGAACGCCATCGCGCCTACGACGACCGGGACGGCCACCAGCTTCGTCCAGTAGTACCCGTATCGGCGCCGCAGGAGGCCGCTCGCGGTGACGATCGTCGCGAGGTCGGTGAAATCGTTCGGCAACTTGGGAGTCGTCGTCCGGACGGCGCGTGGCGAAGGTCCGGGAAGCGTGTCGGTCACGGGGAGCCCCTGTCGTCCGGTGCGCACGAGCCGATGCACTCGTGCGAAAGACGGGGTCCGGGCCTTCTGCTACGAGGCTATCCGCGCGGCTCGTGCGCCGCTACGGGCATTGACATTCGAGAACGCTCATGCATCATCTCGCCGCCCGGGCATCGCCCCGCGGGGCACGCGCTCAGCGACCGAACGCCGTCGCGGCGGGGCAGTCGAACGGATCGCCACCGGCGGCCAGGCCGACGCGATTCAGATATCGGATGACGATGCCATAGGACTGGCGGAGTCCCGTCTCGGTGTACTCGATGGAGTGGTCGCGGCAGTACGCCTTCGTGATCTTCTGCGCGTGCTTGAGGTGCGGTCGCGGCATGTTCGGGAAGAGGTGGTGCTCGATCTGGTAGTTCAGGCCGCCCATGAACACGTCCATGACGCGGCTGCCGCGGATGTTGCGGGACGTGAGAACCTGCCGACGCAGGAAGTCGACCTTGGAGTCGCGGGGGAGGATCGGCATCCCCTTGTGATTGGGTGCGAACGAGGCCCCCATGTAGACGCCGAAGACGGCGAGCTGAACGCCGATGAAGGCGAAGGCGAGCCCGAGCGGCAAGAAGGCGAAGACGACCGCCAGGTACACCGCGACGCGGGTGACCAGCATGGCGATCTCGAGCCCGCGCTTGTCGACCTTGCCCGCGCCGAACACGGTGCGGAACCCGTGGATGTGCAGATTGAGACCTTCGAAGATCAGCACGGGGAAGAACAGGAATCCCTGGTGGCGGGTGAACCACCCGTAGAGGCCGGTTGCCCGCGCGGCATCCTCCGGGGTGAACGACACCACGTCGCGATCGATGTCGGGATCCTTGCCGAGCACGTTCGGATTCGCGTGGTGGCGGCTGTGCTTCGTCATCCACCAGGAGTAGCTGATTCCGACCACGAGATTCGCGAGCGTGCGGCCGGCGCGATCGTTCGCCTTGCCGGACAGGAACACCTGGCGGTGGGATGCCTCGTGCGCGAGGAAAGCGAACTGCGTGAGGATGATGCCCAGCGCAGCGGCGATGAGGAGCTGGAACCACGAGTCGCCCAGGAGCACGAAGCCGACAGCGGCGCCGCCGAGCGCGAGCGTGACCGCGCCGAACATCATGATGTAGAACCCCGTCCGGCGTCCCAGCAGACCCTGGTCGCGGACCGTGTGGAGGAGAGCCGAGTACTCCGACGTCGGGTTGGTGCCGGGTCGCTTCGGCGTCGTGGTGCGGATGCGCCCCTGCAGGGCGGGTGCCTCGATGGTCATGCGATCGTCCGTCTCGTCGGTGGAGTCCGCGCCCATGAAGGGCGGGGGACGGTCAACCGTGGTCCGGGGACAACCGTGTGATCAATTCAACGCCCATGTCCGCCCGCCTACTCCCTTGCCAGGCAGATGCTCAGCTTCGGGTCGGGGGGCTTCGCATCGGCGCCCGGCCGCAGCCGAGTCGGGGACGGCGATACGGTATGTCTGCATCGCGTCCTCCCCGTCGAACGACGCCAGCGGATCGACCACGGGGCGATGACTCGCAACATTCCGCAGGTCGGCAACGGAGGAATGATGACCAGAGCGACCAAGGATCGCGCAGCCGCGCCCACGGCGGCTGCCGCGGGAACCGGGTGGCGCGGCATCCTGACTCCGTCCACCATCGTCACGCTCGTCGTCGCTTGGGCGACGACGATCCTCTTCCTCACGGTCGGGCACGAGTGGGTGGTCCACCCGGCCAACGGCGTCGTCGCCATCGCCTGCTTCGTGCTGATCCTCGGCGTGATCATGCTCGCGGCCTTCGGGGTCGTCCGGCATGCGGAACACCTGGCCGAGAGGATCGGCGAGCCCTTCGGCACGCTCATCCTCACGCTGACGGTGGTCGTGATCGAGGTCGTGCTCATCGCGTCGGTGATGCTCGGTCCTGGAGGATCGGCCACGATCGGTCGGGACTCGCTCTTCGCGGTGATGATGATCATCATCAACGGCGTCCTAGGCCTCTGCATCCTCCTGGGTGCCCTCCGTTTCGGACCGCAGCACTACAACCCTGAAGGCGTCTCGATCTACCTCGCGATGATCGCGGCGCTGTCGCTGTGCACCCTCGTGCTTCCGAGCTTCCTCGCCTCGACCGACGACGGGACGCTCGTCCCCCTGCAGTCGATCGGCCTCGCGGTCCTCGCGGCAGCGCTGTACGCCTTCTTCCTCTTCATGCAGACGGGTGCCGATCGGGAGCTCTATGTTCAGCCGCTCCGGGAGGCGCCACGGGAACCGTCGGTGCCGAATGGCTCGTCGCGGGCGGGCGGCTCGGCATCCGAGCTCCTCGTCCGCACCCTCCTGCTCATCGCGACCGTCCTGCCGATCGTGCTGCTGGCGCACGATCTGGGAATCCTCGTGGATATCGGAATTGAGATCACCGGAGCGCCGACTGCTTTGGGCGGCGTCGTCATCGCGGTCATCGTCTTCACGCCCGAGGCCATCACCGCCGTCCGCGCATCGTTGGCGAACGAGAACCAGCGGGCACTCAATCTGGGCCTCGGCGCGTTCGTGTCGACGGTCGGATTGACGATCCCCGCCATCCTCGTCATCGGACTGCTGACCGGCCAGCCTGTCATCCTCGGCGAATCGCCCGCGAACATGGTCCTCATCTGCATCACGCTCGTGATGACCCTGATCACCTACTTCGCGCCCCGCACCACAGCGGTGCACGGCGCGGTGCACCTCATGCTCTTCGGAGTGTACGGAGTGCTGCTCTTCGCGCCGTGAGCCGGTCAGCTGCCGGGCGCCGCGACCTGACCCGAGGGAACGGGCTGCTCCTTCTCGCCGACGGGGGTGCCGAAGTCCGGCACTCCGTCCTTCCAGGTGAACCGCTGGGCGTTCATCATCCGATCCCATCCGGCGCCGGAGTAGCGGGCGGAGTGATACACCATCCAGTCCTCCTTGCCGTCGGGTGAGGTGGTGAAAGAACCGTGCCCGGGCCCGAAGACGTCGTCCGTCTTGGCGAACACGGACTCCGGCGATTTCTGCCATGACGAAGGATCGAGCAGGTCGTCACCGGACCCGGTGAGCATCCCGTATCCGTAGTCGTCGGTCCAGCTGGCGCTCGCCGAGTAGACCAGGAAGACCTTGTCGTCCGTGACGATCGCCTGGGGGCCCTCGTTGATCGGCATCGTCTGGCGCTCGAAGTCGAGCGTCGGCTCGGAGATGAGGACGCCGGCTCCCTCGAGGGTGGTGGGGCTCGTCATCTCGGCGATGTACAGGTTCTGCTGGCCGTCGGTCGACCCCGGCCACCCTGACCAGGCGAAGTACGCCCGGTCTCCGAACTCGAAGCGCGTGCCGTCGATCGCCCAGCGGTCGTTCTGGTCCGCGATCTTGCCGCGATCGATGTACGGTCCGAGCGGATCGTCGCCCTCGCTCTCGAGGACGAACATGCGGTGATTCGTATTGTCGCCGTCGCACGTCGTGGCGGCGTAGTAGATGTACCACTTCCCGTCGACGTGATGGAGTTCGGGAGCCCACACGTCGGCGCAGTTCGGCCCCTCGCTGGGAGTGGTCCATACCTGGGTGCGGTCGCCGCCGGCGATGCCGGTGAGGTTGTTCTCGGGTGATTTCGTCACCGAGATACCTCCTCCCGCGCTCTCGACGAGGAGGTAGTGCGACCCGTCCTTGATGACGTAGGGGTCATTCGCGACATCCAGGATCGGGTTGGTGAAGGTGGCGGCGCCGGTGCAGCCCGCAAGGGCCACCGTCACGAGCATCGCCGCCATCGCGACCGCCCCCACTCGACGCGTGCGGTGCATGAGCTGCCTCTCGGATCCTGGGATGCCTCGTCCGTTCAGCGTAATCCGCTCCCGAGCGGAAGCACCGGGCCGGCGTCGATCCGCGCGGTCAGAGCCTCGACATCCCAGGGGTCGGCGAGCGCAGGCCAGTCGAGCCCGAACCGAAGGGGGCTCAGGTCTTCGAGCCACCACGTCGCCACGGCGGAGTATCCGTCGATGAGGTCCCGCGAAGCCTCGTCGTGCTCGGTCCGGCCGCTCGCTACGACGTCGAAGGGCGCATCGCTCTCGCGGTGGGCGCGGATGCAGTCGACGACCTGCCGGAGCTCGTCGGGACCGGCGACGGTTCCCCCGAGCGGCACGACGCCTTGGTAACGCGCCGCCCGTTGGAACGGACGCCGGTTCGGCCAGGCGCCGCCGACCCAGATGGGGATGGGTGACGCCGGCGCCGGCAGGAAGGTCATCGGCTCGAGGCTGTAGTGCTTTCCGCGGAAGGAGAACTTGGAACCCGACCACAGTCCGGTCAGGATCTCGAGCCCCTCATCGAGCATCTCCGCCCGGATCCGAGCATCGGTCGGGTCGCCGAAGAAGCGGAAATCCCACTCCGTCGGGTCTCCGAGCCCCACCCCGAGGACCAGTCGGCCGTTCGAGTAGTTCTGCAGCGTCACCGTCTGACGGGCGAGCTCCCAGGGCCTCCGGCGGGCGAGGGGAGTGACGAGGGTGCCGATCGTGATCCGCGAGGTGGCGCCCGCCACGGCGGTCAGGGCGATCCACGGGTCGGCGTGCGCGTTGAGGTCGAACTCGCAGAACAGGAGGTGGTCCCAGAGGAAGAATCCGTCCCACCCGGCATGCTCAGCACGGATCGCCAGCTCGGCGAGGACAGTCGCATCGCCGAACGCCCCGAAGTTGGGCAGGTGGACCGCGGACTTCACACTCTCACCCACTCCCTCTCAAGCGAGGCGTCGGGTGGATGTGCGCACGCGCAATCGGGGCTCGAACACCTCGTGCACGGCATCCGTCCGCCCGGCGATCCGCTCGAGAAGCAGCTCGATCGCCCGCGCGCCCATCTCGTCGCCCGGCTGATCCACGGTCGTGAGGCCGAGGGCCGGGTGCGACGCGATGGGCACGTCGTCGTAGCCGACGACGGAGATCGCGCGATCCGCCTCCGCGACCGCGCGCAGCGTGCCGATCGCCAGCTCGTCGTGGGCGGCGAAGATCGCCGTCGGCGGGGCTCCGACCTCGAGCGCCTCGCGCATCGTGCGGTATGCGGCCTCCTGGCCCTCGTCGGTCCGCACGACGACGATCTGGTCGGCGAGTCCGGCGCTCTCCATCTCGGCACGATAGGTGCGCAGCCGGAGTCCGTGCGGCGAGGGGACGTCCTCGTCCGACTCGGGCAGGGTCAGGTGCGTGATCCTGGTGTGGCCGAGTTCGAGCAGGTGCGACATCGCCGCCTGGGCGCCGACGACGTCGTCGCCGGCGACCGTGTCGTAGGCGTCGGACGTGTCGTGCCGCCCGAACATCACGACGGGGCTGTGGACGGCGATCCGCTCGAGCGCCTCCGACGTGACGCGGGGAGAGACCGCGATGACACCGTCGACCTGCCGGTCGACGAGGGCCTCGATGGCGCGCAGTCCGTGGCGGGAGCCCGACTCGGCCGGAGCGATCACCACCTGATAGCGGGTGTCGGCGAGCGCCCGCATCGCGCCGTTCAGCATCCGGGTGAAGAACTGGTTGCCGAAGTCGGGGATCTCGATCCCGATCGTGAAGGTCCGCCCGCGCATCGCACGCGCGGCGATCCGCGGGCGGTAGTTGAGCTCGGTCATCGCCGCGGTGACGCGCTCGCGCATGGCGTCGCTCACGCCGTAGGCGTCACGCAGCACCTTCGACACCGCGGCGCGCGAGACGCCCGCGGCGAGCGCGACGTCTTCGATGGTCGCACTGCGTGCGGGGGTCGGAGCCATGAACCGAGAGTACTAGCGGGCCGTGGCGTCGGCCGGGGAAGGAAGGGCGACGGATGCCGGAGCCGTGAGGCGATGCGTTCCCGGACCCAGCTCGACGTCGGCCGACCCAGCGGGGCGGAAGATCGCCGTGGCGCCGTCGGGCACCACCGCCACGACTCGGAGCACATCGGCATCCGTCTCCCACTCCACCGAAGCGAGGCCGTGCGGGGTCGCGAGAGAGGTCTTCGCCCACTCGACGCCGCCGCCCGGTCGCGGTGCGATCTCGAGACGCGCGTACCCGGGGTCGATCGCGGCGAGGCCGCCGAGCACGCGATGCATCCAGTCCGCGACCGCGCCGAGGGCGTAGTGGTTGAAGCTTGTCATCTCGCCCGGGTTGATCGAGCCGTCGGGCAGCATCGAATCCCAGCGCTCCCACACCGTCGTCGCGCCCATCGTGACCGGGTACAGCCACGACGGGCACTCGCGCTGCATGAGCAGGGCGTATGCCTCGTCGAGGTGACCCGTCGAGGTGAGCGCGTCCATGATGAACGGCGTCCCGGCGAAGCCTGTCGAGATGTGGAAGCCGCTCTCTCGCACGAGCTCGGCCAGCCTGTCGCCGGCCCACGACTGCTGTTGCTCGTCCAGCAGCCCGAATGCGATCGCGAGCGAGTACACGGTCGTGCAGTCGCTGACGATCCGCTCGTCATCGACGTACTCGGCCTGGAAACCCCGGCGCAGCCTGTCGGCGAGCTCGGCGAACTCCGTGGCGTCCTCGGCGCGCCCGAGGATCGCGGCGGCTTCGGCGACGATCCGCGCGGTGCGGTACGCCGCGGCCGTCGCGACGACGCCGCGGTCGGCCTTCGCGTTCGCGGGGTCGCTCGGGGGCGCATCCGGGTCGAGCCAGTCGCCGAACTGGAAGCCGCGGTCCCACACTCCCGTCGGCGAGAGGAGGGACCGCACGCGTCGCGCGTGCGCGGCCATCGCCGGGAAGGTCTCGGCCAGGAGGTCTTCGTCCCCGTACGCGCGCCACAGCGCCCAGGGGACCCACGCGACGGCATCGCTCCACACCGCCGTCGTGTCGACGGGGGCGAAGTCCTCGGGGATGCCCATCTTCTTGAGGATGTCCGGAACGACGAAGGGGACGACCCCGTCCTGGTGCGCCTGCTCGAGCGCCAGATCCCTCAGCCAGTCGCGGAGGAACCCGCCGACGTCGAAGAGGAACGTCGAGGTGGCGGCGAAGACGGCGATGTCTCCGGTCCATCCGAGCCGCTCGTCCCGCTGCGGGCAATCGGTCGGGACATCGAGGAAGTTGCCGCGCATGCCCCACACGACGTTCTCGTGCAGCTGATTGAGAAGGGGATCGGATGACTTGAACCGGCCGATGCGTCGCAGTTCCGAGCTGACGACGACCGCCGTGAGCGCGCCGCCGGCGATCGCGTCGGCGCCGCCCGGCCAGCCCTCGACCTCGACGTACCGGAACCCGTGGAAGGTGAAGGTGGGTTCGAACACGTCGTCGCCGCCGCTCAGGACGAAGACATCCGTCGCCTTCGCCGTGCGCAGCGGTCGCGTCCCGAGCTCGCCGTCTTCGAGCACCTCGGCATGGCGGAGGGTGATGGCCTGGCCCGCTTCGCCGCGAACCGAGACACGCACCCACCCGACGAGGTTCTGACCGAAGTCCACCAGCGTCTTCCCGGCGGGACTCGTCCACACCCTCGCGGGGGCGATGCTGTCCTGCCGGCGGACGGGGGGACCCACATAGGGCTCGAGCTTCTCGAGGTCGAAGTCCACCACGTGTACCGGCATCCATTCGTGGTCGTCGAATCCTACGCGGTTCCAGCCGGGCAGACTCGCTCGCGCATCGATGTGCTGACCGTCGTAGATGCTGTCGGAGACCACCGGCCCGGCGGCCGCCCGCCAGCTCTCATCCGTGACGACGACCTGCTCGTGCCCGTCCTCGAAGGTGATCCGCAACTCGAGGAACCCGGCGATCTCGGGACCGTAAGGGGGAGCGTCGTCCCAGCCGAGGCGGCCCCGGTACCACCCGTCGCCGAGCGCCAGTCCCAGCGCGATGCGTGCGCCGTGCGCGCTCGCGACATGGGACGTCACGTCGTACGTCGCATAGCGCACCCGCCATTCGTAGCTCGTCCACCCGGGGGTGAGCACGTCGTCCGAGACCGGGATGCCGTCGATGAACGCCTCGACGATCCCGAGCGCCGAGACATCGACGGTCGCGCGGACGACACGCCCATGACCTCCGTCGAGGTCGACCTCGGTGCGCAGGAGAGGGGAACGCTCGGGCTTGGTCTCGGGTGCGATGAAGCGGGCGATCCGGTCAGACATTCACATACCTCGTCATAAGTTCGGTGGGGCAGAGCCCGACGGCGGCCTTCCTCGGCCGGGACAGCGGGGCGAGCCTATCGATTCGTGGATCGGTCTACAAGTCGCCCGGAGGAGATCGCCCCGCGTGAAGATAACGATCTGTAGATCAGTCCACATTCGTCTGTGTAGATCGGTTGACACACTGATCGGGCTGTGCCTAGTGTGGCCTCACCCACGCACCGAGAGCGGTGTCCGCCTCGGAGCATCAACAGCGCAGTTCCCTTTACATGGAGGTAAAGAGATGGTTTCCCGCACCACGACCCGCCGAGCGCTCGCCGCGCTGGGCGTCGGCGGCGTCGCAATGGCAATGACGCTGGCGGGGTGCTCCGCCGGTGGCGGAGCCTCCTCGACCGACGGATCGGTCACCCTGTCCTACCTCGTCGACAACGGCGAGGCGACGGTCGTCGTCGCCGAGGCGCTCGCGAAGGCCTTCGAGGCCGAGAACCCCGACATCAAGATCGACGTGCAGACGCGTCCCCAGGGCTCCGAGGGTGACAACCTCGTCAAGACGAGGCTCTCCACGGGTGAGATGGACGACGTCTTCGCCTACAACTCGGGGTCGCTCTTCCAGGCGCTCAGCCCCGATCAGACCCTCGTGAACCTCGACGACCAAGAGTGGGTCGGCAAGCTCGACGACAACTTCGTCAAGACCGTGTCGACCGACGGCGGCACCTACGGCGTGCCGATGGGCCAGTCGATGGCGGGTGCCGTCATCTACAACAAGGACATCTACTCTCAGCTCGGGCTCGAGATCCCCACCACCTGGGACGAGTTCATCTCCAACAGCGAGGCGATCAAGGCGGCGGGTGTGGCCGCCCCCATCGTGCAGACGTACGGCGACACCTGGACGTCGCAGCTCTTCGTGCTCGGCGACTTCAACAACGTCCTCGCCGAGGACCCGGACTGGGCCGAGAAGTACACCGACAACAAGGCCAAGTACGTCGACGAGCCGGCGTTCGCGGGCTTCGAGCACCTCCAGGAGGTCGCCGAGAAGGGCCTCCTCAACGAAGACTTCGCCTCGGCCACCTACAACGACGGCGTGTCCATGGTGGCCACGGGGGAGGGCGCGCAGTACCCGATCCTCACCTTCGCCGCCTCGCAGCTCATGACCAGCAACCCCGACGCGAAGGACGTCGTCGGCACCTTCCCGCTCCCGGGTCCGGACGCCGACACCAACGGCCTCACCGTGTGGATGCCCGGAGGCGTCTACATCCCCAAGTCGACCGAGGGCGACAAGCTCGACGCGGCGAAGAAGTTCCTCGCCTGGCTGGCCACGCCGGAGTCGTGCGACATCCAGGCGGAGTCGACGGCACCGCAGGGTCCCTTCGTCATCGAGGGCTGCACGCTCGGCGACGACGTGCCGGCGATGATCTCCGACATGCAGCCGTACTTCGACGACGGCAAGACCAACCTCGCCCTCGAGTTCCTCTCGCCCATCAAGGGGCCGGCGCTCGAGCAGATCACGGTCGCCGTCGGATCGGGCATCACCTCCGCCAAGGACGGTGCCGCACAGTACGACGAGGACGTCAAGAAGCAGGCGCAGCAGCTGGGCCTCGACGGCTGGTAAGCCGCTGAATCGCTGCGGGGCCGGGTCATGCCCGGCCCCGCAGCCATCGGAGATGACATGAGCACCACGATCGCGCAGCCGCAGAGCGGCAGACGTGCGCCGACTGAGGCTTCCGAGCCCAAGCGCCGCCGCAAGATGAAGAGCCCCTATCCCACGTGGTTCTTCCTTCCGGCGGGCGTCTTCTACGTCACCCTGTTCCTCGTCCCGACCGTCGCATCGTTCTGGTTCTCGCTGACACGGTGGACGCTGTTCGACGTCGAGTTCATCGGCATCGACAACTACGTGCGGTTCTTCCAGGAGCCGCCGCTGGTGCAGGGGTTCGTCAACACCTTCATCTACGCGTTCGTGACGTCCGGCGCGAAGGTCGTGCTCGGTCTGCTGCTCGGAGTGCTGCTGAGCTCTCAGATCATCGGGCGCGGCTTCACCCGCTCCGTGATCTTCTTCCCCGTGCTGGCGAGCACGATCGGCGTCGGGATCATGTTCAAGGTGCTCCTCGACCCCTTCGACGGGCCGGTCAATGCGGGGCTCGAGGCACTCGGCATCCCGGGTCCCGGCTGGTGGACCGACCCGGCCACTGCTCTCCTCACGGTCGCCATGGTCGACATCTGGAAGGGTGTGGGGCTGGCGACCCTCATCTTCATCGCGGGCATGGTCGCGATCCCCCAGGAGTACTACGAGGCCGCCAAGGTCGACGGGGCGAGCTCCGCCAAGACCTTCTGGAACATCACGCTGCCGCTCCTCCAGCCGGCGACCGCGACCGTCGTCCTCTTGTCGCTCATCGGCGGCCTGCGATCGTTCGACCTCATCTGGGCGATCACGAAGGGCGGGCCCGGCTTCACGAGCGACGTCCTCGCTTCCGTCGTCTACAAGCAGTACCAAGCAGGATTCTTCGGCCTGTCCACGGCCGGCAACGTCGTGCTCTTCGTCGTGGTAGCGGCGATCATCTTCCCGCTCTCGTGGTGGTTGAACCGGAAGGGGGACGAGTCGTGAGAAACCGCGTCTGGCGGTGGACCGGCGGCCTGGTCGCGCTCGTCATCGCCGTCGTCATCTTCTTGGTGCCGTTCGTGTTCATGGTCTTCACCGCGGGCAAGACGCAGCAGGAGGCATCGGCGCTCCAGTTCAGCTGGCCGACCGAGTGGGCGTTCTTCGACAACCTGATGACGGTGCTCAGCACGCGGGACTTCCTCATCGTGCGCGCCTTCTTCAACAGCACCGTGCTCACGATCGGCGCCGTCGCCATCATGGTCGTCCTCGGCGCCATGGTCGGATACGTCCTCCAGCGCCGCCGCTCGCGCTGGAACCCGCTCATCAACTTCTTCGTGCTCGCGGGACTCATCATCCCGCCGGCCGTCGTTCCCACGATCTGGGTGCTTCAGGGGCTCGGGCTCTTCAAGACCCTCGTCGGGCTCATCGCAGTGCACGTCGCGTTCGGCCTGTCGTTCTGCATCCTCCTCTTCCGGGCGTTCGTGGCGGGGATCCCGCGGGAGCTCGACGAGGCTGCGATCATCGACGGCGCGGGCCCGGTGAAGCTCTTCTTCCGGGTCGTCTTCCCGCTGCTGCGCTCGGTCATCATCACCGTCGTCGTCGTGCAGGCGGTGTTCGTGTTCAACGACTTCACCTACGCGCTGTACTTCCTGCCGGGCGACCAGAACGCCACCGTGCAGCTGACGACGTACAACTACACGTCGCAGGCGGTCAGCGCGTGGAACCTGCTGTTCATGAACGTGCTCCTCATCACGATCCCGCCGCTCATCATGTACATCTTCTTCCAGCGCCAGATCGTCGCCGGCATGACGTCGGGTGCCGTGAAGGGGTGAGCATTCCGCCCCCTCGCCCCGCCTCTGCGCACGACATCAGACGGTGGGTGGCCGAGCGATCCCCTCAGCCGTTCGCGGAGTCCGACGTTCGACCCACCCCCGCCGATGTCGTCTGGCTCTACGGACCCGGTCAGTACGAGCTCGCGGTCCTCGCGCGGCTCGTGGACGAGGGGTTCGCTGCGAACCGCAGAGTGCATTACCCGCGGAACAACGGCCGGGTCGCCGTCGCGACGGTCTTCCGCACGACCGCGGCGCGGAGCGGGCGATTTCGGCTGCGGGTGTCCGGCGCGGCCTCCGTGACCATCGACGCCGTGCCGGTGCAGCCGCTCGTCGGCGAGGACGGAGCGCTCCAGCTCGATGTGCCGGAGCGCGGGGCCGAGGTGTTGGTCGAGATCGTGGGCGATGCGTCGGTCGTGCCGGCGCTCGCGGTCGTCGGCGCCGACAGCGACGGAGCCTGGTCCGTGAGCCTGGAGGGAGGCGCGTGGACCGAGGCGGCGCGCCGGCGCGGCGGCATCCGTCCTCCGCATCTCAGCCCGACCGCAACAGTGACGCTCCCGCTCGACGACCTCGGCGGGGGACTCCTCGATGTCGGCGCGCCGGTGCTCGGACGACCCGTGTTCGCGGCCGGGCCCCTGCCCTTCGTCGCCAGCGGCGAGAGCCCCGAAGAGGCGGCATCGGACCCCCGTTCGCACGAGACGCGGCACGACGTCGTCCCGCTCGCGGACGGGACATGGACCACCCGGCACCGCCTCGGGTTCCGGTACCTGCGCACCGACCGGGCGGCGTCCGAGGTCAGCGTGGAGGCATCCGTCCGGCCGGCTCCCCGCGCGGGCGCCTTCGCATGCTCCGACGATCGGCTCACGAGGATCTGGGCGGCTGCGCAGTACACCCTCCGCACCTGCGCACAGGGCCTCCTCATCGATGGCATCAAGCGCGACCGGATGCCGTGGGCCGGCGACCAGGCGATGAGCACCCTTGCGAACGCCTTCGCGCTGGGCGCCGGCGGGCTCGTCGCCGACGGACTCGTCGCGCTCGGCCAACCCGGCCACGGCTACGTCAACGGCATCTCGGACTACTCGCTGTGGTGGGTCGTCAACGCCGACCTGTACGTGCGGTACTTCGGCGACACCGCCTTCGTCGAGAGCGAGGCGCAGCGCGTGCACGAATTCGTCGGGGATCTCGCTCAGCACGCGGGCGAGGACGGCATCTTCCGGCCGCTGCGTCAGGTCGGGGGTTTCGTCGACGCAGGCCCGGGCTCGGTCTTCATCGACTGGGGCGTCGAGCTCGAGCACGACCGGGATCCCGTCGCGCTGCAGATGCTCTGGTACTGGGCGCTGCGGAGCGCCGAGCGCTTCCTCGAACGAGCCGCGCATCCTGGGTCCGCGCGGTGGGCTGCCCTCGCCGAGGTGCTCCGAGCGACCCTCCGCACGCGCGCGTGGGGGAGGCGGCCGGACGGTGGACGCAGTACGTCGACTCGACGGACGCCGAGGACGCGCCTTACCCCAACTTCCTCGCGCTGCTCGCGGGCATCCACACCGGTGTCCCGCCGGGCGTGCGGGATGCCGCGGTCCGCCTCGAGGCGGGAACCCCCTTCATGAACGGGCTGCGGCTGCACGCGCTCGTGCAGAGCGGCGACCGGGACGAAGTCCTCGCCGAGATCGAACGGGTGTGGGGTGGGATGCTCGACCGCGGTCCCGGCACGTTCTGGGAGGAGGCGACACTCGCCGGCGATCCGTTCGCGATGTACGGCCGGCCGTTCGGGCGCAGCCTGTGCCACGCCTGGTCGGCGGGACCTGCCGCGATCATTCCGGAGGCCGTGCTCGGCATCCTTCCGCTCGACGACGGCTGGTCGTCCTTCACGGTGGAGCCGTCCCTCGCGCATCTCGACTGGGCAGCGCTCGTCGTGCCGGCCGCGCTGGGTGACATCGTCGTCAGCGCGGACCGCGACGCGGTGGAGGTGGACGTGCCGCCGGGAGCCGCCTTGGTACATCCCGGGGGTGACCGCGTGGAAGGGCCGTCCCGTGTCAGGTGGGCCTACGGCGCGCGCGAAGGCGCACCATCGGACGTGCGGGTGACCGGAGGCGCATAGCGGCGTGAGCGGCCGGCGGCCGCGGCGCGAGCCGCCGTACGAGCGAGGAGCCTCGACGATGCAGCACCACGACGACACCGTCGCCGCCTTCGCCGAGGCCTCGCGGCGAGACCCCGACGCAATCGGCCTCGTGCTGGTGGGATCGGTCGCCCGGGGCACCGAGGGCGCCGATTCCGATGTGGACGTGTACCTCGTGGTGGCCGAGCCGGCATTCCACCGCGCCCGCCACTCGGATCGGCTGAGCTACACCGCCCCGGCCACCTACCCGGGGGGCTACGTGGACGTCAAGGTGATCTCGCGGGACTACCTGGCACGGGCCGCCGAGAAGGCCGACGAGCCCACGCGCGCCTCCTTCGTCGGCGCACGGGTGATCTGGAGTCAGGACCCTGCGCTGGACGCCGTGCTCGCCCGCATCAGCAACCCCGGGGACGAGTTCTTCCGCCGCCGCGCCACCTCGTTCATCGCGCACATGCGACTGCAGGGCGGCTACTTCCTCGCGCAGGGCGAGAAGCGCGAAGACCCGTATCTCACGGCCTGGGCCTCCCTGCACATGATCGCGGCGGCCGACCGGGCGCTCCTGAGCACCCACCGCGTGCTCTTCCGCGGGCACAAGTACCTCCGCGAGATGGTCGCCGCGCTCCCCGGGCTGCCGCCGGACTACGAGCGGCTCGTCGCGGCGCAGCTTCGACGGCCCACGGCCTCGCGCGGTCGCGGAATCATGCGTCGGATCGAGGACGTACGGGAGTGGGATCTCCCCGCCGATGCCACGCTATCCCGCTACATCGAGGAGACGGAGCTCTGCTGGCTCTTCGGCACGACGCCGCCGGAGTACTGCTGACGGAAGACGGATGCCGCGGCATCCGGTCGTCGATCGGTATCTCCCTCACGACCGGGCGCCGCGACCCGCACGTGCGTGCACCGGATGCGACATTTCCACCGCGAACTCTTGACATCGACCCCGGCATGCGAAAACGTGAATCGTTCCACAAAACGTGGACCGATCTACGAATCGGATACCTTCGAGGAAGAGGGCACTGCCAATGACGACATCCGACAAGACTCCGAACGTGCGCACGCGGCGCACCCGGAGAGCCATCGCGCTGATCGTGGGAGCAGCGATCATCTCGACCGGTGCGACGGTCGCCGCGGCGGTCCCCGCCTCGGCGGTGGACTGCAGCACCGTGCCGTGGATGGACGCGGGCAAGTCGGCAGACGAGCGCGCGCAGGCGCTCCTCGACGCGAGCTCGCAGCACCAGAAGTACCGCTGGCTCGTGGAGCAGCCGGCCGTGACGCCGACCCGGACCGACTGGCCCGCCGGGCTGACGGGCGAGGCGCCCGTCGTCTACCCCGTTCAGCTCGAGTGCACGCCGACGATCGTCTACACGGATGGCCCCGAGGCGGTCCGCAGTGCCGGGGTCACGGACTTCCCGTCGCAGATCGCCCTCGCCTCGACGTGGAACCTCGACCTCGCCTACCAGAAGGGCGTCGCACAGGCCGAAGAGGCCTTCGCGAAGCGCAAGAACGTGCTCCTCGCGCCGGGCATCGGCAACACGCGGACGCCGCTCGCCGGGCGCACGCCCGAGTACTTCGGCGAGGACCCGCTCATCAACGGCCTGATGGCGGCATCCGATGTCCAGGGCATCGAGGCGGACGGCAAGGTCGCCGGCCAGCTCAAGCACTTCGTGGCCAACGAGCAGGAGCTCGACCGCCAGACGAGCTCGTCGAACATGGACGAGCGCACCCTGCGCGAGCTCTACACGCTGCCCTACGACATCGCCATCAAGCGCGGCTCGCCCGAGACGGTCATGTGCGCGTTCAACCAGGTCAACGGCGTCTACATCTGCGAGAGCCCGCTCATGCAGAAGGTGCTCAAGGACGACGCCGGGTTCGACGGGTTCATCATGTCGGACTTCGGTTCGGTGCACTCGACGGCGGCCTCGCTCAACGCCGGGCTCGATCAGGAGCTGAACCGTCCGATCTGGTTCACGCCGGCGAAGCTGGATGCCGCGCTCGCGGCCGGCACGCTCACGCAGGCCCGCATCGACGAGGCCGCGTTCCGCGTCGTTCGCTCCTACATCCGCGCGGGGCTCTTCGACAACCCGCTCCCGGCGCAGGCTGTGGCCGACGCCTCGAACGCCGCCAACAAGGCCGTCGCGAAGCAGATCGCCGAAGAGGGCAGCGTGCTCCTCAAGAACGACGGAGTGCTTCCGCTCTCGGTCGCACAGGGCCAGAAGATCGCGCTGTTCGGCCCGACCGCCTCCAGGACGGTGACGACGGTCGGTGGTGCCCCCACGAGCGCCGTCTCGGTGTGCAGCCTCACGCTCCGGTTCCGTCCCACCTCGCCGCCCTCGAACACGCTTCCCTGCGAAGACGTCGTGTCGGCCGAGACGGCTCTCACGGAGCGGGCGGCTCAGGTCGGTGCGACGGTGACCTGGAACAACGGGCAGGATGTCGCGGCCGCCGCTGCACAGGCGGCCTCCGCCGATGTCGCCATCGTCTTCGGCTACCAGCGCATGGGAGAGTTCAGCGACCTCACCGACCTGAAGCTCCAGGGGAACGGCGATGCCCTGATCTCGGCGATCGAGCAGGCCAACCCCCGCACGGTCGTCGTGCTGCAGACCGGCAGCGCGGTCGAGATGCCGTGGCTCGGCGGAGTCCAGGCGGTGCTCGAGAACTGGTACGGCGGCGAGCAGCAGGGACCCGCGATCGCCTCGCTCCTCTTCGGCGACGTGGCTCCTTCGGGCAAGCTGCCGATGACGTTCCCCAAGTCGCTCGCCGACACCCCGACCAGCACACCCGCGCAGTACCCGGGCGTCTTCTCGGACGGCTCGACGACGCGACCCGCAGGTTCGTCCGAGATCCGCCAGGTCTCGTACAGCGAGGGCCTCGCCGTGGGCTACAAGTGGTACCAGTCCCGGGGCATCGAGCCGCTGTTCCCGTTCGGCCACGGGCTGTCCTACACGACGTTCTCCTACGACCGCGTGCAGGTCACGCCCAAGTCGACGAACGGCGAGAAGGAGATCCGGATCATGTTCAAGGTGACCAACACCGGCACGCGGACCGGCACCGAGACGGCGCAGGCGTACGTGACGCTGCCGAGCTCGACCGGCACGCCGGGCTCGCGCCTCGTCGGCTGGGAATCGCTGACCCTCGCACCGGGTGAGCACGCCAACGTGACCATCACGCTGTCGCCCGCCGATCTGGCCGACCTGCACCTCCTGCAGTACTGGGATGCCGCGGCCGACAAGTGGGCGACCGCGAAGGGCACGTACGGCGTCGCCGTGGGCGGCTCTTCCGCCGCTGCGATCGCGACCTCTTTCACCATCAAGTGAGGAGACGGGACGCGGGGTGGAGCTTCGGCTCCACCCCGCGTTCCGCTGTCCGGCTAGTGGCGGAGAAGGCTCCCGCCGATCGCCGTCGCGACCACGGCGGTTCCGGCGAACGCCTCGGCGCCCTCGCTCAGGGGATCGCCCTCGAACACCGCGAGGTCCGCGTACCTGCCGGGCTCGAGGGTGCCGACGCGGTCGTCCCAGCCGATCGCCCGCGCAGCTGCGCGCGTGTATCCCTCGACCGCCATCTCGGCCGTCAGGGCTTGTCGGGGGAAGGTGAGACCCTGGTCCTCTCGATCGTGCGGGCGCCGCAGGCGTGCATCGGCGATGACGCCCCGCGGGTCGAACGGGGCGACGGGCCAGTCAGACCCGAGCGCGACCGTGACCCCCGCGTCGACGAGGTCCCGGAACCGGAATCCGTTCACCTGGGCTCGAACCGGACCGAGCCGACGACTCCACTCGTCCTGGTGGTCGGGCCACACGTACAGGGTCGAGTGGGTCGGCTGCATGCTCGCGATGGCTCCCGACCGCGCGAAGGCGTCGAGGAGATCGTCTGGCATCGTCTCGATGTGCTCGATCCGATGGGGAGCGCGCTCGCGCTGTGCCGGGGTCATGCCCGCGATCGCGGCGACGGCCTCGCGGATCGCCGCATCGCCGATCGCGTGCGTCGCCGTCGCGATGCCCCGCTCCGCCAGCTCGCGGACCGCCCAGCGGAAGTGGTCGGGATCGTGCCACAGGCTCTGGGTGGAATCGCCGAACGTGTCGGGCTGCTCCAGCCACGCGGTCCCGTTGTCGATGGTCCCGTCGAGCACGAATTTCACGCCCTCGATGAGCCAACGACGACCCCCGATGCCCTGCAGGTCCACGACTCGCGTGAGCTCCGATGCCACGTCGGCGCCGGGGTCGAACACCGGGGAGCAGCGGAGCCTCAGGGGCAGGTCGCCGGACTCCTCGAGAGCTGCGAGCGTTCCGAGCGACCGCGGATTCAGATCGAGCAGTGAAAGCGTCGTGAGACCCGTCGCCGCCATCCCGTGCAGGAGCGCGAGGAGCGATGCGGCCTGCGCCTCCGGAGAGAGCGGTGGAACGCGGCCGCTCACGAGGCTGAGCGCCGCGTCCTCGAGGAGCAGCCCGGTGGGCTCGCCGTCGCCGTCGCAGACCACCGACGAGTGCGACGCGAACACCTCCCGTCCCGTCACGCCGGCGAGGCGGAGCCCGGCGGCGTTCACGATGCCCGAGTGGCCGTCGGCCATCTTCACGAACACGGGGCGATCGCCGCACGGCTCGAGGAACCGGTTGTCGGGGGTCGCGCTGCCGAAGAGGTTGGGGTCGAACGACCATCCGAGGAGCCATGGGGAGTCCTCGTCGTCCGGCTGCGACAGGAGTGCCCGGACCACCTCGTCGAGGTCGCGGCATCCCGACAGGTCGACGCCGCGGCGATTCGCACCCGCGGACACGGCATGGGAGTGCGCGTCGATGAGACCCGGGGTGATGGTCGCGCCGCCGAAGTCGACGACGTCGCGCGCGTCCCACTCGGCGGCCTCGTCGCGGGAGCCCACGCGCATGACGCGGCCGTCGCGGACGCCGATCGCCTGAGCCGTCGGCCCGGTCGAGGTCACGTGGACGGTGTCGGCGAGGAAGACGGCATCCATCTTCTGCGTCACCGGGTCGCCCCTTCGACCGGAAGCGCCGCCGGCACATCGTGCCACCGCAGGAAGGGCTCGGAGAACGAGCGGCATAGGCGGATGGCGGATTCTCGGCTCAGACCGCGGTAGCCGACGACGATGCGGATGGACAGGCCGTCGAGCAGAGCGGCGAACCCTTCCACGAACTCGGCCACATCGAGGTCGTCGGGCAGCTCGCCGCGCTCCTTGCCGTACGCCAGCACCCCGGTGACGAGCTCGTTCCAGTCCTTCTCCAGCTGCTCGACGTGGAACCGCACGTCCTCGTCGTGCACGGCCTCGGTCCACGCCTCGAGCCACAGCGAGAGGTCGCTGTCACGGCGGTCTTCAGGGGTGGCCGCGCGGAGCAGCCACTCCCAGCGCTCCCTCGCGGTCGGCATCGATTCGAAGGTCTCGAGCGCACGTTCGCGGAGGTCGCGCTCGACGATCTGAAGGGAACTGAGGAACAGCGCGGTCTTGCTCTCGAAGTAGTAGAGCAGGTGCGCCCCGGTCATCCCGATGCTCTCACCGATGTCGGCGAGGCGGGAATTGCGCACCCCCGCTCGCTGAGCGGTCCGATCGCCTGGCGGGCGATCTCGGCCGCGCGCTGGTGCCGCCTGCTCACCATGATGTGTGGACCTCCGAAGTCGCGGGGAGCTGCGGGACCGCGGCGATGAGCTCCTGCGTGTAACGCTCACGCGGACTGTCGAAGAGCTCCGCGACCGTGTTCGTCTCGACCACTCGTCCCGACCGCATGACCACTGCCCGCTCGCAGAGGTAGCGCACGAGGGTCAGATCGTGGGTGATGAAGATCAGCGTGATACCGGTGTCGGCGCGCAGCTCGGCGAAGAGATCGAGCACGGATGCCTGCACGATCACGTCCAAGGCGCTGGTGGCCTCATCGGCGATCAGGATGCTGGGCTCCAACGCGAGCGACCGCGCTATGGCGACGCGCTGCTTCTGACCGCCCGAGAGCTCGCGGGGGTACGCGCGCTGTGCCGTGGCAGGCAGTCGCACGCGGTCGAACAGCTCCGCGACGCGCTTCTTCCGCTCGGTCGCAGAGCCGGCGAGTCGATGGACCTTGAGCAGCTCCTCGATCGATTCGCCGACCCGGCGCGACGGGTTGAGCGTCGTGCCGGGGTCCTGGAAGACCATCTGGATCGCGCGCCGTGTCTCGATGGAGCGCTGCTGTGTGAGCGGCGTCCCCCGGAACCGGATCTCGCCGGAATGCAGGGGCGCGAGTCCCAGGACCGCTCGCATCAGCGTGGTCTTGCCCGAGCCCGATTCCCCGACGATGCCGACTGCCTCGCCCGCCTCGATGTTCAGGCTGGCGTCCGCCACCGCGGTCACGCTCTCCCGGGCGAGTCCCAGGCGCTCGATCCAGGCCGAGCGCCTCTCGCCGAACTTCACGGTCACGTCGTCGATCTCGAGCAGACTCATCGCATCACCTCTCCGAGTGTCGCAGCATGCATCCGGCGGGACAGGTTCGCATCCAGCAGGGCCCGCGTGTACTCGTGCTGCGGGCGGGTGAGAACGTCTTCCGTGCGACCCGTTTCGAGCATGACGCCGTTGCGCATGACGATGATGCGCTCGCAGACCGAGCTCACGACCGCGAGATCGTGGCTGACGAACAGCATCCCGAGCCCTCGCTCCGTCACCAGCGTCTGCAGCAGCGCGAGGATCTGCGCCTGCACGCGGACGTCGAGCGCCGTGGTGGCCTCGTCGCAGAGCAGCAGGCCGGGCTCGCAGGCGAGAGCCGAGGCGATGGCGATCCGCTGCTTCATGCCGCCGGACAGCTCATGGGGCCACGCGTCGAAGCGCGAGGGAGGATCGGCGATCCCGACGTCGGACATGAGGCCGATCGCCGCAGCCTTCGCCTCCTTGTCGGAGCACCCCGGGTGGTGCTTCTTCCAGGTCAGCTGCAGCAGGCGTCCGACACGGAGGGTCGGATTGAGGGCGAGGCCGGGCTCCTGGAACACCATGGCGGCCGCCTGCGCCCCGGGCTCCGTCTGCGTGAGCGTCGTGCTGCCGGTCGTGTGGAGAGTGGAGGGAAGGATGCCGATGATGGCCCGGAGGGTGAGGCTCTTGCCGCTGCCGGACTCGCCGACCACGCCGACGGTCTCGCCCTCGTCGACCGACAGGCTCACGTTCTGGACGAGTACGCGGTCCTGTCCGTCGAGGATCGAGAGGTCGTCGACGCGGAGCAGCGTCCGGGCGCTCGCGGCGCTCATCGGCTGCCGTCCGATTGGAGGGCGTCCCCGATGAGCGCGAGGCCGAGTGCGAGCAGGGCGAGCACGAGGCCGGGAGCGACGCTGAGCCACGGCGCGACCGAGATGTACGGCTGGCCGGCGGCGATCATGTTGCCCCACTCCGGCGTCGGCGGCTGCACCCCCAGCCCGAGGAACGAGAACGACGCGAGAGCCGTCACGGCGAAGATCAGGTCGGAGGTGAAGTAGACCGCCGACTGCCGCACCGTATTGGGAAGGACGTGCAGCCCCATGATGCGCGTATGGCCGAGGCCGGCGGTCGTGGCCGCGGTGATGTAGTCCGATTCCTTCACGCGGAGCACCTCTCCGCGCGTCAGGCGTGCGTAGACGACCCAGCCGACGGCGGTGAACGCGATGATGAGCGAGCTGACGCTCGGTCCGAGGACGAAGACGAGCACGATCATCAGGATGTACGTCGGGAACGCCTGGAGGAGGTCGGCCACCCGCAGCACGACGACCTCCACGCCCCGGCCGAAGTAGCCGGCCAGGAGCCCGAGGGCGGTGCCCACGAGCGCGGGCAGGATCGTGCCGATCAGCGACACCGGCAGGTCGACGCGCGCGGCGTAGACGACCCGGCTGAAGGCATCCCTTCCCAGTTCGTCCGTGCCGAGAAGGTGGGCCGGCGACGGTGGCGCCAGTGCGTTGGCGACGTCCTGCGCGAGGGGGTCGTAGGGCGCGATCAGCGGTGCCAGGATCGCCACGAGGACGAACCCCGCGACGATGGCCCCGCCCACGATGAGCTGGCCGCGCCCCGAGCGCCGGCGTCGCCGGGTCGGGGGCTCGTCGACAAGCGCGACGGGGGCGTCTGCGGTCGTGGTCATGCGGAGATCCTCACTCTCGGATCGATGACGGCCGTGAGGATGTCGGCCAGGAGGAAGACGAGGACGATCAGCAGGGCGAACACGAGTGTGTACCCCTGGACGAGCGGATAGTCGCGCGCGCCCGCGGCGGTCACGAGGCCCTGCCCCATCCCGGGCAGGCTGAAGGCGACCTCGACGATCACCGTTCCGAACAGTGCGTAGCTGGCCTGCACCGCGGTGACCGTGATGAGAGGAGGGAGGGCGTTCCGCAGCACGAACCGCCGTGTGAGACCGAACCCCGTGAAGCCGAGGGTCCGGCCGGCGAGGACGTACTCCGTCGTCTGCAGCCCGCGGATGGTCGTCCGCAGGCTGCGGATCATCGGCGGGGAGATGGCGATCGCGACGACCAGCGCCGGCAGGAAGATCGACCGCAGATTCTCGGCGGGCGTCTGCCCGAAGCCGGCGACCGGGAACCAGCCGGTGGGGAGAGCCACGTACGTGATGAGCATGATGGCGAGCCAGAACGGCGGGAGGCCGATGCCGAGGACGTTGAACCCGCGTACCGCGTGATCAGCGACGCCGCCGTTGCTGCGCGCGGCGAGCACCGCGAGCGGCACCGAGATCACGATGGCCATCAGCACCGCCACTCCCGCGAGCAGCAGCGTGATCGGCAGCTGCTCGAAGATCTGGGCGCTCACCGAGCGACCGGTCTTGAATGACTGGCCGAGGTCGCCGTGCAGCGCTCCGGCGAGGTACGCGAAGTACCTCACCCAGAGCGGCTGATCGATGCCGAGCTGCTCACGGGCCTGCGCCACCTCGTCCTGGGTCGCGCGCGGACCCAGGACGAGGCGGGCCGGATCACCGGGTGTGAGCGCGAGCAGCAGCATCACCACGAGGAGGATGCCGAGCAGCAGCGGCACCAGACTGGCGAGCCGCCGGACGACGAACCCGTAGCGATTCGAGAGCATGAGACTCACATTCCGTCGCGGTCTCGGCTCACTCGGACTTCCAGATGGTCTCCAGGGCGTAGGTGCCCCACAGAGTCAGCTGGATGTCGCGCACGGTCTTCTGTGCAGCGCCGAGCGAGGGAAGGTGGCCGAGGGCGATGAAGGGGGCCTGCTCCGAGTAGATGTCCTGCAGGGCGGTGATCGCCGCCTTCTTCTCCTCGGGATCCGCGGTCTGCTGGTAGGCCGCCACCTGCTCGTCGACCTCGGGGGAGGTGAAGCCGGTGAACATGCCGTCCGTCGCCGTGACATACGAGATCGGGTCGGAGACGTCCGGAGAGATGGCGTTGTAGGCGAAGGAAGCCAGCTGGTAGTCGCCGTTGGTCAGGTTGGTGTATCGCGCCCCGGCGTCCTGCGGAACGAGGTTCACGGTGATGCCGATCTCCGCGAGGTTGTCCGCGACGATCTGGGCCAGCAGCGTCGCGCTGCCCTGGCTGGTGAAGATGAAGTCGAGGGTCTCGGGGACATCCTTGCCCTTCAGGAGCGACTTCGCCTTCTCGAGGTCCTGCGAGAAGTACGGCGAGCTCGGTGCAGCCCAGTTGGCGAGGTTCGTGGGAAGCGCGCCGGTGGGTGCCGAGCCGTATCCGCTGTAGACGCTCTTGAGGATCGCCGGGTAGTCCAGTGCGTAGCCGATCGCCTGGCGGACGGCGGGGTCGGACAGGGCCGGGTCGGCGGTGTTCATCAGGAGCAGAGGCGTGTTGTGCTCCGCGACGGGCAGCACGAGTGACTGGTCGAGACCGCGCGCGAGAACGGGGCTGATCTCGTCGGCGACATCGATCTGCTTCGACTTCAGCTGAAGGGAGAGCGAATTGGAGTCCGCCGCGTAGGAGCTCACCACCTTGTCGAGGTAGGGCTGGCCCTCCTTGTAGTAGTGCGGGTTCTTCGCGAGCACGATGTCACCGGTGGACGACCAGCTCTCGACGGTGAACGGGCCGGCACCGATCGGCTCCTGCCAGAACTCTTCGGCAGAGCGGCCCCCGAAGTCGGCGGGGATGACACCCGCGTTCGCCCACGAGAGGAACGCCGGCAGCGACGTGTCGGGGTTGGCGAGATCGAAGCGGATCGTGTGGTCGTCGATGACCTCGGTTCCCTCGATGCCCCCGTACACGGCGCCGTAGTTCGGGCCGTCCTGCCACGTCTGCACCGAGAAGGCGACGTCGTCGGCGGTCACAGGCTCTCCGTCGCTGAAGGTCGCTTCGGGGTTCAGCGCGATCGTCAGCTGCGTGTTGTCGTCGTTGTAGGTCCACTCGGAGGCGATGCCCGGCTCGAGGTCCGTGCCCTCGGCGTTCGTCCGGATCAGCGGCTCGAGGACCGCCTGCGACAGCTGGAAGCTCGAGTTGAGAGTCTCCTGGTCGAGTTCGAAGCCCTCGAACAGGTTGCCGCGCGCCACAGTGAGGGTGCCGCCGGCGACCGGCTCGCCGGCGGCGGCGGGAGCCTCTTCCCCCGATGCCGCGCCGGAGCAGCCCGTCAGCAGAAGCGTCGCAGCGACGGACACGACTGCGAGCGCGCCCGCGGTGCGGGCGTGAGTCCGGGAGTAGTTCATTCTTTCTCTCCGATTGGTATCTGATTTTGAACTGGATTCAAGGTAGGTGGATGGAAGGAGTCAGACAAGCGGCGTTACTCGTTCGATATGTCGCGCGCGCGGCGGAACGCGGCATCCGTCGCCTCGAGCACCCGGAGGATGTTGCCGGACGCGAGCGCGATCAGCTCGCCCGGAGTCCAGCCCCGCCGCCGGAGCTCTGCGAAGAGCGCCGGATACGCCGAGACGTCGCCGAGCCCGTCGGGAGTGAGCGTCGTCCCATCGAAGTCGCCGCCGATGCCCACGTGCGCGATTCCCGCGACATCGCAGGAATGCTCGATGTGGTCGGCGACATCGACGAGACGAGCGATCGATGCCGGGTCCGGCGTGCCGTGCGCCGCCTCTCCGCGCGTCGCCGACGGGGTGACGAACGCCGGGACGAACGTGATCATCTGCACTCCGCCGTTGTCGCGGAGCCGCCGCAGGACGTCGTCGGGGACGTTCCGGTCGTGCGCCGTGACCGCCTGGGTAGACGAGTGACTGAAGACCAGCGGGACCGACGCGATATCGAGGACGTCGTGCATCGTCGCGACGGAGGTGTGGGAGAGGTCGACGAGCACGCCGCACCGCTCGAGTTCGGCGACCAGCTGCGCGCCGTGGACACTGAGCCCGTCGTGGAGGGGGACGTCGGTGGCCGAGTCGGCCCACATCGTGCTCGCATTGTGCGTCAGGGTCATGTAGCGCACGCCCGCACGAGCGAGACTCGCGACGTTGGCCAGCTCGCCCTCGAGGCAGTGCGCCCCCTCGGAGCCGATGAGGCACCCGATCCGGCCGCGTCGGATGGCGCTGCGCACGTCGGCGGCGGTCGGGGTGATCTCCAGGTCGGCGGAGGCGGCCTCGACGACCTCGCCGAGACGGTCCACCTGCTCGAGGACCGTCTGGAGGGCTCGGGGCGTTCCATCGGGAACCCAGACCGACCAGAACTGCGCTCCGACGCCGCCCCGGCGCAGGCGATCGAGGTCCGTCTGGAGCTCCGGGATGCCGGTGACGAAGCGGTGCGGGTCGATCCGGCGCTCGCGCATCTCCCACAGCAGATCGTTGTGGCCGTCGATGACGAGCAGCGGCCGGGTGCGGGCGGTGTCGACCACGATGCGCGAGAAGTTCGCGACGAGGCGCCAGCTCGCGTCCCGCAGCTCCGGCTCGGCTTCCCCGGCCGCGACGCGGAGCGACGCGAGGTCCACTCCCTCATCCCGGAGCGCCGCCTCATCCCAGTCGTCCAGACGACTCACGGGCGCCTCAGGGTGGAACTGGACGCCCCAGGCCGTGCGGCCGATGCGGAAGGCCTGGTACGCGCAGTCGTCTCCTTCGGCGAGGTGCACCGCGCCCGGGGGCAGGCTCGTGATCTGGTCGCGGTGGTTCTGAAGGACGGGGAAGACCGGATCGAGGCCGTCGAGGAGCGGGTCGTCGCCCGACTCGGGCCGCCGGCGGATGCGCACGAGCCCGCGCTCCGGTGTGCCGAACGCCCCCTGGACCGCGCCGTCGGCCACGGCGGCGAGAAGCTGCGCGCCGAGGCAGATGCCGAGCAGCGGAACACCCTCCTCGATGCACCGCATGGCCAGGCGGCGCTCTCGGGCAAGCCACGGGGCGCGATCGTCGTCGTACGGCAGAAGTCCTCCGCCGAGCAGCACGACACCGTCGTACCGGTCCGGGGTGTCCGGGATCCGGGCGTCCTCGACGATCGTGCACGTGACGGCCGACTTGTCGAGCCAGTCGACGAGGTTGCCCGGCCCGCTGCCTGCGGAGTTGACCACGATGAGCACGCGCGCCCGGGGGGCGCGACGGCCGGCGGCCGCGACGTCAGCCGACATCTCAGACCACCTCCATCTCGGGTGCGATCCGCTCCATCACGACCTCGTGACCGAGCCCCGGGCCGCGGGGCACGTCGACGAGGCCCGCACGGGCGACGACGACCGGTTCGATGACATCCCTCGCGTAGTACTTCTCGGAGCCCGAGACGTCCGAGGGGTAGTGGAATCCGGCGAGGGAGGACAGCGCGACATTGGCGGCCCGGCCCACGCCGAACTCGTGCATCCCCCCGCACCAGACCGCTATGCCGGACTCCTGCGCCATCCGATACGCCTTGAGCGCGGGCGTCAGGCCGCCCATTCGCGACACCTTGATGTTGAGGACGGTGCCGGCGCGGAGCGCGATCATCGTGGCGAGGTCTCCGGTGTCGACGACCGACTCATCGAGGCACACCGGCGTCGAGACCGACCGCGCCAGGTCGGCGTGGGCGACGAATTCGCGCGGAGCGAAGGGCTGCTCCACCATGGCCAGATCGAACGCGTCGAGGCGCTTGAACCGGGTGATCGAGTACGACCCTGTCGGGTAGCCGCCGTTCGCGTCGACGTGCAGCAGGATGCCGGGGAAGGCGTCGCGCACGGCGCGGACCGGCTCGACATCCCACCCGGGCTTGATCTTGAGCTTGACGCGGGGGTACCCGCCGTCGACATGGCGCTGGACCTGTTCGAGGAGTCCGTCGATCGTCGGCTCGATGCCCAGCGAGACGCCCGCGGCCACCTGTCGGCGGGTGCCTCCGAGCGCGGAGGACAGAGAGACCCCCTGCATCCGGGACCACAGATCCCACGCGGCGATGTCGAAGCCGGCCTTGGCGAACTCGTGGCCCCGCACGATCCGCCATCGCTCCGCCAGTTCGCTCGGGTGCGTCCAGGGGCGGGCGAGGGTCAGGGGGACGAGGTGATCCCGCCCGATCATCTCGGCGGTTGCGACCGTCTCGGACGAGTAGAACGGATCGGTGGGCGACGCGATCTCGCCCCATCCCACCTCGCCGGACTCGTCGGTCAGCCGTACCAGGATGTGCTCGATGGCGGACTTGCGGTGCGAGCTCGTCTCGAACTCGTGCACGAGGGGGAGAGAGACCCGGAAGAGGTCGACGTCGGTGACGCGCATCAGGCACCGGCCTCTCGAGGGCGGACGGAGTAGTCGAGGAGCTGCTCCTCGAGGACTTCTCGCGCGTTCAGCCGGCGACGCGCGCCCTTGGCGCGCGCTGCCGCCAGAGTGGACAGCACGTGGCCGACGAGCGTGATCGTGGTCGGCGAATCCAGGTGCGAACCGCCCTCCGTCGGCACGACGATGACGCTCGTCGCGAACGACGCGATGGGGGAGTCCGCTCGATCGGTGATCGCCACGACGTTGGCACCGGCCTCCGCGGCCATCCTCGCCACGGCGATGGTGTGCCCGCGGTACCGGCGGAACGAGAAGGCGACGAGGGCGTCGGTCGGCCCGAAGTCGGTGAGCGCGTCGATCGAGTCCTCGGGGTCCGATCCGAGGAGGGCGACCCCGCCCAGGGCCGCCCGCAGGGAGTGCTCGAAGAGAGCCGCGTGGAAGTGGCTGCGCCCCACGCCGATCACGGTGCGGCGTCGTGCCGCTACGAGATCGATCGCGGCGGTGAGGACCGCGGGATCCTCCTCGATGCTGCGCAGGGCAGTGAGGACGTTCGTCCGCTCAGCCTCCACGAGCTGGCCCCGCAGCGTCTCGGCCGAAGACCGCCGCCGGAGCCGGTCGTCGTAGCGGAGTGCGGGCGTGTCGGGGCTCGAGACGGTCATCGGGAGTCCTCCTGGCAGACGTAGGCGAAGACGCCGGGCGCGATCGGCGCGCAGCGCGTGACGGCGAGCCCATCGTCGAGCAGCTGTCGCAGCGACCCCGAGAGCGCGGCTCTCGTGGCAGGGGACATCGGGCCGTCGCCGGGAGCCGTGATCGCGGCCGTGCGTTCGCCGAGGACCTGGACGGTGCCGAAGAGTTCGACGGACGGATCCACAGCGGGCGCGAGGCGAGCCTCGTGCGCGACACCGTCCCACTCCACGATGAGCCGGTCGGATTCGCCGTCGTCGTAGAAGTCGCGGCGGAACCACCGCGCTCGCGCGCCCAGCTTGTCGAGGTTGATGCGCGCGTTGCGGAGGTTCGCCGGATCGAATGCCCAGCGCATGCGATCCAGCCCGTTGCGCCTCGCCTCGTGAAGCTGCGCGTGCTTGAGCGCCGTGCCGACCCCGCGCCCACGCCAGCCCGCGTCGACGCAGGCCGCCTGCGAGAAGAGGTAGCATCGACCGTCCTCGACCGCCGGGAACCCGTACACGAACCCGACGAGCTCTCCCTCGGCAGACCAGGCGCCCATGTTGACGCCGCCGGCGTAGCCGATCGCAAGCATGAGCTTGCTGTTGAGCGAGAACCGGTCGTCGTATCCGAAGACGCGACGGTACAGGGCTGACGCGGCATCGAACTCCGCGCGACCCGTCAACGGGGCGAGTTCGGCGCTGAGCTCGACGGGTGCAGTCATACTGATCACAAGATGGAACGGTAAGCGTCCGGCATCCGATTAATCAAGCGTTAGCCACGATTATTTGTTACAAATAAGTGACGACGCTCGACGATGAGATAGGAAGCCCCATGGACGCGCTCGCCTCCCCGGTCCACGACGATGGACTTCGGGATGCCGCGCGCCGGCGCCTCGAGGAGCTCGTGCGGTGCGAGACGCCCAGCGGCGACATCGACGCGCTGGAGCGCTTCGCCGGCCTTCTGGAGTCGCGGTGGAGTGATCTCGGCGTCCGGTCGGTGCGGACCGGCACCGCCGGCGGTCCTGTCCTCGTCGGGGATCTGCCGGGACGTGGCTGGGGCGAACGGCTGGCGCCGGTGCTCCTGATCACCCATGCCGACACCGTCTGGCCGGTTGGAACCCTCGAATCCCGGGTTCGGTGGCGGCGCGAAGACGGCCTCGTCCGCGGGCCCGGCATCTTCGACATGAAGTCGGGGATCGTGATCATCGAGACCGTCGTCGGCCTCCTGGCAGCCGCCGGACAGCCTCATCCGCCCCTGCGCATCTTCGTCGCGCCCGACGAGGAGACCGGATCCGCCCACTCCGCGCCCTTGCTGCAGGAGGCGGCGGTGGGCTGCGCCGCCGGACTCGGGTTCGAGTCTCCGCACCCGGATGGCGCGCCCAAGGTCGGGCGCTTCGGGAGCATGAGGCTGCGCATCAGTGTCACGGGGCGGGCAGCGCACGCCGCGCTCGATCCCGGTCTCGGGATCTCCGCCATCGATGAGCTCGTCGATCAGCTGCTGGTCGTGCGCCGGCTCGTGGAACCGTACGCGACGGGCGACCAGCCGGTCCTGCTGAACGTCGGCCGTGTCGAGGCCGAGGGGAAGACGAATGTCGTCTCGGCGCGCGCGGTCGCGGAGATCGGGCTGAGGTTCGCGCGGCAGGATCAGGAGGACGACCTGCTGCCCAGGATCACGGGGCTGCACCCGGTCCGCCACGGCGCGATGGTCGACATCGAGGTGCTGTCGCACCGGCCGCCGTGGGCGTCGGAGCCGCGCGATGCCGCGCTCGCGGCGCGACTCTTCGGAGGTGACGCCGGCCGACCGGCCCGAGGCTCGGCCGACACGAACATGCTGGCCGGCTCAGGGCTTCCGCTCGTCGACGGGCTGGGCGCGAGGGGAGCGGGCGCGCACGCCGACCGTGAGCACATCGTCGAGGAGTCGCTCTGGGAGAGGGTGGCTCTCCTCCACCATGCCTTCACGGATGAGCATGCGTGGAGCGGGAGCGCCTGACCCTCCGGGCCGGCCGGCGCTCAGCCGAGCGCGTCGCGGGTCGTCTCACGGAGCACCAGGCTCGCTGCGGACATGATCCGCTGCGGGGATCCGAGACCCGCTCCGGACAGCCGACGCAGCATGAGGTCGACGATCGCGTCGGCCATCTCTTCGTTGCCCGGCTCGATGGTGGAAAGCGCGGGCGTGTGGAACCGACCGCCCGTGACATTGTCGAAGCCGATGATCTGCACCTCGCCCGGGATGCGCCGGCCGTCTTCGTTCAGCGCGCGGACCGCTCCCATCGCATTCGCATCGGTGAGGGCGAAGATCCCGTCGAACGGCGTCCCTGCATCGAGGAGGGCTCGCACGTGGTGGTAGCCGTCGGCGATGTGCAGCCCGCTGTCGACGATCAGGTCCGGCCGGACCGGCACACCGACCGCTTCGTGCGCATCGAGATAGCCGCGGGTCCGCAGCGTCTCGACGGAATCCCCCTCCTCGGTCGCGCCGCCGAGGGCGACGATCGACCGGGCGCCCCGCGCGAGGAGCGCTTCGGTGGCGAGTCGGCCGCCTCCGCGGTTGTCCATGACGACATGGTCGAAGCGGGCGGAGAGAGCGCGTTCGCCGAGGAGCACGATCGGCTTGGACGGAGCGATGACATTGAGGTCCGCCGATTCGCTCGCGGCGACCGCGAGGATGAAGCCGTCATACGTCTCGAGATGCGACGCGGCGAGGGACTCCACCTCGGCGGTGAGCGCGCCGCCCGTGTTCTCGACCACCATCCGGACCCCGTGCGCCGCGAAGCGATCGGCAAGCCGGTCCGCGAGCTCCCCGTAGTACTCGAGGGCGAGGAGGGGCAGACCGAGGCCGACGATGCCCGTGCGGCCCTTTCGGAGCGAGCGGGCGCTCTGATTGAGGCGGTAGCCGAGGTCGTTGATCGCCTCGACCACGCGCTGGGTCGTCTCGGCGCCCACCCGGGCGGACCGGCCGTTGACGACGTTCGAGACGGTCTGCGCTGACACGCCGGCTCGCCGGGCGACATCCTGCATGGTGATGTGCGCCGTGGTCTCAGCGGATCCGGGCTCGTGGTCCATCAAATCGCGTCACGCCTGTTCGAGTAGAAGCGACTCTACTGCTCGAGGGGCTCCCGACGCCGTCGGCACACGGTGCGCGCGGTCGTGGAATGGAATAGATCGTGGCGGCAATCCGGCGGGATTCTCGCGCCTCCTGGGTTTGTCGATAAACCAAATCGGGCCGATGCCTTGCAGTCCCACTCGTGTGACCGCTAACATCCCCAGTACCGCAACTCGGATGCAGCGCACGGAGCCGTGAGCAGGACGAGGACGCCACTGTCCGAAACGCCCCGACAAGCGGTCCTTCGGTGCGCCTCCGCACCGCCGGGAGATCGAAGTTGATCGATAAAGGAGACGGTCGTGAAGGCATCCATCCCGCTCGCCCCGAGAAGATCCGCAGCGAGGAGCAATCGAACCCTCTCTGGGTCCGGACGCTCCCCACGACCGCTCCGCGGCATCGGTGCACTCAGCGCCGCACTCGTGACCGCCGCGCTTCTCATCGCCCCCACGTCGGCGAACGCGGCCGCGGATCCGTGGAACCCGGACTCGGGCTATACCTCGACCGACAAGGGCGACGGCACGTACACGGTGCCGCTGCTCAACGCCGACGTTCCGGACGTCTCGGTGGAGCGCGTGCCCGCGGCTGAGAACGACGAGGGCCGCGACATCTACTACATGATCAGCACCACGATGCACCTGAGTCCCGGTGCCCCGATCATGAAGTCCTACGACCTCGTCAACTGGGAGATCGTCAACTACGTCTTCGATCGCGCGAACATCGGAGACGCCTTCTCGCTGCGCAACGGGCAGACCTCCTACGGTGAGGGCCAGTGGGCCTCGTCGATCCGGCACCACGACGGCAAGTGGTACGTCGCGTTCAACACCAACAACCTCGGCGGCTCGTACCTCTACGTCACGGATGACATCGACAACGGCTCATGGGAGCGCATCGCCCTGGGGCGCGCCTTCCACGATCCGTCGCTCTTCTTCGACACCGATGGCACGCCGTACATCTTCTACGGCTCGGGGTCCACGAGCGCCGTCAAGCTGTCGAGCGATCTCAAGACCGTCGTGGCCGAGTACCCGCAGATCCTGCGCACCTCGGACTATCCCGGCGCCTCCTTCATCGGCGGGCTCTTCGAGGGCGCGCAGGTGCAGTACATCGACGGAAAGTACTACATCGTCATCATCACGTGGCCCTCCGGTCAGGGCCGGCAGGTGGCCCTCTTCCGGTCGGACTCCCTCCTCGGCCGCTACTCGACGGCGGACGGGAGCAACTCGTACGAGGCGAAGGGCGTGCTCAATTCCAACGGGTTCGCACAGGGCAGCCTCGTCCCCGTCGCCCGCGAGGGCGGCGGCACGGACTGGTGGGGCATGTTCTTCCGCGACACCTTCCCGATCGGACGCGTCCCGGCGCTCATCCCGGCCACCTGGTCGAACGGGTGGCCCACCTTCGGCAACAACGGATCGGTCCCGGTCAACGGCTCCTTCACCAAGCCGATCGCGCTGTCGCCCGAGGAGGCGCTGTACGAGCGGCAGAAGAGCATCGTCGTCTCGGACGACTTCCAGAACGATGCACCCGATCGCGCCTACATGCACGAGAACTGGACGATCCCGGCGGCCCCCGATGTCGACCAGTCCCTCCTCGGGGTCGAGCTCCTCGCGAATCCCGGCTTCGAGAACGGCGCGACCGGGTGGACGGTGAACGACACGGCGACGGTCGCTCCGTCGACGGATGCCGCGACCGGCAGCGGTTCGCTGCAGGTGACCGCTCGTCAGACGACGGGCTCCGGCCCGGCACAGGACGTGTCCGGCAAGGTGCAGCACAACGTCACGTACGACATCTCGGCGAAGATCAAGTACGAGAACCCGAACAGCCCCGCGACGAAGCAGTTCTTCGTGACCGCTCGCTACGGCAGCACTTTCACGAACCTCGCCAGCGTGACCGCGACCCGCGGGCAGTGGGCGACGCTCTCGGGGAGCTTCACGGTTCCGGCATCCCAGAGCCTGGCGTCGATGCGGATCTTCATCGAGACGCCGTGGACGAGCAACGCGAACGCCCAGGCCGCGCCCGACACGCATCTCATGGACTTCAAGGTCGACGACGTCTCCCTCAAGGGGCGCCCGCTCACGACCGAGCTGCCGAACGCGGACGAGATCGCGCCGAACGGCTCTCGGCTCGCGCTGCCGTGGGAGTGGAACCACGCACCCGACAACCGCTACTGGTCGCTCACCGATCGCGACGGCTGGCTGCGGCTGACCACCGGAAAGGTCGTCACCGGCGGGTACAGGCACTACAAGCTGGCGAACGACGACGAGGCGACCTATCTCGAGGAGGCGCGAAACACCCTCTCGCAGCGCACGTTCGGTCCGCGGCAGTCGGCTGAGACGAAACTCGACATCTCGGGCATGAAGAACGGGGATGTCGCGGGCCTGGCCGCCTACAACCGGGGCTTCTCGTACGTGGCCGTGAAGCGCGTCAACGGCGTGAACACCGTCGGGGTGGTCAACCGCGTCCAGCCCTTCACCGCGGCGATCGACCAGGCAGCGGTCGAGAGCTTCCTGCCCGGTACGACGGCGGCCCTGGGCACGGCCACCGAGGTGCACCTCAAGGCCGACCTCGACTTCGCTTCTCCCGTCGGGCAGCTCTGGACGACCTTCTATTACAGCCTCGACGGCGTGACGTGGACGCAGCTCGGCAGCCGGGTCGGTCCGCAGACGCTCGACGGCACGCTCACGCATTTCATGGGGCACCGCATCGGGCTCTTCGACTACGCGACTCTCGAGGCCGGCGGCCATGTGGACTTCGACCACTACCTCCTGAGCGACACGCTGACCTCGCAGAACGTGCCTCTCGACACGAGCGACCTCGACGCGGCGATCGCCTACGCGGGAACGCTCCGCGAAGGCGATTACCCCGCGAACGAGTGGGCCGAGATGCGCGAGCTGCTCGCTGCCGCGCAGGCGGCCCGCGCCGGACAGCTGGGCACGCAGAACCAGATCGACGCGCCGGAGCGCGCATTGAGCCTGCAGCTGGCGAAGCTCGGCGTCGTGAAATCCGCCGAGCCGTCGCTGGATGTGTCGGTGGTGGCGGGGACGCGCTGCGTGGCGGGGAAGACGGTCGTGACGGTGCAGGCGACGAACGGTGAGGCGGTGCCGGTCGCGGTGTCGCTGTCGTCGTCGTTCGGTGCCAAGTCGATCGCGGCGCTCGCTCCGGGCACGAGCACGGCGCAGGCGTTCACGTCGCGTCAGGTGTCGGTGCCGGCGGGTTCGGTGTCGGCGGAGGTCTCGGCGACGGTCGACGGGAAGCCGATCTCGGTGACCGTGGACGCACCGTACGCCGCGCGGTCCTGCGGCTGAAAGAGCTGGTGGCCCGGGGCACTGCGCCGTCCCGGGCCACCGCACATCGGAGAACGGCGCAGGCACCCTCTCGCGACGAACAAGGCGTCGGCGAGCAGCGCTTCGCTTCGGAGGACCGCGGACGCGGCATCCATTTCGCAGCGGATCAAGGCCCCCAGGCCGGGGGCCGGCAGAAGACACCCGGCCTGGGACTGCAGGAAATCGCAGAACAAGGAGGATATCTGTTGAAAATGAGACTGGACAGGCGGACCGGGCATCGGTTCGCCGCGATGGCGACGGCAGGCTTGCTGCTCGTCGCAGGACTGGCCATGGCCGGCCCGGCATCGGCTGCCGATGAGGAGCTGATCACCAACGGCGGGTTCGAGAACGGGACCACGGGGTGGTTCGCGAACAACGGCAACGCCGCCGACGGCGCGACTCTGGCCCTGACCACCGACGCCTACGCCGGCGCCAGCGCCCTGCGGGCCTCCGCCCGCAAGACCACGGGGTCGGGGCCGATGCAGGACCTGTCGGGCAAGCTGCAGGCGGGCAGCACCTACACGGTGAAGGCGCGGGTGAAGTACGACAACCCCAACAGCCCCGCGACGAAGCAGTTCTTCGTCACGATGCACTACGGCGGGGGGACCTACACGAACCTCGGCTCCGTGACGCCCCAGCGCGGGCAGTGGGGCTACATCAACAGCACCTTCACGATCCCCGCGACGCAGAGCACGGCGACGACGCGCATCTTCATCGAGACGCCGTGGGTGGACTCGGCGACCGCTACGGCCGCCCCCGACACCCACCTCATGGACTTCACGGTGGACGACGTGTCGCTGGTCGGAACGCCGCCGCCTCCGCCGCCCTCGAAGACCATCGAGGTCGTCGGCAAGCTGCCGGGCGAGCACAACCCCCTCATCGGCCACAAGTTCGGAGCCGACGGGTTCGGGTTCGTCGACAACGGACGCGTGTACATGTACATGACGAACGACACGCAGGGCTACGCACCCAACCCCCTCACGGGCATCTCGCCGTCCATCGACTACGGCAAGATCAACCAGGTCACCCTCATCTCGTCGACCGACCTCGTGAACTGGGTCGACCACGGTGAGATCCAGGTCGCCGGTGCCACCGGCGTCGCGCCGTTCACGAACAACTCGTGGGCCCCCGGCATGGCGAAGAAGACGGTGAACGGGAAGGACAAGTACTTCCTCTACTACGCCAACGGCGGCGGCTCGAGCAACGTCATCACCGGTGACAGCCCGCTCGGACCCTGGACGAGCGAGCGGACGAGCACGCTCATCAACAGCAGCACCCCCGGTGCGCAAGGCGTGAACTGGCTCTTCGACCCGGCGCCCCTCGTGGACGACGACGGCCGGAGCTACCTCTACTTCGGCGGCGGCCCGGCTTCGACGAGCTTCCCCGCGGCGGAGCGGTTCAACAACCCGAAGAACATCCGCGTGATCGAGCTGGGCGACGACATGATCTCGACGAAGGGCACGGCGGCCGTCGTCGACGCCCCCGTCGCGTTCGAGGCATCCCAGGTGTTCAAGCGGAACGGCAAGTACTACCTGTCGTACTCGTCGCACTTCGGCGGCTCGGACTTCGGCGGCAACCAGACGCCGCTTCCGGGGTACCCGGGCGGCGGGCAGATCGGCTACATGATGTCGGACAACCCGATGTCGTGGCCGAAGGAGGCCTACGCCGGCGTGCTGTTCCCGAACCAGTCGCAGTTCTTCGGCGCCGGCACCGGCGGCAACAACCACCAGTCGGTGTTCGAGTACGAGGGCAAGTACTACTTCACGTACCACGCGCCGACCCTCAACAAGCGGATCAACGGCAACACGACGCAGGGTTACCGAAGCCCTCACATCGAGGAGCTGACGTTCAACGCGGACGGGACCGCGAAGCAGGTCGTCGGCACCTACAAGGGTGTCGACCAGGTCCGCAGCTTCGATCCGTACCGCGTGTTCGAGGCCGAGACCCTCGGGTGGAGCAAGGGCATCGCGACGGCGAAGATCGCCGGCCCGAGCGGCGAGTTCGGTGCGACGGCCCCGAACCTCGCGGTGACCGACGTCGACAACGGCGACTGGACGGCGCTGTCGGCCGTCGCCTTCGGCGACACCGGGGCCTCGTCCGTCACGGTGAAGGTCAAGCCGGCACAGGCGGGCGGCTCCATCCAGGTGCGCTCGGGCAGTGAGACCGGTGCGGTGCTCGGAACGCTCCCGGTCACCGGGACTGCCGGGCAGTGGACGGAGATCACGGCTCCGCTCGAGGGTGCGACCGGCACGAAGGACGTGTTCTTCACGTACTCCGGCCCGAGCGGCGACCTCTTCGAGCTCGACTCGTACTCGTTCACCGCGGCTCCCGCGGCGCCGTCGCTGGATGTGTCGGTGGTGGCGGGGACGCGCTGCGTGGCGGGGAAGACGGTCGTGACGGTGCAGGCGACGAACGGTGAGGTGGTGCCGGTCGCGGTGTCGCTGTCGTCGTCGTTCGGTGCCAAGTCGATCGCGGCGCTCGCGCCGGGCTCGAGCACGGCGCAGGCGTTCACGTCGCGTCAGGTGTCGGTGCCGGCGGGTTCGGTGTCGGCGGAGGTCTCGGCGACGGTCGACGGGAAGCCGATCTCGGTGACCGTGGACGCACCGTACGCCGCGCGCTCCTGCGGCTGAGTGGAACAGAGCGGCCCGGGGCACTTCGCCCCGGGCCGCTCTTGCGCGCTCACGGCCGGGGGAGGCCGCGTGCCGCAGAAGAATGCGGGCTGCCGGCGAGATCCGCCGACAGCCCGCACCTATGGGGTTGCTTACTGCTGCCAGTAGCTCAGGTTGAACGTGAGCTTCTGGCCGATCGTCGTCAGGTCGGCCGCCTGGGCGGCGGTCAGCTTGCCGGCGGTCTGGAACTCGGCGACCTGGGTGAGGAAGCCGTTGAGCACCTCGAGGGCACCCGCGGTGTCATCCTTCGTGACGAGCTTCAGGGCCTGGTCGAGCTTGACCGTGAGCGCGTTCGTGTTGCCCTTGTTCAGACCCGCGGCCGCGACCGACGTCTTCAGCGTGTCGACCTCGTCCTTGATGAAGGCCTCGGGGTGCCACAGGTAGTCACGCGCGAACGTCGTGAACATCTGGTTCCACGTGTTGAAGTCGTGCGCACCCGCCACGACGACGTTCTCGATGAAGCCCGCATCGTCGAGCGCGGCGACCGCATTCGCGTTCGGAAGACCGAAGTCCCAGCGCCCGCCGCCGAAGAGGATGTAGGGCGCCGCGAGGTTCGGCGTCGTGGCGCGGACGCTCACACCGCCGCTCCACGGTCCGTAGTACCCGAACTCGTCGGCGTCGAAGTTGATCAGGTTCTGCGTCACGAAGCTGCCTGCCGACAGACCCGCGAAGGCGCGGTCGATCGCGTCGGTCGAGACGTTGTAGTTCGACTCGACGAACGGGATCACGACGTTGCGGAGGTTGGGGTACCCCTGGTTGGCGGCGCCGAGGTAGTTCGTGTTCGTCGTGATGACGACCGCCGGCTCCGTCGTGCCGTCCTGGATGAGGTTGTCCATGATGACGGGGACGTCACCCATGTTCATCCAGTCGGACTGGTCCTGGCCGCCGCCGTGCTGCATGTAGATCGTCTTGTACGGCTCGGCCCGGTTCGGGTCGTAGTTCGGCGGGAGGTAGACGCCCATCGTGCGCGGGATGCCGTTCAGCGGCGCCAGACCCGGGATCTCGACGTAGCTCCACGTGCCCTTGGGCGAGTCGGCGCGCGGGAGCTCGATCTGCCGAGCAGCGAGAGGTGCGAAGTTCTGCTTGGCGTCGTCGTAGGGCACGAAGACCTTGTTGAAGGCGCGGCGAGCCGTGCCGGTCAGCCCGTCGGGCGCGAAGATCGGCGAGTTCGCCGGGTCGGCGACCCATAGGTTGGTGTTGTTGTCGACGTAGAACCAGTACTGGTTCGCGCCGGCTGCGAGCGGCACGTCGGTGACCCAGTAGCCGTTGCCTGCGTTGGTCATCTCGACGTCGTACCCGCCGCCACCCCGCATGAGGCCCGGCTTGTACTGCGACGGCTGATAGATCGTCGGGTCCGTCTGGTCGGCCCAGTTCCTCAGCCTGATGTCGGCTACGAAGCGGACGCTCGTCGCCGTGGGGTTGTAGTAGACGAAGTGTCCCGTGTATCCCGTGGGCGAGTTCGGGTCGGCGGTGACCGTGGGTCCCGGCGTCAGATCGACATCGTCCGCCTGAGCGGCGAGCGGCGCCGTGCTCAGGATCATCGCGGCAGCGAGACTCAGTGCCGCGACGGCTTTCATGCGGCGGGCACGCCCACCGCCTCCGTCCTCGTGGCGCCTCGTCTTGGGTTGCAGAGCTCTCATCACTGTTCCTCCTTGAATAGCCGTGGAGCGCCCCGAGGTCGCTCGACGTCGCCAGGCTAGCCACGGTTTACGACGTTGTAAAGGAGGAATTTACGACGTTGTAAAGTATCATCGGCTCGCGCGTCGACGAGTCGACGTTGCCGGCCCCGTCGACCCGACCGATTGGAACTCCATGGCCCGCGACGCCGTCTCATCACGCGGTCGACCCAGCATCTACGACGTCGCGCTGCGCGCCGGCGTCTCGCACATGACCGTCTCCCGGGTCATCAACGATCAGCCGAACATCAGGGAATCGACGCGTCAGCACGTCAAGCGGGTCATCGCAGAACTCGGCTACCAGCCCAGTTCCGTGGCGCGGGCTCTGGCGAGTCGGCACTCGAGAAGCATCGGCGTGATGGTGGATGCCGCGGACCACTACGGGCCGAAGAACACCCTGCTCGCGATCGAGCGGGCGGCCCGGGAGACCGGCTACACCGTCGCGACGTTCTCGATGAGCGGCGAAGAGGGGAGCGCACGGGAGGGGTTCGCCGACCTGGCCGGCCACGGGGTGGACGCGGTGTGCATGATCGCCCCGCGGATGTCGTCGCTGGCCGCGGTGATCTCCGCGCCACTGGACGTTCCGACCATCGTGATCGGAGATGTCGAAGGCGACCCGTCGCTGATCACCGTCGCCGTCGATCAGGGCTACGGCGCCGCGCTCGTCGCGGAGCACCTGACCGGGCTCGGCCACCGCTCGCTCCTGCACCTGGCCGGACCGCTCGACTGGATCGATGCGAAGGCCCGCGAACGCTCGTGGCGCCGGGAGATGGATGCTCGTGGGCTGGCCCCGCACATGGTCGTCGGCGACTGGACGTCCGACTTCGGCTACGACGTGGGGGCGCGGCATCCGCTCGTCGAAAGCGTCTCGGCGATCTTCGCCTCGAACGACCAGATGGCTCTCGGGCTTCTGCACGGCCTGTCGACGCGGGGCCTGCGGGTGCCCGAACACATCGCGGTGGTCGGATACGACGATGCGCCGGAGTCCCGGCACCTGCTGCCGCCCCTGACAACCGTCCGGCAGGACTTCGGCGCCGTGGGTACGGCCGCGCTGCGCGCCGTCTTCGACGCCCTCGACCGGCAGCCGGTCGAGCCTCGGCAGCGCGTGCGTCCGGAGCTGATCGTGCGGTCGTCGTCCGCGCCGCCGGCGGAGCGCGCCTGACCGGACGACGACCCAGCTCTCGCGGAGGCGGATGTCTCCCGCCCCCGAGCGCGCCGCGACGGGGCCGCCCTCGCCTGCCGCGTGGCGCCTAGTCGGCGTCGTCGGTGCTCGCGAAGCCGGTCGACTCGCGGCGGACGATGCGGAACGCCGGCTTGAAGGTCTCGGGCGGCCGGCGCTCGCCCTTCTCGTTGATGCGCTCGATCAGGCGGTCGACCGCGATCGCGGCGATCTCGTCGCGGCCGGTGTCCACCGTCGACATGGACGGCACCGAGTACTTGCTCTCGTCGATGTTGTCGAAGCCGATGACCGCGGCGTCGTCGGGCACGCGGAGCCCCTCTTCGCGCAGCGCGCGCAGCACACCGAGGCCGAGCGTGTCGTTGAGGGCGAAGACGGCGTCGAAGTCGACGCGCTCCTGGATCATGAGGTGCGTCGCCGCCGCGCCGCCCGCCCGGTTCCACTGCGACATCGCCGTCGGGCGGACGAGCGTCGGGTCGAGGTCGATGCCGGCCGCCTCCAGCGCGCGGAGGTAGCCGCGCAGGCGCAGGTTGGCCGAGTTCGGCTCGTCACCGCCCCGCAGGTCGGCGCCGATGAGCGCGATCCTCCGGCGCCCGATCTCGAGCAGGTGCTCCACGGCGGCCTGCGCCGACGACATGTTGTGCATCGTGACGTGGTCGGTGGGTCCGTCGAAGATGCGCTCCCCGAGGAGCACGAGCGGCCCGTCCACCGTGAGCGCGGCCGCGTCGTCCTGGCCGAGGCTCACCGGGCTGAAGAGCAGTCCGTCGAGAAAGCGCGGGCGGCTCGTCGACACGGCGCGCAGCTCGGCATCCCGCTGTCCGCTCGTCTGCTCGACCATGACGCCGAGGCCGCGCTTCTCGGCGGCCCGGATGACGGCGTCGGCGAGCTCGGCGAAGTAGTTCTCGCGGAGGGACGGCACGGCGAGGCCGATGACGCCCGTGCGGCCCGAGCGCAGACCGCGGGCGGAAAGGTTCGGGCGGTAGTCGAGCTGGACGATCGCCTCGTTGACGCGATCCCTCGTGCCCGGCCGCACGTGCGGGTAGTCGTTGATGACGTTGGACACCGTTTTGATCGAGACGCCGGCGACTCGCGCGACATCGTGCATCGTCGGTCCCATCGGTGCTCCCGCCTGCCCTTGGATTTCTGTACTCTACTGCGTCCGCGTCGTCTCGATCGCCGGCCTCCATCCGCCTCCGGAAGCCCTCCCAAAGCAAAAGTGCAACGTTGTATTTTACGGTATCGTGCCCGTGTGCGAGTCGCGGAGGACGGACATGCTGACAGCTGACGATTGGCCGATCGCCGGGGCGATGCTCCCCCTCGGGGATGCTCATCCGGGGCCGGACGCCGCGGACGCCGCCGAGCGGTGGCTCGCCGATCTGACGGAGGTCGCCGACGCAGGCTTCACGCACGTCGACCTCACCGACTCCTGGGTGCGCTACGGCGACCTGGACCCCGAGCAGGCGGGCGCCCTCCAGGACTGCCTCGAGTCGGCGGGCCTGACCGCCGCGTCGCTCTCGGCCATCCGGCGCAGCGTCATCGACGAGCGCCACGGCGACGAGCACCTCGCTTACGCGCACCGGACCATCGACTACGCCGCGTCCGTCGGCATCCCCGTCGTCTCGGTCGGCCTGCACCGCGCGCTCACGCCGGAGCAGCGCGAGCAGCTGTGGTTCTGGACGGTCGAAGGCCACCGCGATCCCTTCGGCGACGCCGACGCGTGGAAGCTCGCGGTCCGGCGCCTGCAGGAGCTCGGCCGACATGCCGGCGAGGCGGGACTGCTCCTGTCCCTCGAGCTCTACGAGCACACCTTCCTCGGCACCGCGGAGTCGTCCGTGCGCCTCGTCGAAGAGATCGGTCTCGACGTCGTGGGACTCAACCCCGACATCGGCAACCTCATCCGCCTGCACGAGCCGGTCGAGCACTGGCGGGCGATCGCCGAGGCCACGATGCCGTACGCCAACTTCTGGCACGTCAAGAACTATGCGCGGGATGAGGATGCCTCGGCCGGCCTCTATTCGACCGTTCCGACATCGCTCGAGCTGGGCGTGATCGACTACCGCGAGGCGGTGAAGATCGCCGTGCGCAACGGATTCCAGGGCGTCATCTGCGTCGAGCACTACGGCGGCGACGGTCTCAGCGTGAGCGCGACGAACCGGGACTATCTCCGCCGGCGAGTGCTTCCGCGTCGCGACTACGTCGTGGGACGCAGCCGCGTCCGACAGTCGCACGCCGGCGGGGGCGCGCGATGACCCGGATCTTCGCGCACCCCGACTCGTTCGTCGCGGATGCCCTGCGCGGCTTCTCCCGGGCGCACCGCGACGAGGTGGCCCTGGTCGAGGGAGGCGTCGTGCGCGCGCAGCCGCTCGCGCCGGGGCGGGTGGCGGTACTCATCGGCGGCGGCTCCGGCCACTACCCCGCCTTCGCCGGTTTGGTGGGGCCGGGCCTCGCAGCCGGCGCGGTGTGCGGCAACATCTTCACGTCACCCTCGACCGCCCAGGCGCTGCGCGTTGCGCGCGCGGCGGGCGCGGGCGGCGGCATCCTCTTCACCTACGGCCGCTATGCCGGTGACGTCATCCACTTCGGGGAGGCGGAGCGGCGCCTGCGTGAGGAAGGCGTCGACGCGCGCACCGTGCTCATCACGGACGATGTGGCCAGCGCGCCGCCGGAGGCGGCCGACGAGCGACGGGGGATCGCGGGGATCCTCTGCGTCTTCCACATCGCGGGAGCGGCGGCCGACCGCGGCGATTCGCTCGACGAGGTGGAGCGCCTCGCCATCCTCGCCAACAGCCGCACGCGGAGTCACGGCATCGCCTTCGGAGGCTGCACGCTTCCGGGCGCGGACCATCCGCTGTTCGAGGTGCCGGAGGGTCAGATGTCGATCGGCCTCGGCATCCACGGGGAGCCGGGCATCCGGGACGTCCCCCTGCAGTCGGCGCCCGAGCTCGCCGTCACCCTGTGCGAGCCGCTGCTCGCCGAGCGCCCCGACGACGGCGCCCGCGCGGTCGTGATCCTCAACGGCCTCGGATCGGTCAGATACGAGGAGCTCTCGGTGCTGTTCGGCTTCGTCGCCCAGCACCTGGAGGAGCAGGGCGTCGAGATCGTCGAGCCCCAGTGCGGCGAATTCGTCACGAGCCTCGACATGGCGGGCGTCTCGCTGACGGTCATGTGGCTCGACGACGAGCTCGAAGAGCTGTGGTCGGCACCAGCGAGTGCGCCGGGCTTCCGCAACCGCTCGGTCGCGCGGGCCGAACGAACCGAGCCCCGATCCGGTGAAGGACCGGTCGCCGAGCCCGCCGCGCCACCCGCCGCGCCGGCGGCCGCGGCGGCGCCCGCGACCCCCGCGTCGCGCGAAGCGGCCGGGGTCGCGCGCAGGATGCTGCGCAGCGCGCGCGAGGCGGTCGCCGGGCAGGAAGGCCGACTCGGCGACCTGGACGCGATCGCCGGAGACGGGGACCACGGGATCGGGATGCTTCGCGGCCTCACCGCCGCGGTGGAGGCCGCCGATGCCACCGCACCCGAGACGGGCGTGCGCGAGCTGCTGCAGGCGGCGGGCGACGCGTGGTCGGACATGGCCGGCGGCACCTCGGGTGCCCTCTGGGGCGCGGCGCTGGCAGAACTCGGCTCGTCGCTGGGGTCGCGCGAGAGGTACGAGCCGGCAGACGTGGCCGGCGCCGTGGCGGCCGCGCGCGCTCGCATCGCGGCGGTGGGCGGCGCGAGCCGTGGCGAAAGGACCATGCTCGACGCGATGATCCCCTTCGAGGAGGTGCTCGCATCGGCGCTCTCCGCGGGCGACGACCTGACGTCGGCGCTCACCGCTGCTGCGGAGGCGGCGCGCCGGGGCGCGGAAGCGACCTCCGGCATGACGCCTCGTCGTGGCCGCGCGCGCCCGCTCGCCGAGCGGAGCATCGGGCACCCCGACCCGGGGGCGATCTCGTTCTGGATCATCGCCGACGACATCGCGAGGGCCGTCGCGGCCGGCGAAGAGGGGGAGTGAGCGATGGGTTTGACCATCGTGGTGGGAGCCGATGACGCGGGCTTCGCCTATAAAGAGGTGCTGCGCGATCTCCTCGCCGCCGATCCGCGGGTGACCGAGGTCATCGACGTGGGCGTCGGCAGCGACGACCCCACGCCGTATCCGCGCGTGGCCGTGAAGGCGGCGACGATCGTTTCGCGCGGTGAGGCGGACCGGGCCCTCCTCATCTGCGGAACGGGTCTCGGCGTCGCCATCGCGGCGAACAAGGTCCGAGGCATCCGTGCCGTCACAGCGCATGACAGCTACTCGGTCGAGCGATCAGTCAAGAGCAACAACGCGCAGGTGCTCACGCTGGGAGCGCGTGTCATCGGCCTCGAGCTCGCCAAGAAGCTCGTCGACGAGTGGCTGGCGCACACGTTCGACCCCGGCTCCGCATCGGCCGCCAAGGTCGAGCTGATCGATCGATACGAGGAGGATCCACGATGATCGCCAAGACCGCTGTCGTCGGCTCGGGCTACATGGGCGGCGGGATCGCCCAGGTGCTCGCCCTGGCCGGAAGGGACGTCGTTCTCGCCGATGTCAGCGCCGAGCTCGCCTCGGGGAATCGCGAGCGCATCATCGGCGAAGCGCGGGCCCACGCCGCTCGCGGCATCTTCCCGCCGGACGCGGCGGAGCGGATCGCGGATCGCGTGGCCGCGGCTCCGTCGATCGAGGACGCCGTCGCCGACGTCGACTTCGTCGAGGAGGCGGTGCCCGAGGTGGTCGAGATCAAGCACCAGACGCTCGCCCGGATCAGCGACGCCTGCCGACCGGACGCCCTCATCGGCAGCAACACGTCGACGATCTCGATCGGCACGCTGGCCGAGGCGGTCGGCGGGCCGGAGCGCTTCCTGGGAGTGCACTTCAGCAATCCCGCACCGTTCATCCCGGGCGTCGAGGTGATCCCGCATGCGGGGACGAGACCGGATGCCGCGACCCGCGTCGTGGAGCTCCTCCGCGAGTGCGGCAAGGTCGGAGTTCCGATCGCCGACGTGACGGGCTTCGTGCTCAACAGACTGCAGTACGCCCTCTTCGGCGAGGCCGCCCGGCTCGTCGAGGAGGGCGTCGCGACGCCGGAGGCGATAGACCTCATCGCCCGCACCACCTTCGGATTCCGGCTGCCGTTCTTCGGCCCGTTCGCGATCGCCGACATCGCAGGGCTCGACGTCTACGAGTTCTGCTACCAGTCCCTTCATGGCGCATATCCCGACCGGTTCTCGGCACCCGGAATCCTCACAGAGCATGTCGAGCGCGGGGAGAAGGGCATGAAGACCGGGGGCGGATTCCTCGCCACCCCTCCCGAGCGGGCGGGGGAGCTCGCCGCGTATCGCGATGAAGCGTACGCGGAGCTGACGAGCCTCCTCCAGCGACTCGGCGAGGCGCCCGTCGACTACTGAGGCCCCAAGTTTCGGAGCCTCCGCAGGAATTTCCGACGATCCCTTGACACCGGCGGAACCTCAATGCCAAAGTTCTTACAACGTTGCTCTACAACGTTGTAGACCAACTCCCGACCGGAGCCGCTGACCCCCGCGCGCCCCGAGGGGAGCAGGTCGCGCACCGACGAAGAAGTCCAGCAAAACCGAAAGGAATCTCCAGTGAAGACGAATCCTGTCCTTGCTGTGGTGGCCACCCTCGCCCTTGCCGGCGGTCTGGCCGCGTGCTCCGCCGGAGGGAACGACGGCGGATCCACCGGTGGTGGCGGCGGCAACGCAGACGCGAACTGCACGAACACCATCAAGAAGCCCGATGCGCCGCTCGTGACGCTCTGGGCCTGGTATCCCAACTCCGAGGCCGTCGTCGACAACTTCAACGAGGAGCACGACGACGTCCAGGTCTGCTGGACGAACGCCGGCGCCGGTGGCGACGAGTACGACAAGTTCCAGACCGCCGTCTCGGCGGGCAGCGGCGCCCCCGACGTCGTCATGGTCGAGGCCGACCGCATCGCCCCCTTCCAGGTGCAGGACGCGCTGGTCGACCTGAAGGACCTCGGCTACGAGGACGTCAAGGACAACTTCAGCGAGGGTGCCTGGAAGGACGTGTCGGTGGGCGACGGCGTCTACGGCGCGCCGATCGACGGCGGCCCGATGGGCATGATCTACCGCAAGGACGTCTTCGAGAAGTTCGGCGTCACCCCGCCCACGACGTGGGAGGAGTTCGAGGCGGCCGCCCAGAAGGTGAAGGATGCCGGGGGGCCGGTCTTCGCGAGCTTCGCCGCGAACCAGCCCGCCGAGGTCACGGCGCTCATGTACCAGAACGGCGCCGAGCCGTTCTCGTACGATCCCGCCAAGGAGGGCGAGATCGGCATCAACCTCAACAGCGATGAGATCAAGGAGGTCCTCGACTACTGGGCCGGTCTCGTCGAGAAGGGCCTCGTCGGCACGGAGGACCAGTTCACCCCCGAGTACATCGCGGGCGTGATCAACGGCGACTACGCGACCTACCTCTCGGCCGCCTGGGCGCCGGGCTACCTGCAGGGCGCAGGCGTCGGCGAGGGTGCGGACGCCGGTGTGTGGGCCACCGCCCCCATGCCGCAGTGGGACCCGTCCAACCCGACCGCCATCAACTGGGGCGGCTCAGCCTTCTCCGTGACGAAGCAGGCGAAGGACCCGGAGCTCGCGGCGAAGGTCGCCTTCGGGGTCTACGCCGACCAGAAGTCCCTGGACGACGGCTGGCAGAACCAGATCATCTTCCCGCTGAACCAGGACGTGCTGAAGTCCGACGAGTTCCAGAACTACGAGGTGCCGTTCTTCGGCGGGCAGCAGGCCAACAAGGAGGTGTACGTGCCGGCGGCCAACGCCTACAAGGGGATGACCTACACGCCGATCGGCCAGTACTACTACTCCGCGCTGACGAAGCAGATCGCCGCCATCAACGAAGGAAAGGCGACCGGCTCCGAGGCGGCCGACGCCCTGCAGAAGGACGTCGTGGCCTACGCGGAAGAGCAGGGGTTCACCGTCACCCAGTGACCTGAGCTCGGGGGCCGGTCCGCGCGAGCACGGACCGGCCCCCGTGCATCCCTCACAGACTCGGAGAAATCATGACCGCCTCCACCACGACTGCGGTGCCGACCAAGCGCCGCAAGGCGACCGCCGCACGTCAGAACCTCACCGGATGGCTCTTCGTCGGGCCGTTCGCGATCATCTTCCTGGCCCTCCTCGTCCTGCCGATCGGGTACGCGCTCTACCTGAGCCTGTTCCAGAAGTCCCTCATCGGGGGCACGCGCTTCGTCCTCTTCGGCAACTACGTCAAAGCGTTCAGCGACCCGTCCTTCCTCAACGGCGTCGGATTCGTCATCCGCTTCTCGCTGGTGCTCATCCCGCTGCAGATGGCGATATCACTGGCGATCGCGCTGATCCTCGACATCGTCATCACGCGCTTCGCCCGATTCTCGCGCCTCATGATCTTCATGCCCTACGCGATCCCGACCGTGATCGGCGCCCTCATGTGGGGGTTCCTGTACAGCGACAACTTCGGGCCGCTTGCGGAGATCTTCGAAAGTTTCGGGAGACAGGCGCCTGATTTCCTGAGCAGCAGCCTGATCTTCTACGGCCTCCTCAACATCGTCACGTGGCAGTGGGCCGGCTATTACATGATCATCCTGTTCGCGGCGCTGCAGGGGATCGATCCCACCCTCTACGAGGCGGCGCGCATCGACGGGGCATCCCAGTGGCAGATCGTCCTGCGGATCAAGATCCCGCTCGTCGCGCCGGCGCTCCTGCTGATCCTCGTCTTCGCGCTGATCGGCACCCTGCAGTTCTTCAACGAGCCGAAGATCCTCCAGCAGCTCGCCGCCGGGGCGATACCCGACGACTTCACGCCCAACATGTACGCCTACCAGCAGGCCTTCTCGCTGGCGAACTACAACTACGGCTCTGCGATCTCGTTCGCCCTCGGAGCGGTCGTCTTCGTCTGCGTGTACATCTTCCTGTTCGCCACCCGCAAGCGAGGGAGCTTCTTCTCATGAGCGCCACCCCCGTCGAGCTCACAGACACCCGTCCCCAGCCGCGCAAGCTCATCGAGCGTCGCTCGGCTCCGCGCACCCGCGGTCGCGTGCCGCTGAACATCGTGCTCGCGCTGCTGATGATCTACTTCCTCATCCCGTTCTGGTGGCTGATCGTCAACAGTTCCAAGACCTCCGCAGGGCTCTTCGGCGGGGGCAGCTCGCTCTGGTTCGCCGATGACATCAACTACCTGGGCAACCTCGTCGACCTCTTCACGTACAGCGGAGGGATCTACGCCCGCTGGCTGGCCAACTCCGCCCTGTACGCGATCGTCGGCGGCGTCGGTGCGACCGTCCTCGCCGTCCTCGCCGGCTACGGCTTCGCCAAGTACCGGTTCGGCGGCCGGCGCTTCGCATTCGCGATCCTGCTCGGGTCGGTCATGGTGCCGACCACGGCCCTCGTCATCCCGACCTTCGTCCTGTTCGCCCAGGTGGGCTGGACGAACACGATCTGGGCCGTGATCTTCCCGACGCTGCTGAACCCGTTCGGCGTGTACCTCATGAACGTCTACGCTCGGGATGCCGTGCCCGACGAGCTTCTCGACGCCGCCCGCGTCGACGGCGCGGGGGAGTTCCGATCGTTCTTCGTGGTCGCGCTGCCGCTGCTGCGCCCGGCGATCGTGACGGTGCTGCTCCTGTCGATCGTGGCGTCCTGGAACAACTACTTCCTGCCCCTCGTGATGCTGTCGGACAACCGGCTCTTCCCGGTCACCGTGGGCATCGGCCTATGGCAGTCCACGGCGTCGACCTACGGGGCGGCGGGCGGACAGAGCCTGTGGAGCATCATCGTCCTCGGCTCGCTCGTCTCGGTGATCCCGCTCATCATCGCGTTCCTCACCCTCCAGAAGTACTGGCGCGGGGGGCTCGCCATCGGAAGCCTCAAGTGACCCGCGGCCGCCGCCGCCCCGTCTTCGGCCCCCTGCTCACCGGAAGAGAAGAATGATCCGAGCACACCTCACCATCGACCCGCACTTCACCGTCGGGCCCATCAACCGCCGCCTGTTCGGCTCGTTCGTCGAGCACCTCGGCCGCTGCGTCTACGACGGGATCTACGAGCCCGGTCATACCCGCGCCGACGAGGACGGCTTCCGCACCGACGTCATCGAGCTCGTGCGCGAGCTGGGCGTCTCGACCATCCGGTACCCGGGCGGCAACTTCGTCTCGGGATACCGCTGGGAGGACGGCGTCGGACCGCGAGACCAGCGTCCGCGGCGTCTGGACCTCGCATGGCACTCGACCGAGACGAACGAGATCGGACTCGATGAGTTCGCGACCTGGCTCGGCAAGGTGGACAGCGAGCTGATGTACGCCGTCAACCTCGGGACGCGCGGAGTGCTCGAGGCCCTCGACGTCCTCGAGTACGCCAACCACCGCTCGGGGACCGAGTGGTCCGACAGGCGGGTGGCGAACGGGCATCCCGAGCCCCACGGCATCCGCATGTGGTGCCTCGGCAACGAGATGGACGGTCCGTGGCAGCTCGGCCACAGCACGGCGCAGGAGTACGGGCAGCTCGCCTCGAAGACCGCGCGCGCCATGCGGCAGATCGATCCCGATCTCGAGCTCGTGGTGTGCGGCAGCTCCGGCGCGCAGATGCCGACGTTCGGCGAGTGGGAGCGCGTCGTGCTCGAGGAGACGTACGACAACGTCGACTTCATCTCGTGCCACGCCTACTACGAGCCGTCGGGCGACGACTTCGGCAGCTTCCTGGCGTCCGCCGTCAACATGGACCGCTTCATCGAGGCGGTCGTCGCGACGGCCGACCACGTCAAAGCGGTGCGCAACAGTGACAAGACGATCAACATCTCGTTCGACGAGTGGAACGTCTGGTACCAGTCGCGCTACAACGAGGTCGACAAGATCACCGATGTCGCGGACTGGCCGGTCGCGCCCCGCCTGCTCGAGGACTCCTACACGGTGCTCGACGCCGTCGTCTTCGGGAGCCTCCTCATCTCGCTCATCCGGCACGCCGATCGAGTCACGTCGGCGAGCCTCGCGCAGCTCGTCAACGTCATCGCGCCGATCATGACCGAGCCCGGCGGGCCGGCGTGGCGGCAGACGACGTTCTTCCCGTTCTCGCTCACGTCGCAGCTCGCCCGGGGAGTTGCGCTCGAGCTGAAGCTCGACAGCCCCACCTACGACACCGAGCAGTACGGCGCTGTGCCGATCGTGGACGCCGTCGCGACGCACGATCCCGACGAAGGCGGGACGACGGTCTTCGCCGTGAATCGAAGTCTGACCGATGAGGTCACCCTCCAGATCGACGCGCGCGCCCTCGGCGCGGCGAAGAGCGCGAAGGCGACCTCGATCTTCGACGACGACATCCACGCCGCGAACACCCTCGCGCAGCCCGACCGGGTGGCGCCGAGGGAGAACGACTCGGTCGAGCTGTCGGAGGGGGCGATCACCGTCACCCTCCCGCCGTGCTCCTGGACGGTCCTCACGGTCGACTGAACCGGCGTGGCGACATGGCGCGGACCCAGCGGGTGACCCTGAAGGAGATCGCCGCTCAGACCGGGGTGTCGATGACGACCATCTCGAAGGTGCTCAACGGGGCGGCCGACGTCTCGTCCTCCACGCGCGAGCTCGTCGAGGATCACCTGCGCAAGAGCGGCTACCGGCGGCGCAAGAGCAGGCAGCGACGCGAGTACATCGAGGTCGTGCTCCACGAGCTCGAGGGGGAGTGGGCGCTCGCGATCATCGAGGGCGTCCGCGAGGCCGCGGCTCGCGTGGGGCTGGCAGTGTCGCTCTCCGTGAGCGGGGACCGCCACGCTCCCGGCGGCGAGTGGCTCGACTCCGTCGTGCGCCGAGGTCCGACGGGCATCATCCTGCTGTTCGCGGGCATCGAACCGGAGGGCCGCGAGAAGCTCAAGGCACGAGGCATCCCGTTCGTCATCATCGACCCCGCCGGCGACCCGGCGCCCGGCATCCCCGCGGTCGGGGCGGCCAACTGGGCCGGCGGGGTGGCGGCGACCCGGCACCTCATCGAGCTCGGGCACCGCCGCATCGCGGCGATCACCGGACCGGGCGACCTCATGTCGTCGCTCGCGCGGCTGGACGGATACCGGTCGGCGATGATGTCGGCGGGCCTCCCGGTGGATCCGGACTGGATACGGTTCGGGGACTTCGACCGCAGGAGCGGAGAACGTCATGCCATCGCGCTCCTGAGCCTTCCCGAACCGCCGACGGCGATCTTCGCGGGAAGCGACCTCCAGGCCCTCGGGGTGCTGCACGCGGCGACCGCGCGCGCCGTGCGGGTTCCGGACGCGCTCTCGGTCGTCGGATTCGACGACCTTCCGGTCGCCGAGCTCGCCAGCCCGCGCCTGACGACCATCCGGCAGCCGCTGCGTGAGATGGCGGAGCAGGCGACGCGTCTCCTGCTCCAGCTCCTCGAGGAGCGCAGCCCCGACGTCACCCGGGTCGAGCTCGCGACGAGCCTCGTGATCCGCGACTCGACGGCCCCCGCCCCAGCGTGACCCGGGCCCTCCCCGCGCGGCGGAGGGAACAGGTGCGTAATGCGAGCGCAAGCCCTGCGTTTGCACAGGCGGCGTGGGGTAAGAACTATTCAGGAGGATCTCATCGACCTCCGCGGAGGTTCAGTGCCCGGTAACGCCATAGCCCGATTCCAGAACGTCGCGCTCCTCTCCGTCGCGAGCGTTCTTCCCAGTCGCGTCACGACGTCGGACGAGATCGAGCGGCGCCTCGCGCCCTCGCTGTCGCGCCTCAGACTGCGCAGCGGCCTCCTCCGACGCGTCGCAGGCGTCCTCGAGCGGCGCAACTGGGCCGAGGGCGAATCGGTGGATGCCGCCACCATCGCCGCGGGGCAGCGCGCTCTGGCCGAAGCCGGCGTCGACGCGTCCGAGATCGGACTGCTGATCAACACGTCGGTCACGAGGGCGCACCTCGAGCCGTCGGTGGCCGTGGGCCTGCATCACGGCCTGGATCTGCCCAGCTCGGCCGTCAACTTCGACGTCGCGAACGCCTGCCTGGGCTTCATCAACGGCATGTCGCTCGCCGCGACCATGATCGAGTCCGGCCAGATCCGCTACGCCATGGTCGTCGCGGGTGAGGACGCCGACGAGATCCAGGTCAACACGATCGACCGGCTGCTCCGCGGAGACGGCGACCGCGATGCCTTCATGAGCGAGTTCGCATCGCTCACACTCGGATCGGGTTCTGCCGCGGCGGTCCTCGGACGTGCCGACGAGCACCCGGAGGGCCACCGGATCCTGGGCGGCGTGACGCGCGCCGCAACCGTGTTCCACCAGCTCTGCGTCGGCAGCGTCGACGGCATGTTCACCGATGCGAAGGCGCTCCTCAAGGGCGGCCTCGATCTCGTGGTGTCGGCCTGGAAAGAGGCCGCAGGGGAGTGGGACTGGAAGTCCATGAACCGCTACATCACGCACCAGGTGTCGTCGATCCACACCGACGCCATCGTGAAGGCCATCCACCTCGACCGCTCGCGGGTCCCCACCACCTTCCCCCGCTTCGGGAACATCGGTCCGGCATCCGTGCCCATCACCCTCGTCGAGGAGCAGGCGACCCTGCACAAGGGCGACCGGGTCCTGCTGATGGGCGTCGGCTCCGGCCTCAACACGGCAATGCTGGAGCTCGCCTGGTGAATGACGCCGCGGCGCTCGCAGGGCTGCCCGGCCTCGACCTCCGATGGAGCAGCACCCGGCTGGTGCCCGAGCGAGGTTCGGGCGCGGTTCACGAGTGGCACTTCCTGGACACGGATGCCGAGCTCCGACGCCTCCGGGCCGCTCCCGTCGGCACGATCCTCGCCGTGCACGGCAACCCCACCTGGTCGTACCTGTGGCGGGAGCTCGCCGCCGCCTCGCTGCGCGCCGCCGAGGCAGGGGGGGCCGCCTGGCGCGTCATCGCGGTGGATCAGCTCGGCATGGGCTTCTCGGCCCGCCTGGACGAGCCCCGCCGCCTGGCGCGCCGCGTGGCCGACCTCGGCGACTTCACCGACGCTCTCGGTCTCGAGGGGCCCGTGGTCTCCCTCGGTCACGACTGGGGCGGTGTGGTCTCGCTCGGCTGGGCGGTCGATCATCCCGACCTCCTGGCCGGAGTCATGGCCTTGAACACCGCGGTCCACCACCCGGCAGACGTGCCGATCCCGGCCGCGCTCCGCGTCGCCCGCACGCCGGGAGTCCTCGGCGCGTCGACGGTGACGACCCCCGCGTTCCTCGAGACCACGCTCGCGCTCGCTCGTCCGGCCCTGTCGCCGGAGGTCAAGGACGCCTTTCGCGCGCCGTACCTCACCCCCGCGCGGCGGCGCGCCATCGGCGGGTTCGTCGAAGACATCCCGGTGGATGCCGCGCATCCGAGCTTCCGCGAACTGGAGCGCATCGCGACCGGCGTCGCGGCCCTCCGTGTACCGGCGCTGCTGCTGTGGGGCCCGGGCGACCCCATCTTCACCGACCGCTACCTGGACGACCTCGTCGACCGGCTCCCGCACGCCGACGTCCATCGGTTCGAGGGGGCGGGGCACCTCGTCGCCGAGGACCGGCCGTATGCCGACGCGATCCTCGACTGGCTGGGTGAGGAGGGGCGTGGGTTCGGGGATGTCAGGGCCGCGGAGCCGGGAGCCGGCGACGGCGACACTGCGTACCGACCCGGAGACCCCGCGCCGGCAGGACAGCCGGTCGCCCGGGACGCCTTCGCGCCGCTCTGGTCCGCCCTCGACGCCCGACGTGGCGACGACGAGGTCGCCGTCATCGACATGGCGACACGGGGCGGCGGTGAGCGTCACGTCAGCTGGCGTCTGCTCGACGACCGAGTCCGCCGGCTCGCTGCGGGCCTCGCGCGCATCGGTGTGCGGAAAGGGCAGCGCGTCTCGGTGCTCGTGCCCCCCGGTCCGACCCTCACCGCGGTGGTCTACGCCTGCCTGCGGATCGGCGCGGTCGTCGTGGTGGCCGATGCGGGACTCGGGGCGCAGGGGCTGACCCGCGCGATCCGCGGAGCGTGGCCCGATGTCGTGATCGGCGGGCTCCCCGGCATCGCCGCCGCACGTGCGCTCGGCTGGCCCGGCATGCGCATCTCGGTCGGCCGGTTCCCCAAGGTGTCGGCCGCGGCGTTGGGAGTGCGTCACGACCTCGCCGCGATCGCCGCGCTCGGCGCGGCAGCGCCGCTTCCCCCGGAGCCCGGCCCCGACGATCCCGCCGCGATCCTCTTCACCTCGGGGTCGACCGGACCCGCGAAGGGCGTGGCGTACACGCACCGGCAGCTGTCCGCGCTCCGGGACGTCCTCGCAGCGCACTTCGAGGTCACGAGCGACACGGGTCTCGTCACGGGCTTCGCCCCCTTCGCTCTCCTGGGGCCGGCGCTCGGCACTCGCTCCGTGACGCCCGAGATGGATGTCTCGGCACCGCGCACCCTCACCGCGTCGGCGGTCGCGGCCGCCGTCCGCGCCTCTGACGCCCGCATCGTCTTCCTCTCGCCGGCCGCGATCATGAACGTCGTGGCGACGGCCGACGGCCTCACGGTCGAGGATCGCCGCGCCCTGGAGCGGGTGGAGACGTTCCTCTCCACGGGGGCGCCGGTGGGCGAGCCGCTCCTCGCGGCGGCGGCGGCGCTCATGCCGCAGGCTGTCCCGCACACGCCATACGGCATGACCGAGTGCCTCCTGGTCACCGACGTGACCCTGGCCGGCATCCGGGCGGTGACGGATGCCGCGGACCGCGGCGTCTGCGTCGGAACGCCGATCGCGGCCAACCACGTGCTCATCGACCCGTTGGACGCGGACGGCCGGCCGAGCGGAGATCCCGGCGCGACGACGGGGGTGCTCGGCGAGGTCGTGATCTCCGCGCCGCATCTCAAGACGTCCTACGACCGGCTCTGGCTCACCGATCGAGCGGCTGTGCGCGACACGCCCGCCGAAGGCCGCTGGCACCGCACCGGAGACATCGGGCACCTCGATGCCGACGGACGTCTGTGGATCGAAGGGCGCCTGCCGCACGTCATCGTCGCGGCGGACGGCCCGATCGCGCCCGTGGGGCCCGAGCAGCAGGTGGAGGCGGTCCCCGAGGTGCGCCGCGCCGCCGTCGTCGGCGTCGGTCCGCGCGGTACGCAGCAGGCCGTCGCCATCGTCGAGACGCTTCCCGAGACCTCCCGCCCCGCTCTGGCCGCTGCCGAGACAGCCTCGGCCGTGCGGGCGTCCAGCGACCTGCCGCTCGTCGCCGTGCTCGCCGTGCCGCGCCTGCCGACGGACATCCGTCACAACTCGAAGATCGATCGTACGAGGCTCGCACGGTGGGCCGAGCGCACGCTCGCCGGGGGCGCGGTGGGCCGGCCGTGATCGTCACCGTGACGGGGGCATCGGGGCACCTCGGCCGCGCCGTCGCTGCCGAGCTCGTGCGCCGAGGGCACGCGGTCCGCACGATGCAGCGGCGGCCGAGCGGAGTGGCGGGGGCTGTCGACATCCTCGGCTCGGTCGCGGACCGGGATGCCGTGGCCCGCGCCCTCGACGGCGCCGAGGGCGTCGTCCACCTCGCCGCCAAGGTGTCCCTCGCGGGCGACCGGGCCGAGTTCCGCGCCATCAACGTCGACGGAACGCGCATCCTGCTCGACGAGGCGCGGCGTGCCGGGGCATCCCGATTCGTCCAGGTCTCGTCGCCGTCCGTCGCGCATGCCGGCGCGGCTCTGGCGGGGGTCGGAGCGGAGCCTGCCTCGCCCGACGATGCCCACGGCGAGTACGCGCGCACGAAAGCCGAGGGCGAGCTCCTCGCGCTCGACCGCGACAGCGACGAGATGCCTGTCGTGGCCGTTCGTCCGCACCTCGTCTGGGGCCCCGGCGACACGCAGCTCGTCGAGCGGATCGTCGACCGCGCACGCCGGGGCCGTCTGCCTCTCCTCGACGGAGGACGCGCGCTCGTCGACTCGACGTACATCGACAACGCCGCGAGCGGGATCGTCGCGGCGCTCGATCGTGCTCCGCAGGCGCGTGGCAGAGCCTTCGTGATCACGAACGGCGAACCGCGGCCCGTCGGCGAGCTGCTCGCGGGCATCTGCGTCGCCGCCGGCGTGCGTCCTCCTCGGTGGAGCGTGCCCTCGGGCGTCGCGCGCGCCGCAGGGTCGGTCGTCGAGCGGGTCTGGGCGATCCGCCCTGGCCTCGACGAGCCGCCCATGACCCGGTTTCTCGCCGAGCAGCTCTCGACTGCTCACTGGTTCGACCAGCGCGAGACCCGCCGGGCGCTCGACTGGACGCCGACGGTCACGATCGACGAGGGGCTGCGTCGGCTGCGGAAGCACTATGCCAAGCGCGCTGGAACTGCGCTGTAGATTGCCCTCCGCCCCGACATCCCGTCGCACCCGCCGGTCTGGCGGCGATTGGAGGGGCTTCGGCGCCTGACGACACCCCGGCCCGCGTGCTCGGTGTCAGGGCGACGACCGTGCGGCGAGGCCGGCGGCGTAGCCCTCCTGCCACGACTCGCGGGCGCCGGTGTGGAACAGGTCGCGGTCGCGCTCGCGCACGATGCTGCGGGCTCCCGGGAGATCGAGCTCGCCCACGAGATCGGCGCGTCCGCGCACGACCGCGACGGGCAGCCCCGTCGTCTTGCGCTTCACGAGGTCGGCGGCCGCCGCCAGCTCGTCGGCGACGCAGGGGAGGGTCACGACGAGCGGACGCCCCGCGGAGTCGACGTCGCCCCGGTAGTCCTCGAACACCCGCACTCCGCCCGCGCCGATCGCACTGTCGGTCTGTCCGTCGCGCCAGGCGCGGCCGAGCGTGTCGGACAGGATGACGCCGACGCGAGCGCCGGTCGCCGCGCGCAGACCGGCGGCGAGGGCGCGAGCCGAGGCATCCGGATCCACCGGCAGGAGCAGGATCGTGCCCGGAGCGGTGTTGCTCGCATCGACCCCGGCCGCCGCGGCGATGATCCCCAGTCGGCTCTCGACGATGCGGACCCGGCCATCGGCCGACGTCGCGACGACGCGGGCGGTCTCGGCCTCGATCGCGTCCGCGCGGTCGTCTGCGACGACGGAGCGGCCCTCGGCCTTCGACACGATCTTCGAGGTCACGACGAGGATGTCGCCGTCGCGCAGAGGATCGGCGGCCGCAGCCGCGGCGATGATCGCGACGAGGTCGTCGCCGGCCTGGATCTCGGGGATGCCGCGCAGCGGGAAGATCGTCAGGTTCGGCGCTTCGGGCATGCGGCCACGCTACCAACGGCTTCGGTAGGCTCGTCCGCCATGCGCGACCTTCGAAACGACGGCGTCCCTCTCCACGGTCTGCGGGTCGTCCTCCTCGCCGGCGGCGCGGGCGGATCGACGTTCGCCGTCGGACTCCGCGACGTCGTCGTGGCCGGAGGCGGAAGTCTGACGGTCGTCTGCAACACCGCCGACGACCTCTGGGTTCACGGCCTGCGCATCCAGCCCGACGTCGACTCGATGCTCTACGGACTCGCGGGCGTGAAGGATCCCGTGCGCGGCTGGGGCCGGGCCGGCGACTCGGATCGGGTGTCTCAGGAGCTTCGCGAATGGAACCTCGGGTGGGACTGGTTCGCGCTCGGCGACCTCGACCTCGGAACGCACATCGCCCGCAGCTCGTGGCTCCGTGAGGGCGCAGGGGTCGGCGGGGTCGTGCACCGGCTCCAGGAGCGGTGGGAGCTGGGCGCCCGGCTCCTGCCGATGACCGAGTCCGAGGTGGACACCCTCGTGATGCTCGATGAGGGCACGATCCACTTCCAGGAGTGGTGGACCCGCCACCGCGCGCAGCGCGAGCCCCGCGCATTCGCCAACCCCGGGATCGAATCCGCCCGGCCGGCACCCGGGGTGCTCGAGGCCCTCGCCGAGGCCGACGTCGTCGTGCTCGCACCTTCGAATCCCGTGGTCTCCATCGGGCCCATCGTCGGCGTCCCGGGCATCGCTGACGCCATCAGAGGCGGGACCGCACCCGTCGTCGGCGTCTCGCCGATCATCGGCGGATCGCCGGTGCGGGGGATGGCCGACGTGTGCCTGCGGGTGGTCGGAGCCGAATGCTCCGCCGCGGGCGTGGCGCAGCTGTACGGCGCCCGCGACGGGGGCGGGCTCCTCGACGCGTGGCTCCTCGGGGAGGAGGACGCGGCCGAGGCTCCGCGCATCGAGGGCCTCGGCATCCGTCCCGTCGTCACGCCCCTGTGGATGTCGGATGTCGCGCTCACGCGTGCGCTCGCCGCCGACGCGCTCGCCGCCGCCCTGACGCTCGGCTGACCCGGTTCGGGCGACCGCTCCCCGAATGCCTCTTGCGCACGCGGCCCGCTGACCCAAGCATGGGGACACGGCCGACCGAGGCCGACCACAGGGGAGGCCCACATGGCTGTCGTTCGAGCGGCGATCACACAGACCACCTGGACGGGTGACAAAGCGTCCATGCTCGACAAGCACGAGCAGTTCGCGCGGGATGCCGCGGCCCAGGGGGCGCAGGTCGTGTGCTTCCAGGAGCTGTTCTACGGCCCGTACTTCGGCATCACGCAGGACAAGAAGTACTACCGCTTCGCCGAGGCGGCCGACGGGCCGATCGTGCAGCGGTTCGCGGACCTCGCCAAGGAGCTCGGCGTGGTCTCGGTGCTGCCGATCTACGAGGAGGACCAGACCGGCGTCTACTACAACACGTCGGTGCTGGTGGATGCCGATGGCACGATCCTCGGCAAGTACCGCAAGAACCACCTCCCCAACCTCGAGAAGTTCTGGGAGAAGTTCTACTTCCGCCCCGGCAACCTCGGCTATCCCGTGTTCGACACCGCCGTCGGCCGCGTCGGCATGTACATCTGCTACGACCGGCACTTCCCCGAAGGATGGCGCGAGCTCGGGCTCAACGGCGCGCACCTCGTCTTCAACCCCAACGCCACCAAGCCCGGTCTTTCGAACCGTCTCTGGGAGGTCGAGGGACCCGCGGCCGCGGTCGCGAACGGGTACTTCGTGCTGCAGCCGAACCGCGTGGGCCGCGAGGACAACGAGTACGGCGACGACGCGGTCGACTTCTACGGCACGAGCCAGGTGATCGACCCGCGGGGCAACTTCGTCGGCGACCGCGGATCCACCGAGCACGAGGAGGTGCTCGTGCGCGACCTCGACCTCGACATGGTGCAGCAGATGCGCGACGACTGGCAGTTCTACCGCGACCGCCGTCCCGACACGTACAACGACATCGTGGCGCCGTGAGAGTGAGCTGACATGACGACGACACTCATCACCGGCGGCACCGTGGTCTCGGCGACGGGACGTGCCGAAGCGGACGTGCTCATCGACGGCGAGACGATCGCCGCCGTGCTGGCTCCCGGCTCCCAGCTTCTCGGGACGGATGTCGCGGCATCCGTCGACGCCGTCATCGACGCGACCGGCAAGTACGTGATCCCCGGCGGCATCGACGCCCACACGCATATGGAGCTGCCGTTCGGCGGCACGAACGCGTCCGACACCTTCGAGACCGGCACGCGCGCCGCCGCGTGGGGCGGCACGACGTCGATCATCGACTTCGCCGTGCAGCGCTACGGCGAGCGGGTGCAGGACGGCTTGGCCGCATGGCACGAGAAGGCGGCCGGCAACTGCGCCATCGACTACGGCTTCCACCAGATCGTCGGCGGGGTCGACGACGACTCGCTCGCGGCGATGCGTGGGCTCGCCGACGAAGGCGTCACGAGCTTCAAGCTCTTCATGGCCTATCCGGGCGTCTTCTACTCCGACGACGCGCAGGTGCTGAGGGCCATGCAGGTGTCGCAGGAGACCGGCCTCCTGACGATGATGCACGCCGAGAACGGTCCCGCGATCGACGTGCTCGCGGCGCAGCTGGCCGAGGCCGGCAAGAAGGCGCCGTACTACCACGGCATCGCGCGCGCGTGGCAGATGGAGGAGGAGGCGACGCACCGCGCCATCATGCTGGCGAACCTCACCGGCGCTCCTCTCTACGTCGTCCACGTGTCGGCCAAGCAGGCGGTCGAGCAGCTCGCGTGGGCGCGCGACCAGGGCTGGAACGTCTTCGGCGAGACGTGCCCGCAGTACCTCTACCTGTCGCTCGAGGAGCAGCTCGGCGGCTTCAGCGAGGAGTGGGGGCAGTTCGAAGGCGCGAAATGGGTGTGCTCCACCCCGCTGCGGTCCCGGGCCGAGGGCCACCAGCACCACATGTGGCAGGCGCTCCGGACCAACGACATCCAGATGGTCTCCACCGACCACTGTCCGTTCTGCATGAAGGGCCAGAAGGAGCTCGGCAAGGACGACTTCCGCGCGATCCCCAACGGCATCGGCTCGATCGAGCACCGCATGGACCTCATGTACCAGGGCGTCGTCACGGGGAAGATCACCCTCGAGCGCTGGGTCGAGCTGACCAGCACGACGCCGGCCCGCATGTTCGGCCTGTACGGGCGGAAGGGCGTCATCCAGCCCGGAGCCGACGGCGACATCGTCGTCTACGACCCGAACGGCCACACGTCGATCGGGCTGAACAAGACCCACCACATGAACATGGACTACTCCGCGTGGGAGGGCTACGAGATCGACGGGCACGTCGACACAGTGCTCTCGCGCGGCAAGGTCATCGTCGACGGCGGCGAGTATCTCGGATCGAAGGGCGACGGGCGCTACCTCAAGCGCGGCCTGTCGCAGTACCTCCTGTGACGCGCGGCATCGCCACCATGTCCCGAAATCGGTCGCTTCCAGGGGTTGGAAGCGACCGACTTCGGGACATCAAAGGACAGGATCGGGACACGATCCCGGGGAGGAGTTGACCATGGACTTCGGCGTCGTCCTCCAGACCAACCCGCCCGCCTCGCGCACAGTGCAGCTCGCCAAGCTCGCCGAGGCGCACGGCTTCAGCCACGTGTGGACGTTCGACTCGCATCTGCTGTGGGAGGAGCCGTACGTCATCCACTCGGCGATCCTCGCCGAGACCAACCGCATCACCGTGGGGCCGTTCGTCACGAACCCGTCGACGCGGGACTGGACGGTCACGGCATCCGTGTTCGCGACGCTCAACGAGATGTACGGCAACCGGACCGTGTGCGGCATCGGCCGCGGCGACTCCGCGGTGCGCGTCACCAACGGCCAGCCGGCATCGCTCGGCGAACTGCGCCAGGCGATCCACGTCATCCGCGAGCTCGCCAACTCGCGCGCCGTCGACTACCACGGCGCGACGCTGCAGTTCCCGTGGAGCCGCGGCTCGTCACTCGAGGTCTGGGTCGCCGCCTACGGTCCGCTCGCCCTCAAGCTCGCGGGCGAGGTCGGCGACGGCTTCATCCTGCAGCTCGCGGACGTCGACATCGCGGCATGGATGATCAAGACGGTCCGGGATGCCGCGGCGAACGTCGGCCGCGACCCCGACGCACTGGAGTTCTGCGTCGCCGCGCCGATGTACATCGGCACCGACTGGGCGCACATGCGCGACCAGTGCCGGTGGTTCGGGGGGATGGTGGGCAACCACGTCGCCGACATCGTGGCGAAGTACGGTGCGCACGGCGCCGTGCCGGACGCCCTCACCGAGTACATCGCGGGGCGCACGGGCTACGACTACAACACCCACGGCCGGGCCGAGAACGATCATGTCGACTTCGTGCCCGACGCGATCGTCGACCGCTTCTGCATCCTGGGGACGGCGGAGGAGCACATCGCGAAGCTCGAGCAGCTGCGAGCGCTCGGCATGACGCAGTTCGCGGGCTACCTGCAGCACGACAACAAGGAGGAGACCCTGCGCGTCTACGGCGAGCGGGTCATCCCGGCGCTCTCGGCACACGTGACCGCGAAGTCCTGAGCCGCTGCCCAGCACCCCCCGACGGGGGCCAGAATGGCAGACATGACCATGAGCGAAGCGACGACCGACCTCGACGACCTCGCGACGCGGCTCGACCGCGATCACGTCTTCCACTCCTGGTCGGCGCAGGCCGGGCTGACCCCTACCGTCATCGCCGGCGGCTCGGGCAGCGTCGTGTGGGATCACGCCGGCAGGCGCTACCTGGACTTCTCGAGCCAGCTCGTCAACGTCAACATCGGACACCAGCATCCCGCGGTCATCCGGGCGATCCACGACCAGGCCGACGTCCTCGCGACCGTCGGCCCGGCCGCGGCGAGCCTCGTGCGCGGCGAGGCGGCCAAGCGCATCGCCGACCGGGCGCCCGAGGGGTTCTCCAAGGTCTTCTTCACCAACGGCGGCGCCGACGCCGTCGAGAACGCCATCCGGATGGCGCGGCTGCACACGGGCCGCGACAAGGTGCTCTCGACCTACCGCTCGTACCACGGCAACACGGGAGCCGCCATCGTCGCGACCGGCGACTGGCGACGGATGCCGAACGAGTTCGCCCGCGGACACGTGCACTTCTTCGGGCCCTACCTGTACCGCTCCGAGTTCTGGGCGACGACGCCCGAGGAGGAGAGCGCGCGGGCCCTGCGCCACCTGGAGCGCGTGATCCAGTCCGAAGGGCCGGCGACGATCGCGGCGATCCTGCTCGAGTCCGTGCCGGGCACGGCGGGCATCCTGGTGCCGCCGCCCGGCTACCTCGCCGGGGTCCGTGCCATCGCCGACAAGTACGACATCCTCCTCATCCTCGACGAGGTCATGTGCGGCTTCGGACGCACCGGCCGGTGGTTCGCCTTCCAGGGATACGACGTCGTGCCCGACCTCATCACCTTCGCGAAGGGCGTCAACTCGGGCTACGTGCCGATCGGCGGGGTCGTGATCTCCGACCCCATCGCGGCGACGTTCGACGAGCGCGTCTTCCCCGGGGGACTCACCTACAGCGGCCATCTCCTGGGCGCCGCCTCGATCGTCGGGGCGCTCGACGCGATGGAGTCCGAGGGCATCGTCGACAACGCTCGCCGGATCGGCGCGGAGGCGATCGGCCCTGGGCTCCGCGAGCTCGCCGAGCGGCATCCCGCGATCGGCGAGGTACGAGGCGAGGGCGTCTTCTGGGCGATCGAGTTCGTGACCGATCGCGAGACCCGTGAGCCGGTGGATGCCGCGACCATCGGCCGCATCAAGAGCGAGCTCGTGTCGCGCGACCTGCTGCCGTTCGTCGCCGAGAACCGCATCCACGTGGTCCCGCCGTGCGTCGTCACCCACGACGAGGTGGCCCAGGCGCTCGCAATTTACGACGAAGCCTTCGCCGCCGCCCTCTGAGCGGGTGCACCCGATGCGCTTCCCTGCAACACCGACGGCTGCCCTTGCCGCTCCCGCCGTGACCGTCGACGAGGCCGAGCGGATGCTGTCCGCGACAGGTGACGATTTCGAGGAGCTCCTCGCGCGCGCCTCGGCCCTGCGCGACGAAGGCCTTGCCGCGGCCCGGCGACCGGATGTCATCACGTACTCGCGCAAGGTGTTCGTCCCGCTCACGACGCTGTGCCGCGATCGCTGCCACTACTGCATCTTCGTCGACACCCCCGGGCAGCTGCGCCTCACGCACGCCCCGCTGTACATGTCGGACGAGCAGATCCTGCGGGTCGTGCGGGCCGGCGCGGACCTCGGGTGCAAAGAGGCGCTGCTGACGCTCGGCGACCGGCCGGAGGAGCGCTGGCCCGAGGCGCGGGCCTGGCTCGATGAGCACGGCTACGCGTCGACGCTCGACTACGTCGCGCACGCCGCCCGGCTCATCACGGCCGAGACGGGTCTGCTCGCGCACCTCAACCCGGGCGTGATGACGGCGGAGGAGCTGCGCACCCTCCGCCCGACTGCCCCGTCGATGGGCATGATGCTCGAGACCACCTCGCGCGCACTCTTCGAGACTCCGGGCGCCGTGCACTACGGATCGCCCGACAAAGACCCCGATGTGCGGCTGCGAGTCATCGCCGATGCCGGCGAAGCGCGTATCCCGTTCACGACGGGGCTCCTCGTCGGGATCGGCGAGACGCTTCGCGACCGCGCCGAGTCGCTCGTCGCGCTCCGCGACCTCCACGACCGCTACGGCCACGTGCAGGAGGTCATCGTCCAGAACTTCCGGGCCAAGCCGGGAACCGCGATGCGCAGCGCTCCGGATGCCGCGACCCGCGAGTACATCGCCACGGTCGCCGTCGCGCGGATCGTTCTCGGCGCGCACATGCGCATCCAGGCGCCGCCCAACCTCAGCGCGCGCGACGAGCTCGGCCTGCTCGTCCGCGCCGGCGTCGACGACTGGGGAGGCGTCTCGCCCCTCACCGCCGACCACGTCAACCCCGAGCGGCCGTGGCCGCACCTCGACGACCTCGCGGCTGCGACAGCCGAGGCGGGCTTCACTCTGCGCGAGCGCCTCACGGCCCATCCCGAGTACGTGCACGACTCCGAGCGCTGGATCGACCCCGGTCTGCACGCGGCCGTGGAACGGCTGGCCGACCCGGTGACGGGTCTCGCGGCGACGGATGCCTCGAGCCGGGCCGATCCCGTCGATCCGGAGCGTTTCGTCTCCGGCGCTGCGCGCCTCCGCTCAACGACCGGGGGCGGCGCTGCGGATTCGGGGCGTTTCGTCTCCGGCGCTGCGCGCCTCCGCTCAACGACCGGGACCGGGGCCGGGGCCGGCGTTCCCCCTCGGTCGTTGAGCGAGCGGAGCGAGACGAAACGCACCGAACCGCCAATGGAACGTCTGGCCGAGCAGGCCGCGCGAGACCCCCGCAGTCTCGACGACACCGAGTGGGAAGCCCTCCTCACCGCGACCCGGGACGACCTCGAGGCGGTCGTCCGCACGGCCGACGACGTGCGCCGGTACACCGTCGGCGACGCCGTGAGCATGGTCGTCAACCGCAATCTGACCTCGACGCACCTGCGCGCGGTGCCGGCCGGTCCGCCGACGTTCGGACTGGCCGATGCAGCTGCGGTCGCCCACGACGCCGCCGATCTCGGTGCGACCGAGGTGTGCGTGCAGGGCGCTCTGCCGCCGACGGAAGATCCCGGCCTGTACGTCGAGCTGGTCCGCGCGATCAGCTCGGCCGAGCCGAGCCTCCACCTCCATGCCTACCGACCGCAGGACGTGGCCGACCTCTCCGACCGCGGCGGGATCGGGCTCCAGGCGGCGCTCGACAGCCTCAAGGCGGCGGGCGTTCGCACGATGCCCGGCACGGGCGTGAAGATCCTGAGCGAGCGCGTGCGCACGCTTGTGGCACCCGGAGACCTCGAGATCGACCGCTGGATCGAGATCATCACGGCGGAGCACCGCGCCGGACTCCGCACGTCGTCGGTGCTCTTCTACGGCCACGTCGAGACGGCGGGGGAGCGGATCGCGCACCTCCGCCGCCTGCGCTCGATCCAGGACGAGACGGGCGGCTTCACGGAGTTCGTCCCGATTCCGCTTCCTGGCCACGGCGTGCCCCTCGTGAACGACCGCGCCGACGCCGACGAGCACCGGGCGATGGTCGCGGTCGCGCGCCTCATGCTGGCAGGCAGCATCCCGCACATCCAGATCCCGTGGACCCGGCACGGCCGCGACCTCGCGATCACGCTCCTGCAGGCGGGCGGAGACGACCTGGGCGGAACGCTGCTCGACGGGCGCGTGCTGCCGGAGTCGGGGGTCGAGCACGGCCTGGAGTACCCGTACGCGGAGGCCGCGGCATCCGTCCGGCGGATCTTCCGGCCCCTGCGGCAGCGGTCGACGGACTACCGCGAGGCGGTCCCGGCAAGGACCTCGGCATGATGCGCCGCTCGGTCGGCGTCGCGATCGTCGGAGCGGGGTTCGCCGGCCTCGCGGCCGCGATGACCCTTCGCGATGCGGGGCACGACATCGCCGTCTTCGAGCGCGCCGATAGAGTCGGCGGCACGTGGCGCGACAACACCTATCCCGGTGTCGCGTGCGATGTGCCGTCGCACCTGTACGGGTTCGCGCGGCATCCCGAACCGTCGTGGTCGGCCGAGTTCGCGCCGGGCGGCGAGATCCAGGCCTACATCGAGCGGGTCGTCGACCGGGAGCGACTGGGGGCGGCGATCACCTTCGACGCCCCGCTCCTCGATGCCGAATGGCGGGAGGATGCCTCGGCCTGGCGCCTCGAGTTCGGCGGCGCCGCCCCGGCGACCGTCGAGGCCGAGGCGCTCGTCCTCGCCTGTGGGCGCCTCACCGAGCCGCGCATCCCGCCGATCGCCGGGCTCGAGTCGTTCGCCGGGCCGCTGTTCCACTCGGCGCGGTGGGATCACGGAGTCGACCTCGACGGGCGGCACGTCGCTGTCGTGGGCTCGGGCGCGAGCGCTGTGCAGCTCGTGCCGCAGCTCGCGCGCAGCGCGGCGAAGGTGTCGCTCTTCCAGCGGAGCCCCGCCTGGATCCTGCCGCGCGGCGGGCGGGCGTACTCCGACGCCGAGCGTGCGCGGTTCGCCGAGGATCGGAGCGAGATCGCCGCCCTGAGGAAACGGCTCGACGCCGAGGGCGAGGCGCGGTTCGCGTCGCGTTCCGGCGGTCCGGACGCGGCCGACGCCGAGCGTGCCGCCCGTGCGCACCTCGCCGCGCAGGTCGCCGACTCGGCGCTGCGGGCCGTCCTCACGCCCGACTACGCCTTCGGCTGCAAGCGGGTGCTGCTCTCCGACGAGTTCTACCCTGCCGTGGCCTCGGACCGCGTCACGCTCGAGCCGAGCGCGCTCGCCGCGATCGACGGAGGCGAGCTGGTCGCGGCATCCGGGAGGCGTCATCGCGGGGTCGACGCCCTCGTGCTCGCGACCGGCTTCCAGACCACCAGGCAGCCCTACGCGCGGATCGTCCGCGGCGAGGGCGGCGTCGCGCTCGCCGAGCATTGGGCGGACGGCATGACGTCGTTCGGCTCGACCGTGGTCTCGGGCTTTCCGCAGCTGTTCGTGCTCAACGGACCGAATGCGTCGCTCGGTCACACGTCGTCGGTCCTCATGCTCGAGGCGCAGGCCCGATACGTGGCCGCGTCGCTCGCGCGTCGTGCGCCCGGCGCCGTGCTGAGGGTCCGGGCCGAGGCCGAACGAGACTACACCCGCATGGTCGACGACCGAGCGGCGGGGACCCCCTGGCTGACCGGCGGCTGCCGCAACTGGTATGTCGACGAGGGGTCGAGACGGCTCACCCTCGTGTGGCCGGGGACCGTGGCGGACTACCGCGCGGCGCTCGCCGCGAGCGACGGGGCCGAGTTCGAGGCCATGACGCCGATGGCGGCTGTTGCCGCTCGTACGCAGGAGGAGGCGGGATCGTGACAGTGCCCATCCGTTTCGGATACAAGGCATCGGCGGAGCAGTTCGGACCTGCGGAGCTGCTCGAGTACGCCGTCATGGCGGAGGAGGCGGGCTTCGACTCGGTCTTCGTGTCGGATCACCTCCAGCCCTGGTTGCACGAGGGTGGGCACGCCCCGGCATCCGTTCCCTGGCTGGGGGCTCTCGGCGCGAAGACGTCTCGCGTGCTCATCGGCACGTCGGTGCTGACGCCCACGTTCCGCTACAACCCGACGGTCGTCGCGCAGGACTTCGCGACTCTCGGCGTGATGTACCCCGGCCGGGTGATCCTGGGCGTCGGGACGGGCGAGGCGCTCAACGAGGCGAACCTCGGCATCCCGTGGCCGGAGCCGCCCGAGCGGTTCCGGCGCCTCAAGGAGGCCATCGGCCTGATCCGGCGGCTGTGGTCGGAGGACCGCGTCAACTTCGACGGCGAGTTCTACACGACCCGCAACATCACGATCTACGACAAGATGGACGACCCCGTGCCGATCTACATCGGCGCGGCCGGTCCCGCTGCGACACGCCTGGCGGGACGCATCGCCGACGGATTCATCACGACGAGCGGCAAGAAGCGCGAGCTCTACACCGACACGCTGCTGCCCGCCCTGCACGAAGGGCTGGAGAAGGCCGGTCGGCCCGATGACGCGATCGACACCCTCATCGAGATCAAGGTCTCGTACCATCCCGATCGCGCGACGGCGCTCGAGAAGACGCGCTTCTGGGCCCCGCTCGCGCTGAGTCCCGAAGAGAAGATGGGCGTCGACGATCCGCTGGAGATGCAGCGGCTCGGCGAGCAGCTGCCGATCGAGCGGGCGGCCTCCCGGTTCATCGTCTCGGACGACCCCGAGGAGCACGTGGAACGCATCGCGTGGTACGTCGGGCTCGGCTTCCGCCACCTCGTGTTCCACGATCCCGGCGCCGACCAGGCCGAGTTCCTGCGCCTCTACCGCGACGACATCCTGCCGCGCCTGCGCGAAAGGTTCTCGTGAGCGGTTGGATCATCGTCCTGCCCGTGAAAGAGGCGTCTCGCGCGAAGTCCCGACTGGGAGAGCTGCGTCGCGGCGACGGCGCACTCGCACGGGCGATCGCGCTCGACACGATCGACGCGGTGCGCGAGTGCTCCGCCGTGGGGAGGGTCGTCGTCGTCACGGACGACGGCGGGCTTGAAGCATCCGTCCCCTCCGACGTCGAGGTGATCGCCGACCGGGAGGGACGGGGTCCTGATGCCGCCATCGCGGCGGCGATGTCGATGCTCGCCGAGACCGCCCCGCGCGCCGCGCTGCTCGCCGATCTGCCCGCGCTCAGACCCGGCGACCTCGCCGACGCTCTCGAGGCCGCGTTGGGGCATCCGCGCGCCGTCGTGGCGGATGCGGAAGAACGGGGCTCGACCCTCGTCACGGCCGCCCCCGGGGTGCGCTGGGCCTCGGCATTCGGGCGGGATTCGTTCGAGCAGCACCTGTCGCTGGGTTGCGAGGCGCTGCCCGTGCCGGCCGGCTCGTCACTCCGACGCGACGTCGACACACCCGACCACCTCGCGGCGGCCGCGGAGCTCGGGCTCCGCGGCCGCACGCTCGCGTGGTGGACAGCTGTCGGCGGCGATCAGCCCCGGGGGCTCTCCTTGACCGTCGATACGCGGACGTAGTCGAACTGCGCCGTGTAGTGCTGGTTGGGGTCCTGAAGACCGTACGCGACCAGTGCGATCTTCACGTCGTCGCCGAGCGAGTGGGTCCACGTCCCGCCCTTCACCCAGGTCTGGCCGTCCCGGCTCGTGTAGGCCGTGAAGCTCTGGGTGTCGCCGCCGGCCTCCTGGCTCGCGGCGCCCGTGAGCTTCTGCACGACGATGCGCAGGTACGTCCAGTCGTCACCCGGAGGGCCGACGACGGTGTTGCCGTAGCGCGCCCAGCCTTCGGGTGCTTGCGAGATCTCCTTCGCGAACTCGGTCTGGCGCGTGTTCCAGATCGACGTCTCGGTGAGCTTGACGTAGTCGTCGTCACTCGCGTAGGCCAGGATGCCGACCTGGGCGTAGTTGAAGCAGCATCCGCTCGGGAGGTCCATCCGCACCTTCGCCTCGATCACGTAGTCGGCCTTGGGGGCGTCGCGGAGAAGGACGGCCGCGCTGTCGGCGTCGACGTAGAGATCGCCGGCCTGGATCGGGATGCTCAGCACCCCGTTCGCGACGGTCGCCGTCGGCGCGATGTCGTCGCGCTGCCACGACCAGGCGGGGTCGAGCGCCGTGCCGTCGAACTCGTCGGAGTACTGCGGGAGCAGACGCTTCGGCTCCTGCACGGCGGCCGGACGGTAGCGGTGGCGGGTCTGCTCACCGGCCTGCCCGGCGGGTGCCGGCTGCTTGTCCACGGAGGCGCCGGCGCCGCCGTTGACCGTCGGCCACCCGTCGACCCAGTCGATCGCGTCGAGGAGCGCCGGGCGCTTGGTGAAGCCCGGCTGGAACGCGAAGAACGGGTCCCGCTGGTCGACGGCGTGATAGATCGTCCACCAGTCTCCGTTGGCGTCCTGGAAGACGGTGTTGTGACCCGTTCCGACCCACCGGTTGCCGTTCATCGTGAGGAAGGGCGTTCCGCCGGTGTTCTCGGCGGTGAGCGACACGCCTTCGCGGTCGTAGAAGGGTCCGAGGGGACTCGTGGACCGTCCGACGAAGACGCTGTACCCGGTCAGCGCGCCGTTGCAGCAGTTGGTGGCCGAGACGAAGAGGTAGTAGTAGCCGTCCTTGTAGACGACGTTGGCGCCCTCGTACTTGTTGTCGATCGCCACCTGGGTCGCCGATCCGGTGGCCGCGGTCGCGCCGGTCTCGGTCAGCTGCAGCGTCGTGCCATAGATCCCGCCGTAGTAGCTGCCGTAGTAGATGATGCTCGAGTCGGTGATCGTGTCACCGAGCACGTCCGGATCGTAGGTCCAGAGGAAGTTGCATCCGGCCCCGTTCTGCCGGGGGCCCACGACGGGCGTGTCCGAGAACGTCCAAGGGCCGGTCGGGTCGGGGGCGGTCGCGACGCCGATCGCGTTGTCGCTGTCGCACCCTTCCACTCCGCTCACGGAGCTCGCGGTGTTCGTCACGACGACGAACATGTAGTACTGGTCGAAGGTGCTCGAGTACACGACATCGGGCGCCCACAGGGCCGCGGTGGGATCGGCCCAGCTCGGCAGCATCGAGAACGCGTCGCCGACGTACGTCCAGTCCACGAGATTCTCGGAGGTCATGGTGGGAACCCGGTGGAAGACCGGGTCGCCGTTCGCATCGACGTCCTCGTCGTTGAGGGGATCCGTCGTGCAGTACAGGTACCAGGTCGTGTCGCCCGGACGCTGCCCGCGCAGCACGTTCGGGTCGGCGCAGCTCTCGACCACGCCGTCACCGGGGATGACCGGCTGCAGCGGGTTGGTGTAGCTGCCTGGGTTGGAGCCATGCCCCGACGAGCCGGTTGTGTGGGCTGTCGGCTGCGCTGCCGTGGCGAGCCCCGCGGGACCCGCGATCGCGAACGCCGACGCGATGACCGCGGCGAGTAGACGGATGCTGGACGACTTCTTCATCGACGCTCCTCGAACGAGAAGAGACCCTCGCACCCACGGCATGCGCGTCAGAAGGCACCGGGCCCCTCGCTCCGCACGCTAGTCCTCGGCCGCTCGGTGCCGGCCCCCCATTGCGCGCGCCTCCGAAAGGCAGTACATTCCCGCGCCGAGTCCCCCTGTGCTCGACGAGACCGACCGCGCCGACGTTCCGACGTCCCGCGGACCGGCGCTGGATGCGAAGCGCGAGTGCGCGATCCGAATGTGTGTTGCGGCGAGAGAACCGTGGGAAGGCGTCGTCGGATCGCGGAAGATAGGGTTCAGGGGACCGGCTGGCGCGACGGAGGAGATGCGTGGATGTGGGCGAAGCCGATGCGCTTCCGGTAGGTGTGGTCCGCGTCGATCGGCACGGGACCGTCGCCGACGCCAACCCCTGGTTCGCCGGGTGGGTCGGCCGCGATCGCGACGACCTCATCGGGCATTCGATCGACGAGTTCCTCGTGCATCCACCGGAGGACCTGCTCCCCAGCGGTGCCGGGCCGGGGCCGTGGGTGATGCTCCACACTGCGCGGCCGGGACGTGCCGTCATGGTCACGCGTCAGCGGTACGGGGCGGAGGACGTGCTCATCGTCTCCGAGGCATCCGAGAGATTCCAGGCGCTCACCGACCTTCGCCAGCGGTACGCGCTCGCAGACCGCACCCGGACACGCCTCCAGCTTCTTCTGGCCTCCTCCGTCGCGTTCGCGACCGCGACGACGGAAGAGCGTCTCGCCGAAGTGCTCGCGGACACCACCGCGCGTTCGTACCGAGCCGAGGAGTCGACGGTCTACTTCCACGAGGCCGACGGCACGAGCGTCGTCGGCGGCGGCCGCGACCCGCTGAACGGGCGCTTCGACCCCGATACCCTCATCGGACTCGTGAGCGCTCCCCGGCGCGTGATCAAGGTCGTCGGTCCGGATGAGGCGGAGGCGCTCCTCGAGGGGTTGGGCGACGCGATGCGGTCGGCGGGCATCCGCGCCCTGATCGGCGCACCCCTGCACCATGAGGAGAGCGACTTCGGCGCCTTCATCAGCTGGTTCCACCACGAGCGGGCCTTCGACGACGAAGCCGCGCCCCTCGCGGAGGCGCTGGCCGGTCAGGCCGCTCAGGCGCTGGCCACGCTGCGGCTTCAGGAGCGCCTGGCTCATGCGGCGATGCACGACGAGGTCACCGGGCTGCCGAACCGCCGGCTGCTCGAGGCCCAGATGGACGAGCTCGCCGGATCGACCGGCTGCGCCGTGCTCTTCATCGACCTCGACGACTTCAAGCGCGTCAACGACAGGCTGGGCCACCACGCGGGTGACCGGATGCTGCACGAAGCCGGGAAGCGCCTGCTCTCGGGAGTGCGCTCGGGTGACCTCGTCGCCCGCTATGGAGGCGATGAGTTCGTCGTGGTCGCGCGCGATGTCGCGGATGAGACCGTGGCCCTCGACATCGCGCAGCGGATCCTCGAGGCGCTCCGCAGCGAGCCCGGCGGTTCCGGCCAGCCGCTCAGTGCGAGCGTCGGCGTCGCGATCGCGCGCCCGGGCGGTGCGGTCCTGCCCGAGCAGCTCATCCGCCGCGCCGATCTGGCGATGTACCGCGCGAAAGCCGCGGGCGGCGACCGCATCGAGGTCGCGGCCGGCTAGCCGCAGCCCCGCCGACTGCGAGAGCCGTCAGTCCTCCGCGCTGAGCGTCTCCTGCACCTTCCGGGGGAGGCCGGCGACGACGAGCTCGTACGATCGGTCGATCGCTTCGCGAAGCTCGTCATCCGGGATGCCTCCGCCCGCGTCGAGGACGTTCCACCCCGACCTGCCGATGTAGCGCGACACGCGCGCATGGTCGGGATAGCGGGCGAGCCAGTCGTCCGCCTCGTCGCGGGTCGTCGCAGCCTTGATGCCGATCGAGGTCCCGTCGCCGTAGAAGACGAAGATCTTGCCGCGCTCGCCGGGACCGACCTTGAAGACCAGGTCGTCCTCCCATGGCCGGTCCTCCCACGCTCCGGGCTTCGCCGCACAGTACGAGTGGATCTCATCAGGGGTCATCGCATCAGTATCCCGCCGCGGACGCCGTGGGCAAGGGGAGGGGTCGCGGCAACTATGCTCGGTGCATGCCTCCCGAGGAGAACCGCCCCCGCGTGAGCCCTGCCCGCATCGGGATCTGGATCGTCGTGGGCGGGATCGGGGTCTACATGGTGGTCTCGGGCCTCATCGCCGCGCTCACGTCGGGCGGCTGAGACCGCGCCCGGGCTCCTCACCGGGCGCGGTTCGCCGTGGCGGGGTGTCGGAGAGCGCCAGCAGGAAGCGGGCGATCTGCTCCGCCGTCGCCGAGAGCTCGGGCCCGTGCCCGAACCGCCAGACGGCGTCGGTCGCTCTGACCGTGTGGCCCTTGATGGCCGCGCGCCGGTCGAAGGGGCCGGATGTCGCGGCGTAGAGCGCGACGGACCCGAGAGTCAGCGGCTCGACGCCGGCAGCGACGCCGAGCTCGTCGGCGAGGACGAGCAGCGCACGGACCGCACGGCTGAGCGCCGCGATGCTGCGCTTCCTGCCGGTGCGCACGTCGGATGCGAGCCCGCCGAGATCATCGACCGCGAAGGCAGCGGCATCCTTCTCGGACAGTAGAGCGGATGCCTCGGCGAAGCCCCGGGCCAGCTCGTCGCCCCGCTCGACGGGCGCCGCCAGGGCGAGCTGGAGCGCACGCTCGACGACGAGGGCCACGTCCTGACGGCGATCGCTCGTCGCGGCGGCTTCTTCGCCGGTGCGTCGCTGACTGAGCGGGAGGTACTTCGAGAAGTCCACGGTGCCATCCTAGGAATGTGACGATGTGACAGGCGCGGCGGAGACCCTCCGGCGGTCCGGGCGTTTCGTGTGACTGTCACATGGCGCGAACGAGCCGGAATGCGCATCGGCGGCCGGAGTGTGCCACGCTGTGTGTGACCGTACACATTCCACGATGGAAATGAAATGAGCGAAGACGCCGCGGTGCGCCGACCGAGCATCCGAGATGTCGCACGGCTGGCCGACGTGTCGTACCAAACCGTGTCGCGGGTGCTCAACAACCACCCGAGCGTGCGGCCCGAGACGCGCGAGCGCGTGCTGCAGGTCATGAGCGACCTCCAGTATCGCCCCAACCTCGCCGCGCGCGCCCTCGTCACCAGTCGCTCGCACACCATCGGCATCCTGGCGGCGGCGAGCTCGATGTACGGCCCGGCGTCGAGCATCGCCGCGATCGAGGCCGCGGCGCGCACGCGCGGCTACTGGGTCAGCACGGCGAACATCGACCCGTCGGATCCGACCTCCATCCCGGAGGGTCTTGCCCACCTCATGGCGCAGTCGATCGAGGGACTCGTCGTCATCGCGCCGCAGGTGCGCGTCGTCCGTGCGCTCGCCTCGCAGCCGCTCGAAGTGCCGTACGTGACGCTGCAGTCGACCGACCTCGACGTCGACCACATGCTGTCGGTCGACCAGCTCGCGGGGGCCCGCCTCGCGACGAAACACCTGATCAGCCTGGGTCATCGCGGGATCTACCACCTCGCCGGCCCGCAGGACTGGATCGAGGCCGAGGCGCGGATGCGCGGCTTCCTCGCCGAGATGAGCGCCAACGACGTCCCCACGACCGCGCCGATCCTTGGGGACTGGACGGCCGAGTTCGGGTATTACGCGGGGCGGGAGCTGCTGCAGGTGCGCGACTTCACCGCGGTCTTCTCGTCGAACGACCAGATGGCCCTGGGCTTCATGCACGCCGTCCGCGACGAGGGCCTCGACGTCCCGCGCGACATCAGCATCGTCGGGTTCGACGACATCCCCGAGGCGGCGCACTTCTGGCCCCCGCTGACGACGGTGCGGCAGGACTTCGCCGAACTCGGACGCCGGTGCGTCGAGCTTCTGCTGGGCCGCGCCGAGGCTGACGCCGAGCCGGCGCCCGCGACGATCGTCCCCGAGCTGATCGTGCGCAGGTCGACGGGTCTCCCCGGCTGACCCGCACCCGGCCGTTACGAAGCCGAGACCATTCTCAGTTGACACGGCGTTCGATCGGCTGGCTATAGTGTCTCGATGTGAACGGTCACACGCCGTCACGTGAACAGCATCCAACGAGGGAGTCGCACGGTGGCGCAGGGCAGGGGCACCGAGCTTCGCGAGGACTACGTCAGCGGAGTCCGCACCGAGGTAACGACGGCCCGCGTACGCGCCGACGTCGCGACTCTGCACGGTGAACTGCTGATCAGCGGACTGGCCCTCGCCGTCGGCGGTGCCCTCTCGGCCCGCATCCCGGGCGCCGACCTCTTCGTCGTGACTCCCGCCGACGTGCCCTTTGCGGCGGTCGGCCCCGAGAACCTCGTGCTGTGCGACCTCGACGGCGCCGTCGTGACGGGCACCCCGGGCAGCGACCTGTTGCCGCACCCGTCGTCGCAGGCGCACGCTCACGTGTACCGCCGCATGCCGGCCATCGGCGCCATCGCGCAGCTGCATTCGACCTACGCGACAGCTTGGGCCGCCCGGGCCGAGCCGATCCCCTGCGCATTCGCGGTCGCGGCCGAGGAGTTCGGCGGACCGGTCCCGGTCGGCCCCTATGCGGGGACGGATGACGAAGCGCTCGGCCGCGCGGTCGTGGAGGTTCTCGAGGGCCAGCGGTCGCGTGCCGTGCTCCTCGAGCAGCAGGGGCCGGTCACCGTCGGCGCGACCCCCCGGGAGGCGGCGATGCACGCAGCCCTGCTCGAAGACGTCGCCCGCGTCGCGCATGTGACGCGCGATGGGGGCGCGGCGACGCCGCTGCCGCAGGCCGAGATCGATCGCCTGTGGGAGAGCCGCCGGGCACGCGGCGACGCGCCGACGCCCGGTACCCCTGCCGTCGGCAGCCCCAAGCAGAAGAGACGACAACTGAATATCGACACCAAGACGAAGACGTCACGATGAAAGGAACCACAGTGAAGGCAAAGAAGTTCGTGTTCGCCGCGCTCGCGGCGGGCGCGCTGATGCTGTCGGCATGTGCCGGAGGCGGCGCAGGCGGAAGCGGCGACAGCGGTGACGGCGGCGGAGACGGCGGCCTGATCGGCGTCGCGATGCCGACCAAGAGCTCGGAGCGCTGGATCCAGGACGGCGACGCCGTCAAGGCTGCGCTCGAGGACGCCGGCTACCAGGTCGACCTGCAGTACGCCGAGGACGACATCCCCACCCAGGTGTCGCAGATCGAGAACATGATCACGAAGGGCGCCGAGGCGCTCATCGTCGCCTCGATCGACGGCACGACGCTTTCGGAGGTGCTTCAGACCGCCAAGGACAGCGACATCCCGGTCATCGCCTACGACCGCCTCATCCGCGACAGCGAGAACGTCGACTACTACGCGACGTTCGACAACTTCCTCGTCGGCCAGCAGCAAGCCTGGACGATCCTCAACGGCCTCGGTCTCACCGAGCTCGACGGGACCGCCAAGGCCGACGCTCCGGCGGGCCCCTTCAACATCGAGCTCTTCGCCGGCTCGCTCGACGACAACAACGCGTTCTTCTTCTTCAACGGCGCGATGGACGTCCTGCAGCCGCTGATCGACGACGGAACGCTCGTCGTGAAGTCGGGCCAGACCGACATCGAGCAGGCCGCCACGCTCCGCTGGGACGGCGAGACCGCGCAGAGCCGCATGGAGGACATCCTCACGGCGAACTACTCCGACGGCACGAAGGTCGACGCGGTGCTCTCGCCGTACGACGGCATCTCGCGGGGCATCATCTCGGCCCTCACCGACGCCGGCTACTCGACGGGTGAGGACTGGCCGGTCATCTCGGGTCAGGACGCCGAGGTCGACTCCGTCAAGGCGATCCTCTCGGGCGAGCAGTACGCCACGATCTTCAAGGACACGCGTGAGCTCGCCAAGGTCGCGGCCGGCATGGCCGTCTCGCTTCTCCAGGGCGACGAGCCCGAGGTGAACGACACCGAGACGTACGACAACGGCGTCAAGGTCGTCCCGTCGTACCTGCTCAAGCCGGTCCAGGTCGTCAAGGACAACGTCGAGTCGGCGCTCGTCGACACCGGCTACTGGACGAAGGAGGACCTCGGCCTCTGAGCCGAGGCATCCGCCCGAATCCCCGGCGGCGGCGAGGAGTGCCTCCCCGCCGCCGCCGGCACCACTAACCTGCACCTGTCAGCCCTACGAGGAAGTCGGCGAACGTGAGCAACACGATTCTCGAGATGCGCGGCATCACGAAGACCTTTCCCGGCGTCAAGGCACTCTCGAACGTCAACTTCGAGGTGCAGCGCGGCGAGATCCATGCGATCTGCGGCGAGAACGGCGCCGGCAAATCCACACTGATGAAGGTGCTGTCGGGCGTCTACCCGCACGGCACCTACGACGGCCAGATCATCTACGCCGGCGAAGAGGTCGAGTTCCGGAACCTCAACGACAGCGAGGCCAAGGGCATCGTCATCATCCATCAGGAGCTGGCTCTCAGCCCGTACCTGTCGATCGCCGAGAACATCTTCCTCAACAACGAGCGCACCTCCGGCGGCCTCATCGACTGGAACAAGACGAACTTCGAGGCGGGGGAGCTGCTCAAGCGCGTCGGCCTGCGCGACAACCCGACCACGAAGATCAATCAGATCGGCGTCGGCAAGCAGCAGCTCGTCGAGATCGCGAAGGCCCTGTCGAAGGAGGTCAAGCTCCTCATCCTCGACGAGCCGACGGCCGCTCTGAACGACGAGGACTCCGACCACCTGCTCGACCTGATCCTGAGCCTGCGGGACCAGGGCATCACGTCGATCATCATCAGCCACAAGCTCAACGAGATCAAGAAGGTCGCCGACACCGTCACGGTCATCCGCGACGGCAAGACGATCGAGACGATCTCGAAGGCCGACGTCACCGAAGACCGCATCATCAAGGACATGGTCGGCCGCGACCTCGAGCACCGCTATCCCGACCACGAGCCCCAGATCGGCGAGGAGCTGCTTCGCGTCGAGGACTGGACCGCGCATCATCCGCAGGACCCGACGCGCGTCGTCGTCGACAACGTGTCGCTCACCGTTCGCGCCGGTGAGATCGTCGGCATCGCCGGCCTCATGGGCGCCGGCCGCACCGAGTTCGCGATGAGCCTCTTCGGCCACAGCTACGGCTCGCGCATCTCGGGAAGGGTCTTCATGCGCGGCAAGGAGATCAAGACCCGCACCGTCGCCGAGGCGATCGACAACGGGATCGCCTACGCGACCGAGGACCGGAAGACCTTCGGGCTGAACCTCATCGAGGACATCAAGCGGAACATCTCGATGGCCTCACTCGGGCGGCTCACCAAGGGCGGCCTCGTCGACGACAACGAGGAGTACAAGGTCGCGAACGACTATCGGCGCAGCATGAACATCAAGGCGCCGAACGTGCTCGTGAAGACGGGGAAGCTGTCGGGCGGCAACCAGCAGAAGGTCGTGCTGTCGAAGTGGATCTACTCCGACCCCGACGTCCTCATCCTCGACGAGCCCACCCGCGGGATCGACGTCGGCGCGAAGTACGAGATCTACACGATCATCAATCAGCTCGCGGCATCCGGTAAGGGGATCATCGTCATCTCCTCCGAGCTGCCCGAGCTCCTGGGGATCTCGGACCGCGTCTACGCCCTCTCGGAGGGCCGCATCACCGGCGAGCTCCCCATCGAGGAAGCGACTCCCGAAACCGTCCTCAAGCTCATGACCATGGAGAAGCCGCGCTGACCCGCGCGCAGGAGTGATCAACATGACACAGACATCCACCAGCGACACGGCCGTCGGAGCGAACGTCAACCCGCCCGACAACAAGTTCACCAACTGGCTCAGCCACGTCCTCGCCGACCTCGGCAAGAACGGCATCTTCATCGCGCTGATCGCCGTCGTCGCGCTGTTCGCGTTTCTGACCAACGGGATCATCCTGCGGCCGCAGAACATCTCGAACCTCGTCGTCCAGAACGGCTACATCCTCGTCCTCGCGATCGGCATGGTCATGGTGATCATCGCCGGGCACATCGACCTCTCGGTCGGCTCGGTCGCCGCGTTCGTCGGGGCGTGCTCGGGAGTCTTCGCCACGCAATGGGGTCTCCCGTGGTGGCTGTCGATCCTGCTCTCGCTCGCCATCGGCGCCCTCGTCGGCGCCTGGCAGGGCTTCTGGGTGGCGTTCGCGGGCATCCCGGCCTTCATCGTGACCCTCGCGGGCATGCTCATCTTCCGCGGGCTCGCGCTCGTCGTGCTCGGCAACCAGAACATCGGCTCGTTCCCCACCGAGTACCGGGCGCTGGGCAACGGATTCCTCACCGGCATCTTCGGCGAGAGCGACCCCGACCTCTTCACGCTGCTGATCGGTGCGGTCGGGATCGTGGCCCTCGTGGTCCAGCAGCTGCGCACGCGTCGCGGCCGCCAGAAGTACGGCCAGGAGGTCGAGCCCTTCACGTGGTTCATCATCAAGCTCGTGCTCGTCGCTGCCGTCATCGCATGGTTCACGTGGGCGCTCGCGTCATACAAGGGCATCCCCGTGACGCTCATCATCCTGGCGATCCTGATCCTCGTGTACGGCGTGGTCATGAACCGCACCGTGTTCGGACGCCATATCTATGCGATCGGCGGCAACCGTCACGCCGCCGAGCTCTCGGGCATCAAGACGCGCCGCGTCGACTTCTGGCTGTTCGTCAACATGGGCTTCCTCGCAGCGCTCGCCGGGCTCATCTTCACGGCGCGACTCAACCTCGCCGGGCCCAAGGCCGGTGACGGCTTCGAGCTCGAGGCCATCTCGGCTGCCTTCATCGGCGGCGCGGCTGTCCAGGGCGGCGTCGGCACGATCGGCGGCGCGATCATCGGTGGTCTCATCATCGGCGTCCTGAACAACGGCATGTCGATCATGGGCATCGGCATCGAGTGGCAGCAGGCCGTGAAGGGCCTGGTGCTCCTGCTCGCCGTGGCCTTCGACGTCTACAACAAGCGACGCTCGGGCGTCTGACACTCAGCGAGAGAAGGGCCCGCCGCGTTCCGAGGAACCCGGCGGGCCCTTCCTCCTTCACAGGGGTGCGGATGCCACGCACCCGCGCCCGCGTGCGCAATCGCCGTCGTCAGGTCAGATGGCGCCGGCGTGGGCGCCGGGCTCGCCCGCGGGAGCATCCGTCGCCAGTTTCAGCGCCGCCGCAACCGGATAGACAGGGCAGTAGAGCGGCGCGCCCGACTCGGCGGCGGGCTCGTCCTTCGCCTCGAGCGCCTCGCGAGCGCGGCCGAGGTCGGCGAGCAGATCGGCGACCGAGGGCTCGCCCGTCGTCGAGGCCGGTTCGTCGCCCGCCGGCGCCGCCTCCGGGGGTGCCGCCGCAATCGAGACGCCCAGTGCCGCCGCGGCTGCATCGAGTCCGTCCTTCGGCATCGCGGCCGCGAGCGCCGAGAGCCGGCCGACCGCTTCGCGGGCGAAGGCGGGGTCGACCGGTATCGCCGGCAGCTCGAACCGCGTCCCCGACTGGACGCCGAAGGGCGCGTCGAGAAGCACCCGATCGCGATTGGCCGCATCGACGAGCACGCTTCCGCCGTCGTAGATGTCGCCGTACAGGTTCGCCGCGAGCACGTTGTCCTCGAGGAGCACGTTCTGCCCCGGCATCCCGGTCCGGATCGCGATGCTGTCCGCGAAGGCGAGGACATTGGACGTCACGCTCAGGATGCCTCGGCCCGACACCTCGAGCAGGCAGCCGCTGGTCGACTGACCCGTCGATGCGCGGCCCGTCGGGTCGGCCGCGAAGAGCGCCGTGTTCGACCGCACGATCCATGGTCCGGCGCCCGGGATCTGGAGCCGGACGGCGGTGCCGCTCGTGTTGACCACGACGTTGTCCTCGAACACCCCGAAGGCTGCGCTGAGGTTCACCCCGCCGTTCGCGGCATTCATGAAGACGCAGTGGCGCACCGTGATGCCACCGCTTCCGCCGCGGAGGTCCACGAGCGTGGCGGACTGGGACTGACCGGCTTCGAGGGCGCCGGCATCCGTGTAGGTGTTGTACGTCGACCCGTCGAAGACGAAACCGTCCAGGATGAGACCCGCGGCGGAATCGGCGACGGTCAGGATCGGCTCGCCGAAGATTCCTTTCGCCTTGGTCTCTGCGGGAAGGACGAACCGGACGGGATGCCGCCACGGGTCGCGAGTGGTGAACTCCGCGTCCCACCCGCCCAGCAGCTCGAGGTCGGGGAGGGGGATCTGCCACGTGCCGGAGCGGAGTCGTCCGCTGTACTCTCCCTCTGCGACGAGGATCCGGTCGCCTGGAGCAGCCACCTCGAGCGCCTTGAACAGGTCTTTCCAGGGCGCTTCGCGGCTCCCGTCGCCGTCGGCGGCACCCGCCCGCACGAACCAGTCGCGGCCCGTGGGGCGCACGGCCGTCGGCAGCGTGAGGTCGATGAAGGGTGCGATCGAGTCGACCACGATCGTGGCCGGCTGTCGCCCGTCCGGTGCCACATCGGTGCGATACGTGCCTCGCACCAGATAGGTCGATTCGACATCGAGACCGCGAGAATAGCGCGTGGCTTCCTCGGTCTGGTGGTGCGCGAGACCGAAGCGCGGAGCGAGCGCCCACCACGGGCTGTCGTCGCTTCCCGGCCGGTAGAGCGCCACGCCGACGTGGGACTCCGACAGCGCTGGGATCAGCTGGGTGTTCTGGTCGACTCCGATCCCGGCACGCACTTCGACCGGCGCGTTCGAGCGCGCGGGGTCCGCCGCCGCGAGCGGGGTCCAGTCGATCGCCTGATAGGCGGGAGCGGGGCGCGGTTCGCTGAACGGCGCCGGCACGGGCGGTTCGGCCGGGTGGCTGCCCTGTGCCGCCGTGATCGTGACCGCGAGCACTTCGCTGGGCGAGAGGCGCCGCATGATGGGCCGCTGGGCGTCGCTGTCGAGCGCTTCGGGCAGCTCGGCCAGGCCCACCGCAGCGCGCAGAGCGTTGAGTGCGGGAATCGGCGGTCGGGCGTACGTCGCGGCGGTGTCGAGCGTGTACCCGTCGAGCCACGCGGTCGGCAGGCCGCTCAGTTGCGGGTCACCGACCGAGTTCCCGGAAGCCGAGCGAAGCCCGACGTCGTCGAGGTCTCCGACGTACTCCTCGGTGATCTCGGCCTCGGCGCCCGAGGCGCGGCTGCGCACGACGTCGCGGAGCGTCGCGAAGAACAGATTGCGGTCGACGCCGATCTGCCCGACGTCGCTCAGGCAGGCGATGGCGGCGTTGCCGCAAGCGACGAAGACGTTGTCGGCGATCGTCGCCGCGCCGTCGACCCGCACGCCCGCGGCTCTGTCGCCGCCAGAGCCGCGCGGGGGGTCGGTGTCGTCGTGGGCGAAGAGGAAGCTGTTGCGGCTGACAGTGGCCGGCGCCTCGGGCGGTGCTCCGCGCAGATTCAGGAGGGCGAGTCCCGCGCAGTTGATGAGCAGGTTGTCCTCGAACACGGCCCCCGAGCCGCCGAGCTCGATCGCCCCCGCGCTCGCGTTCGCGAAGACGCACCCCCGCACCGTGATGCGCTCGGCGTTGAGGCTGACGAGGGGTCCGTCGCCGTGCGAAGCCCGTTCGAGGCCGCCCGCGTCGTCGTAGTCGTCCCGCCCGGACCCGTCGAAGAAGAGACCGTCCAGGACGAGGCCGGCGTGGTCGCCGACCCCCGAGAGCATGTTGGACTCGGTCGCCACCCGCAGCGCGGACCGCGCTGCGAGGACCGTCGGGGTGCGCCATGGCGTCCGCGCGGCGAAGTCGGCCGAGTAGCCCCCGAGCACCGTCAGCTCCGGGCAGTCGACGACCCACGACGACCGCTCGAGCCGGCCGGTGTACGTTCCGGCCGCGATGTGGACAGTGTCCCCTGGTGTCGCCGCCCGCAGGGCGAGCCAGGGGTCGTGGAAGGGATGCTGCCTGCTGCCGTCGCCGGTCGTCGCCGCGGCGGCCACGAAGAGATCGGTCATCTCACGACTTCTTCACTTCTTCGTCCGCTTCCTTCGTCTTCTGGAAGAGCGCGTCCCAGCCCGTCCGCAGGATCAGCTTCGTCTGCTCGAGCGTCGCCACCGCGGTCTGCTTGTAGTCGCCGTCGGCGAGGTCGGCCACATAGTCGGTCTCGCTGGCGAGCAGGTCCTCGAGGGAGTCGAACGTCGATCTCAGCTCATCCGTGAATTTCTGCAGCGCAGCGGGATCGTCGGTCAGCTGGGCGAAGGCCTTCGAGCTCTGCTCGATGAACGTGGGGTACAGCTCGTCGTAGAGCCGCGCGGACTGCTCCTTGGCCGCTACGGCCCGCGGCTCCAGTCCGTCGTCGATGACGTGATCGGCGAGCTCCTCCCAATCCGCGGCGCGATAGTCGCCCGACTGGCCGATCCCGGCCCAGCTCTCCGCCGCGTCCGAGCCGCGCGCGAGGAGCTGGTCGATCCATCCTTCGTCGAGCTGCTCGCGGGCGTCCGTCAGAAGCTTGATGTTGGCGAGCACGGTCTGCTTCGCCGCGCGCTTGTCCCTGGCCGCCTGGTACATCTCCGCCGCGGCCTTCTCCCACGCCTGGATCGCCTCCGTCGCGGCATCCTTCGCAGCCCGGTCCTGCATGAAGAAGACGACGAGCCGCGCGAAGGCGGTGGGCAGCTGGGTGTACTTCACGACGAGGCCCTTGGCCGTTTCGCTGACGCCGCCGAAGTTCTTCTCGAGCACCCGCTGCACGATGGCGTCGCTGCTGAGCGCCTGCTTCAAGTCCTCCTCGCACTTCTTGATGATCGCGAGATCGGTCTCGAGCACCTTTCCCATGAGGGTCGCGACATCGGGAACGTCGAGCTTGGCAACCTCGGCCCAGATCTTGCGCTCGCCAGCGAGGAAGTCACCCGGGCCGACGGCCTCCATCCGCTCCTCGGCGGACAGTGCGTTCGCCTCGCTGTCCTCGAGGATCGATGTCATGTCCTCCTCGAGCCGGTCCAGCAGCGCCTCTGCCTGCACGCAGTTCGTCGCCCAGCGGTCCCGAAGCCCGTCGTAGCCCGGCGCCTCCAGCTTGTCGAGCATCTCCTCGAAGAGCTTCTCGCGATCCGTGTCGAAGCGTTCGAGCAGCTCGAGCACGCGGTCGAAGATGTCCTCCTCGAACCCGGTGTCGCGCATGCGCTGCTCGACAAGCTCCCGCGCGTCGTCGACGTCTTCCATGGGCGGCCACCTCCGGTGCACGAGCCGGATGGGACACGCTCACCGAGCATTGCCGACCCGGCGGCAAGCCTCCCCTGCGAGTCATGCTAACGGGCCGCGGTCGCGGAGGGTATGGCATCTGAGGAGCGCGATGATGCGTCTGCCCGGAGCCGAGGCGGCGGAACCGCAAGACGATCAGGTCCGGGATGTCACGGGTCGTGGTGCGCGCAGGACGAGGAACGCCGTCACCGCGAGCACGACGATCCCGATCGACTCGATGACGACGGTCTGCGGGACGAGTGTGAAGTCCCACGTCTCGGTGATTCCGAAGAGTCCCACGGTCAGCGCGAGGAGAAGGGCGCCGAGGCTCGCGATGAGGAAGAGCAGCCCCAGCACCGTCGCGACCTGCAGCAGCCTGCCTCGCAAGGCCACCACGGCGACTGCCAGCACGATGCCCGCGATGCCGTTCAGGATGAACATCACCCCGAGGATGCCTCCGACGCCGTTCAACGCGAGGTAGAGGTGGATGCCGCCCGCGACGACGAGGAAGAGAGCGCTCAGGATGCGCATGACCCAGAGCGCGCGTGAACTGTTTTCGGCCATGACCTTCACCGGCTTCCGATCCGTGGCCCGTTGCAGGGGCCTTCTGGAGAGACACGAGCCCGGCGGCGTCAGGGTTCACATCTTCCGGAATCGACGAAGGGCCGGTCCGTGAGGACCAGCCCTTCATCGGTGCGGCTCAGGCGGCCGAGGGGATTGCCTGCCGTTCGATCTCCAGCCAGTCGTTCATGTCGATCGTCAGGCCCGCAGTCGAGTTCGCGAGCCGGCTGAACTCCTGGAGCAGGGCGGGCTGGAGCTGTTCGGGCTCCTCCCTGCTGAAGACGAATCGCAGCGGGATGGACTCCTGGAGCCAGAGGGCGGATCGGCCCCGAGGTTCTGCCAGGTCGTGGCGCCACGTGAGGGTGAAGCTCTCACGGCGGCGCAGCTTGGTCGTGATGACGACCTTGAGATGAGCGAGGAGTGCGTCGGGCACCTCGATGCCGTGTTCATCATCGCCGTAGTACAGGCAGCCCATGAGGGCCTCCTTCGGTCGGAATGGGGGTCACCGACGCGGGGTGCGCCGCTGCTTCCGGATGTGGGGAGGGTAACACGAAAGTTCACTGATTTAAATAGTTGAGTGAATTATCCGATGCTTGAGATAAATGGGGGTAAACTGCCGCTAATCGGGCTCTCGGGGAGTACTGCAAAATGACTGACGAAGTGGTGGTGCCGGGCCTGCGACGAGCCCTGACGGACTATGTCCGCGCCCGTTCCGCCGCGCTCGGAGCCGCGCGCCGAGCCCTCGGCATCGGGGAGGGCGATGCCAACGCCCTCCTGCACATCGCCGCACATCCGGGCATCCGTCCCACCCATCTGCGCGAGCACTTGGGGATCACTGCGGCGGGCATCACCGCCCTCATCGACCGTCTGGTCGAGCGCGGAGCCGTGCGACGCGACGTCGATCCCACCGATCGCCGCGTCAACCGCATCAGCCTCACGATCGACATCGGGGAGGAGCCGTGGGTGCAGCTCACGCGCTTCGACGACGACTTCGATGTCGCGCTCCTGGATGCGGATGAGGTCGAGACGCTGCGATTCGCGGAACTGCTCGACACGCTCACCGCCGTCACGGTGGGCCGCGGCGAGCGCTGACCCGCCGATTCGTCCGCCTCGAGGCCTGAGTCAGGGCGTGTCCGCGCGGGGGAAGTCGGCCGACTTTTCCTCGAGGAACCGGCAGAGCGTCCCGACCATCGCCAGCTCCGCGGCGAGCGCGTGCACGCCTTCCGCGTCGAGGACGACCGGCTCCTCCCTCGGCTCCATCGTCACCACCCAGTGGGCCGAGTAGGGCCCGTCGGGCTGCAGGTAGGTGATCGTCGACGTGTTCGCGAACCGCACGCCGACGAGTCCCGTGTCGGCGCCGTCGTCGCCGTCCTGCTGCATGACTTTGAGCGAACCCGTTATCGGGTGCCCCAGAGCGCGGAACTCATCCAGCCAGCCCTCAAGCGTCTGCTGGCTCCGAAACGGCATCACCATCGCTCCTGACCGTGTGTCCGACCGTCATGCAGCAAATGTACGCGGTAGCCCCGGAAATGTGGGTGCGGCGATCCACATGCCGAAAGACGGGCGCGTCAAGCGGATCTCGGATCTTGCGAGGTTCTGCGACGATCGTTCCATGGGTCAGCCTCACATCCCGCTCGCAGCCGCATGACCACCGACGCTCAGGAGCAGAGCGCCGAGCTCCAGGCCATCCGCGACGTGGACGCTCGTCGCGCGCTCGTCCTCACGGTCTCGATCGCCGCGACCGTCGCCTTCGTCGTCCTGCGCCTCGTCGTCGCCCTCAGCGGCCACAGCCCTCTACCCGTCGACGAGTGGTGGCACAACCTCATGGTGGCGACCGAGACGGATGTCGGGATCGTCGTCGCGTGGGTGCCCGCCATCGTCGGCGGGACGATCGGCATGATCGTGATCGGCATCCTGATCGTGCTCCTCCTGTGGTGGCGAAGAGGCAGGGGGGATGCCGCGAACATGGCGTGCGCGATCGTGCTCGTCGTCGCGATCGGGGCGCCGATGGCGTCCATCATCGCCCGCTCGCGCCCGAACGACTCGCTCGCCGAGAGCGTGGCGACCTCGTTCCCCTCGGGGCATACCGCCGTTGCGACGACCGTCGTCGTGACGCTCGGGCTCCTGCTGCGGCGCTGGTACGTCTGGGTGGTGGGCGCCGCCTGGGTGCTGCTCATGATGTGGAGCCGCACCTATCTGCACGCCCACTGGCTGAGCGATGTCATCGCCGGGATGCTGGAGGGCCTGGCCGTCGCGGGCCTGGTGTGGTGCGCGGTCGAGGCCCTGCGAGATCGCAGAGCCGTGCGCTCCGACGAACCGGCCCCCACGGAGTCGTGAGCACGCCGACCGCTCTCGTCAAGCCATACCTCGTGCGGTCGTAGCTGGATACTCTTCCGCGCATGGACAACACCCCCCAAGCCGCTGCCCGGGCGGCACAAGACTCGACAGCCTTCCGCGTGGCGGCGCGCATCGGCTACGTCGTGCTCGGCATCCTCCACCTCGTCATCGGCGGCATCGCCATCTCGATCGCCACGGGAGGCGGAGGCGAGGCCGACCAGGGCGGAGCCATGGAGCAGATCCAGAAGGCGCCCGCGGGCATCTTCGTGCTGTGGCTCGTCGTGCTGGGCCTGACGGCCCTCGCCGCCTGGCAGGTCGGCGAGGCCCTGGTCGAGCGCAATCCCGACACGAAGAAGAAGTGGGGATACCGGCTCAAGTATCTCGGGACCGCCGTCATCTACCTCGCGATCGCCTTCACCGCCCTCGTGTACGCGCTGGGCGGGCAGTCGGACTCGTCCGAGTCGACGCAGTCGTTCAGCGCACAACTGATGGCGAACCCCGCCGGTGTCGTGCTCGTCGCGGTGCTGGGTCTCGGTGTGGCCGCGCTCGGGGTCGCTTTCATCATCCGCGGCATCCGGCGCGCCTTCGAGAAGTACCTGGCCCTTCCCCCGAACGCCGCGCGTCGCGGAATCGTCACGCTCGGAGTCGTCGGCTATGTCGCCAAGGGCATCGCCATCGGGATCACCGGCATCCTCTTCATCGTCGCGGCGCTGACGCACGATCCTGAGACCGCGGGGGGCCTCGACGGCGCCCTCCACGCCCTGGCGGCCCTGCCGTTCGGAACGGTGCTCCTCTGGATCGTCGGTGCCGGTCTCGCCCTGTACGGCATCTTCTGCGTCGCCCGCGCGCGGTACACGCGGATGTGACGACGGATGCCGGCGCCCGCGCCGCGCGGATGATAGCGCTCGCCTCGGCTCCTGTACACCCCCAAACCGATCTCCGGTCCGGATCCGAAGCGCACTGCTAGCTTGGCTCCACCCCCCGCGCCGGACCCGCCGGCGCCGACCAACCTCGTATCCACGGAGGAAGGAAGAACATCATGCTCTGGACCATTCTCGGACTCATCATCATCGGACTCATCGCCGGACTCATCGCGCGTGCCGTCATCCCCGGCAAGCAGAACATCGGCATCTTGATGACGATCGTCCTCGGCATCGTCGGCTCGTTCGTCGGAGGCTTCCTCGGCTTCCTGATCTTCCGCGCCGACCCCGCTGGCGGCTTCCTGCAGCCCGCGGGCATCATCGGCTCGATCATCGGAGCGATCATCGTCCTCGGCATCTACGTGGCCGTCACGCGCCGCCGCAGCATCACGCGGTAACCCCCGACCGGCGGCGTTCCACGCCGACAGTCCTCTCGCCCAGCGGGCGTCCTCCGGGACGGCCGCTGGGCGAGTTCTTTTCGCCGACGCGCACGGAAGAATGGACGGATGCCTCACACCCACGTGGTCACGGGAGCCGGGTCCGGCATCGGCGCGGCCATCGCCCGGCGACTCGCCGATCGCGGTGATCGGCTCATCCTCGTCGCCCGCGACGCGCTACGAGCCGCCGAGCTCGCCGAGCAGTTCGGGGCATCCGCGAGCGTCGCGGCCGATCTGCGGCATCCCGAGTCCCTCGCCGCCGCCTTCGCGAACGCCGGACTGCCCGACGAGATCGACTCGGTCGTGCACGCCGCCGGCGTCGTGGACCTCGGGGCGGTGGCCGAGCTCCCGGTCGAGGCGTGGTCGTCGCAGCTGGCCGTCAATCTCGTCTCGGCGGCCGAGATCACACGCCTGCTTCTGCCGGCGCTCCGGGCGGCTCGTGGGCAGGTCGTCTTCCTCAACTCCGGTGCGGGCCTGACGGCTCATCCGTCATGGGCCGCGTACGCGGCCTCGAAGCACGGTCTGAAGGCGCTCGCCGACGCCCTCCGCGGTGAGGAGGCGCCGCACGGGGTGCGCGTCACGACGGTGTACCCCGGCCGTGCTGCGACGCCGATGCAGGCCAAGGTGCACGAGCAGGAGGGGCAGGAGTACGACCCCTCGCGGTTCATCGATCCGGAGTCGGTCGCGACGGCGGTCCTGACGGCACTCGATCTGCCCCGTGACGCCGTCATCAGCGACCTGACGGTGCGCCCCGGGCCTCGGCCGAAGTAGGTTCCCGCGATGACCGTCGTCCTCGTCGAGGGCGAGAGCGATCGGGTCGCTCTCGAGGTCATCGCACGCCGCACGGGATCCGTCGTTCCGACCGTGCTCGCGGTGGGCGGGTCGAAGGGCGCGCGGCGGGCCGCCGCAGAGCTTCCGTACGGCTCGATCGTCGGTCTCGTGGACGCGCCAGAGCGGGCCGATTTCGAGCGGGTGCTCGAGGTCGTCTTCGTGTGCGATCCCGACCTCGAGGGCGAGTTCGTGCGCGCGCTCGGAGTCGCGGGTGTCGAGGCGGTGATCGCCGCACAGGGCGAGCTCGAGTCGTTCCGTCGACTGCAGCGCCAGCCGTTCCAACGCGGCCGCCCCGTCGAGGCGCAGCTCGCGCGCTTCTTCGGCGGCCGCAGCGGCAACAAGAGCCGCTACGCCCGGCTCCTCGCCGAGTCGGTCCCGCTCGATCGCATCCCCGCGCCGATCACGGGGGTCCTGGACGCCAGCCGTTGAGGCCTCATGCGCGAGGCTCATCGCGGGATCGCGCGTACCGCCCCCCGGCCGGATCAGCGCACGTCGCCGGGCCGCTCAGCCGGACGGCGACCTATTCCGGTGCCCGAAGGCGGAGGCTCGCCATGCCGCCGTCGACCGCGAGCGCCGTCCCGGCGGTCGACCCGGAGGCGGGGCTCGCGAGGTAGGCGATGGCGAGGGCGACCTCGTGCGGCGAGACGAGGCGGCCGTGGGGCTGGCGCGCCTCCAGGGCGGCACGCTCGGCGGCCGGGTCGTCGGCCGCGTCGAGGAGCCGCTGCACCCACGGTGTGGCAGCCGTTCCCGGGTTCACGCAGTTGACGCGGACCCCTTCCCGCAGGTGGTCGGCGGCCATGGCGAGGGTGAGCGACTGCAGCGCGCCCTTCGTCGCCGAGTACAGCGCCCGCTGCGGCAGCCCGGTCGTCGCGGCGACCGACGCCACGTTGACGATCGCGGCGGAGGGCGACCGGCGCAGGTGCGGCAGGGCGGCCCGCGACACGCGGACGGCTCCCAGCACATTGACGTCGTAGACGCGGTGCCACTCCTCGTCCGAATTGCGCGAGACATCGCCTTGCGCGCCGATGCCGGCGTTGTTGACCACGATGTCGAGGCGGCCGAGGGCGTCGACGACCCGAGCGACGCCCGCCCGCACGCTCTCGTCGGACGATACATCGGCTCCGATCCGGAGGACGCCCTCGGGGGCGCCGGCGGGATCGAGGTCGAACACCGCCACCCGCGCGCCCCGGTCCAGGAGGACCCGCGCGACTTCGGCCCCGATGCCCGACGCGCCGCCGGTGATGATCGCGACGAGCCCGTCGAATTCGCCGGCGGTCATCGGACGCCTCCGAACCCGACGAACTCCTGACGCTGCCGCCCGAGGCCGTCGATCTCGAGCTCGACGACATCGCCGGGGGCGAGATAGGGGAACCGGCCCGACAGCGCCACCCCTTCGGGCGTGCCGGTCAGTACGACGTCGCCCGGATCGAGCGTCATGAACTGGCTGAGGTGATGGACGATGTAGGCGACGTCGAAGATCATGTCGGCGGTGCTGGAGTCCTGACGGGGCTCCCCGTTGACGAAGCTGCGCAGCCCGAGGCGGCTCGGGTCGATCTCGTCCGCCGTCACGAGCCACGGTCCCAGCGGGCTGAATCCCGGTGAGACCTTCCCTTTGCTCCACTGTCCGCCCGAGAGCTCGAGCTGGAACTCGCGCTCCGACACATCGTTCGCGATGAAGTAGCCCCCGACGTGGCCGAGCGCCTCCTCGGGGGTGGCCAGGTAGGAGGCGCGCGACCCGATGACGACCCCGAGCTCGACCTCCCAGTCCGTCTTCGTGCTGTTCCTCGGAATCGTCACGGCGTCGTCGGGACCGACGACGGTGTTGGGCACCTTGAGGAAGATGACAGGCGCCGCGGGAGGCTGAACCCCGGACTCGGCGGCGTGGGCGGCGTAGTTGAGCCCGACGCAGACGAGGGCACCCGGTCGCGCGAGCGGAGCGCCGATACGGAGGCGGTCCGCATCCTCGACGAGCGGCAGCCGGCCGGCGGCCAGGGCTTCGGCGATGCGCCCGGGTGCTCCCGAGGTCCAGAATCCAGCATCGATGTCGTCGACGAGCGAGGTGATGCTGAATGCCTGGTCGTCGACGAGGACGACCGGACGCTCCTGTCCCTCGGGTCCGAGCCTTGCGAACTTCATGGGGTTCCTTCCGCCCGAGATCGATCTCTCACCAGTGCGATGATCCTGTGCGCTTACGTGGGAGCAGCGCGATCCCTCCATCTTGGTGGCGCAGCGGCCCCTCGTGCATTGCGCATCCCGCGGGACTGGGCCAGGATGACGCGATTCGCCGACCGTCGACCTCACCCGGCGGGGACGACGCGCGGACCGCGTACAGCGGTTCAGGGCTCCTCGTCGAGGAGTTCGCGAAGGTGTGCGGCCTCATGCTCCGCCATCCCGTACCCGTGCTGCGGCTGCGGGTAGGCGCCCGAGCGCACCTCAGCGGCATAGGCGCTGACGCCCTCGATCATGGCCGAGCGGAGGTCGGCATAGCGCTTCACGAACCGTGCGGGGTGTCCGTCGTAGATCCCGAGAAGATCGTGGAACACGAGCACCTGGCCGTCCGTCGCGGCGCCGGCGCCGATGCCGATGACGGGGATCTGAAGCCGCGGCATGACAGCATCCGTCACCTCGCCGGGGATCGCCTCGAAGACGACGGCGAAGCAGCCGGCGTCCTGCAGGGCGAACGCGCTGCGGGCCACGGCGAGCGCGTCTTCGGCCGTGCGGCCCTGGGAGCGGTAGCCGCCGATCGCCACGGCCGTTTGCGGCGTCAGTCCGACGTGTCCCATGACGGGGATGCCGGCGGCGACGATGGCGCGCGCGCGATCGACGGTCGTTCCCCCGCGCTCGATCTTGACCGCATCGCAGCCCGTCTCCTTGACGAAGCGCTGGGCGGTCGCGACGGCCTGCTCGTCGGAGACCTCGTAGGAGCCGAACGGCAGATCGGCGACGAGGAGCGGCGTGGACAGCCCGCGGCGGACGGCTGAGGTCAGCACGAGCATCTCATCGACCGTGATCGGCACGGTGCTGTCGTACCCGAGCACGGTCATGGCCCCCGAGTCGCCGACGAGCACGATGTCGACGCCCGCCGCCTCGGCGATCTGCGCGCTCGGGTAGTCGTACGCGGTCACCATGACGATCGGCTCGTGCCGGGCCTTCTGCGCGGCGAGAGCCGCGAGCGTGACCGGCGGGCGCGCGCCCGCGGCGGGACGGGCGCTCACGTCGGCACCCCCGCGAAGCGCAGTTCCGCGACCGCCGCATCGACGTCGATGATCGCGTTGCTGCGGTCGACGTGAACCACCACCGGCGCGTACTTCTCGAGCTCCGCCGCGTCGTACTCGGCGTACGAGATGACGATGATCGTGTCGCCGTGGTGGACGAGGCGCGCGGCGGCGCCGTTGACCCGGATCTCGCCCGTGCCCCTGACGCCCGCGATCGTGTACGTCTCGAAGCGTGCGCCGTTGTCGACGTCGACCACGTGCACCTGCTCGTGTTCGAGGATGTCGGACGCCTCGAGCAGGTCGGGGTCGATCGTGATCGAGCCGACGTAGTTCAGGTCGCTGCCGGTCACGGTGGCACGGTGGATCTTGGACTTCAGCATGGTCCGTCGCATCAGGGCGACACCTCCAGGGTCCGGTTGTCGATGAGCCGTGCCGCGCCGACCCGGGCGGCGACGAGGAGGAGCGCCGTCGAGTCGATGCGGTCGAGTTCGCGCAGATCGTCGGTCGATCGCAATTCGACGTACTCGGGCTGGATCGCGGATGCCTCGAGCTCGGCGCGTGCGACCGCGATGACGGCATCCCGATCCTTGCGCCCTGCCGCGACGAGCGCTTCCGCGGCGTCCAGTGCGCGGTTCAGCGCAGTGGCGCGCCGGCGCGCGTCCTGGTCGAGGTAGACGTTGCGGGAGCTCATGGCGAGACCGTCCGGCTCGCGCACGATCGGGCAGGCGACGATCCGCACAGGCATGTCGAGATCCCGCACGAGGCGTCGGACCACGAGCACCTGCTGCGCATCCTTCTGGCCGAAGTAGGCGGTGTCTGGCGCGACGATCTGGAAGAGCTTGGTCACGACGGTGGCCACTCCGTCGAAGTGGTGAGGGCCGCGGCTCGCACCGTCGAGCACTTCCGTCACGCCGGCCACGTGGATCGTCGTCGCGAACCCCCGCGGGTAGACCTCCGTCAGGGGTGGCGCGAACAGGATGTCGATGTCCGCCTCGCGCGCGAGCGCGGCGTCGCGCTGCTCGTCGCGCGGGTAGGTCGAGAGGTCTTCGCCGACGCCGAACTGCGTCGGGTTGACGAAGACCGAGACGACCACGAGGTCGTTCTCGGCGCGGGCGCGCCGCATGAGCGACAGATGGCCTTCGTGGAAGGCCCCCATCGTCGGGACGAGGCCCACCGTGCTCCCGCTGTCGCGGGCCTCGCCGACGGCGGCGCGCACGTCGGCGATCGTGCGCATGATCCTCACGGGGCGGTCTCTCTCGTCGCCGCCAGAACGCGGGTGCGGTCCGCGAGCACGTCAAACAGGGGGAGGAGCTCGGCGGCGTGGCCCGCGACGGCCGCACGCTGCCGTGCGACGGTCGCTTCGTCGCCGCGCGCGATCGGGCCCGTGAGGGCGGATGCGGGTCCGTGCGCGGCCCAGTTCTCGACGGTGCTGCGGACGAGTGGCGCCAGGAGCGCGCGGGCGTCGCCTCGGGAGAGCCCCGCCCCGGCCGCGATCTGCTCGGCCGCGGCCTGGAGCGTGACGAGGTAGTTGGACGCGATCGACGCCGCCGCGTGGTACGCGGGCCGGGCGTCGTCGGCGATCTCGAAGGGAATCGCGCCGAGGGCCGAGGCCAGTCGGCGTGCGGTGGCGAGCGCGGCCGGAGTCCGCCCGGCGATCGCACAGCCGATCCCGTCGAAGGCCTCGAGCCCTTCGCCGCCGAGGAACGTCTGCAGCGGGTGCAGGCCGAAATCGGCACCGGACTGCGCCACCTCCGTCGCACCCGAGGTGTGCCCGATCTGCCGGCCGTCTCGCGCGTGCGCGCGGACGGCTGCCGCGATCTCGGAATCGGGCACGCACAGAAGCACCACATCGACGGATGCCGCGTCCTCACCGCGCCCGAGCGGGCCGTCGACGCGGACGCCGGCCTCGCGCAGAGCGCGAGACAGGGCACTTCCGAGTTGACCGCCGCCGACGACGGCCACGGCAGCTTCGGCGTGACGGAGCGGGGCGGGGGAGGGAGTCATCGTGGGATGTCGCGGTCCGGAGGGACGACGCGCGACGATGAAAGGGTACGCCGTTGTTGCACCCCGCTCAAAAACGGCCCGAGCCTCATCGCCGCCCTCGACTCACCAGCCGCTGCGGGTCGGCGTGTGATCGCCCCGCGCATCGTCGGGCATCGCCATCTCGAGCCGCACGCCGAGCAGCCGCAGCGGCCGCCCCGGCTCGATCCTGGCGACGAGCTCCATCGTCTTGGCGAGGATCTCGTCGCGATCGCTCGTCGTGGGGATCTTCTTGGTGAAGGTCTTGGTCAGGAAGGGCGCGTAGCGCACCTTGAGCCCCAGCCCGACCACGGGCCGGCCCTCGGCCCGGACGTCGGCGAGCACCTGGTCGAAGAGCTCGAGCGCCGCCCGCTCGATCTGCTCGGGCTCGGCGATGTCCTGCTGGAACGTCGTCTCACGGCCGTGACCGCGCGCGACCCAGGGGGTGTCGTCGACGACCGCCGACCCGTCGCCGCGGCCGAGCTGCGCGTACCAGAGTCCCATCTTGGGGCCGAACTCGCCGATGAGAGGACCCTCGTCGGCGTGAGCGAGCTCGTCGACGGTGTGGATGCCGAGACCCGCCAACCGCCGCGACACCTTGGTGCCGACGCCCCACAGCTCGACCGTCGGGCGGGCGCCCATGACTTCGAGCCAGTTCTCGCGGGTCAGGCGGAAGACGCCGCGCGGCTTGCCGAACCCGGTCGCGATCTTCGCCCGCACGAGGGTGTCGCCGATGCCGACGCTGCAGTGCAGGCGGGTGCGCGCCAGGACGGATCGCTGGATCTCGCGTGCGGAGGCCTCGGGGTCGTCGGTGCTCACGCCGACGAACGCCTCGTCCCACCCGAGCACCTGCACGACGGCTCCGGGCTGGGCGCGGAGCTCGGCCATCACCTCGTCGGACGCTTCGCGGTACGCCTCGGCGTCGACGGGGAGGATGACGGCGTCGGGCACCTTGCGAGCGGCGATGCGCAGCGGCATCCCGGACCCCACGCCGAACTCCCGCGCCTCGTAGGAGGCGGTCGAGACGACCGCCCGCTCGGTCGGGTCTCCGCGTCCGCCGACGATGACCGGCCGGCCCGCGAGCTCGGGATGCCGCAGCACTTCGACCGCCGCGATGAACTGGTCGAGGTCGACGTGCAGCACCCACGGTCGCACGGCCTCCATGCGAACAGTCTGGTGCCGGCGCCCGACATCCTGCGAGGAAAGCGTTGCACGAACGCCATGTGAGCGATAACATCCCGAACGGACCGCCCCGCCGATGTCGCGGGCGAGAAGGATGTGCAATGAAGCAGCAAGTTCTGCGCCGCGTCGTCGCCGGCGTTTCGGCCCTCGCGATCGGGTTCACGGGCGCCGTCGCGGCCATCCAGCCGGCGGCCGCGGCCGAGCCTCACCTCGTCGCCTACTACCCGCTGAACGAGACGTCGGGGACGGTGGCGACGGATGCCTCGGGCTCGGGCCGGAACGCCGTCTACGTCGGCGGCCCCACGCTCACCGGTGGCGAGGGCGCTCGGCTCGACGGCACCGACGACCACGTGAAGCTGCCGAACAACCTGCTCGCCGGACTCAGCTCGATCACGGTCAGCGCCGACGTGCTGGTGCGCGCGGCGCAGGGCACCCCCTACTTCATCTACGGGTTCGGGAACACGGATGCCTCGGGGGTCGGCAACGGCTACCTCTACTCGACCGGGAACTCGTACAAGACCTCGATCGCGACGGGCAACTGGACGACCGAGCAGACCGTCAACAGCAGCGCGAACCTCGCGCGTGACGTGTGGAAGACGATCACATACACGCTCGACGACGCGACCGACACCGCGCGCATCTACCTCGACGGCGTCCAGGTCGGCCAGAGCACGGGCGTCACGATCACGCCCGGCGCGATCGGCGGCGGTGTCACAACGGCCAACTACCTCGGCCGCTCGGTGTACAACGCCGACAAGTACCTCGCCGGCAGCCTCCGCGACGTGCGGATCTACGACTCGGCACTGTCAGCGACCGAGGTGGCCGGGCTCGCCCCGACCGATGCGACGAGGGTGCAGCGGGACGCGGCATCCCTCTCCCTCGGCAACACCAGCGGCGTGACGGCGAACCTCACGCTGCCGACGACCGCCGCGAACGGCTCGAGCGTCTCGTGGGCGTCGAGCAACACGGGAGCCGTGACGGCGACGGGTGTCGTCACGCGCCCCGCTGCCGGTCAGGCGCCCGTCGACGTGACGCTCACCGCGACGCTCACCCGCGGCGGCTCTTCGCAGACCAAGCAGTTCACGGTGACGGTGCTCCCGCAGCCGGGCGGCGAGGTGCTCGCACAGCAGGACCTCGACGCGATCGTCATCCCGAACGCCACCGACATCCGCGGCAACGTCACGCTCCCCTCGAAGGGCTCGAAGAACGGCAGCGCCATCACCTGGTCGGCGTCGCCGGCCGGTGTCATCACGACGACCGCACAGGGCGGCAAGGCAGCCGGCGTCGTCACGCGCGGGGCGACCGACACGGCCGTGACCCTCACCGCGACAGTTGCGGCCTCGGGCGTGCAGCGCGCGATCCCCGTCACCGTCAAGGCCGCTCCGGCGGGCCTCGACAAGGACTACACCGCCGGCTACCTGTGGACGCACTTCGCGGCGCAGGGCGGCTACGAGAAGATCTTCTACGGCTACAGCGAAGACGGCCTGCACTGGGAGAAGCTCAACCAGAACGCGCCGATCCTCGCGAACCTCGCGGGCGACCTCGGCGTGCGCGACCCGCACCTCGTCCGCTCGCCGGAAGGCGACAAGTACTGGATCATCGGCACGGACCTGCACGCTGAAGGCGGCGGCGCCGGCGGTTCGGGCTGGGATCAGCTCAACGCGAGCCAGAACATCGTCGTGTGGGAGTCCACCGACCTCGTGCACTGGAGCGATCAGCGCATCGTGTTCGCCGGCTTCGACCAGGCAGGGTGCGTCTGGGCGCCCGAGGCGATCTACAACGAGGCGACCGGTGAGTACTACGTCTACTGGTCTGCACGCGACAAGACCGACAACGGCACGAACGACTGGGCCCTGCGCGTCTACCTGACCAAGACCCGCGACTTCACGACCTTCACGAAGCCCGAGATCTGGCAGTCGCTCAACGCCAAGGGCGACGGCGCGACCGGCCCCAACATCATCGACACGACCATCGCGAAGGAAGGGAACGCCTACTACCGCTTCGCGACGTCGGACTGGAACACGGTCGTCGACACCGCGACGAGCCTCGACGGTCCCTGGACCACCGTGATCGCGCGGGGCGAGGCATCCGCTCACGGAATGCGGGCCTCGATGGAGGGCCTGACGGTCTACCAGCTCCCCGATGGGCGCTGGTCGGTCATGGGCGACCAGAGCGGCTACTACGCGCACACCGCGAACACGCTGGCGAGCCTGCAGTTCACTCAGCTCGGCACCGGGTCGGGCGCGAACCAGTACTCGTTCGACCAGGCCTTCCGTCACGGGTCGGTGCTGCGTCTGTCGGCCGCCGAGGAGCGGCGCCTGCTCGCGGCCTACGGCGACGAGCCGACCGATCCCGAGGAGCCCGAGCAGCCGCAGCAGAACCCGATCGCGCAGTACACGTTCGACGACGGCACGCTCGACGACTCGATCGGCTCCGCCGACCTGACCAAGAGCGGGACGGCGACGGTCGCAACCGATGCGGTGAAGGGCAAGGCGCTGAAGCTGGACGGCTCGGCGAACGGCTTCGCGTCGTTCCCCACCGGGTTCTTCGACGGCCGCAGCACCGTGACGGTGTCGATGGACGTCAAGTCCGAGAAGACGAGCGGGAACTTCTTCACGTTCGCGCTCGGCGCCGACACGGACAAGTACTACTTCCTCCGGGTCCGCGGGGGTGATGTGCGCAGCGCCATCACGCAGTCGTCGTGGCAGAACGAATCGGCCGTGACGGGCACCGTGACCTCGGGGCAGTGGCACCATCTCGACGTCGTCTTCGAGGGCGCCAAGATGACGGTCTACTCCGACGGCATCAAGCTCGGCGCCAACGAAGCGCTCAGCGCGAAGATCGGCGACCTCGGCACCAACCTCGCGGCGTACCTCGGCAAGTCGTTCTACTCGGCGGACGGGTACTTCCAGGGCTGGTTCGACAACGTGCGCGTCTACAACCGCGCGCTCTCGTCGACCGAGGTGCTGGCCAACGCGGGAGTGACCGACCAGCTGCTCGACGTCTCGCTCGCGAACCCCGACGCGCTGAAGCTCGCACCGATCGTCGACGCGGCGGCCCACACCGTCGTGCTGCCCGTGAAGAAGGGGACGGATGTCGCAGCCCTCGCCCCGACGTTCTCGACTGTCCCCGGGGCCACCGTCTCGCCGGCCTCCGGCACGACGGTCAACCTCACCCAGCCCGTGAACTACACGCTCACGAAGCCTGACGGCGGCACCGTGACGTGGAAGTTCGAGGCGCTCGTGGTGAACAGCCCCGTCCTGCCCGGCTTCTACGCCGACCCCAACATCGCGGTCTTCGGCGACACGTACTACATCTACGCCACGACCGACGGCTTCCCCGGCTGGGGCGGCAACGAGTTCTACGTGTGGAAGTCCAAGAACCTCGTGGACTGGACGCGCTCCGAGCAGCCGTTCCTGAAGCTCGACGGCGCGAACGGCAACGTTCCGTGGGCGTCCGGCAACGCGTGGGCACCCACGATCATCGAGCGCGACGGGAAGTACTACTTCTACTTCAGCGGCCACAACCCGACGTACAACCGCAAGACGATCGGCGTCGCGGTGGCCTCGAGCCCCGAGGGTCCGTTCGTCGCGCAGCCGACGGCGATGATCCTCAACAACGAGGCCGTCACGTCGGGCCAGGCGATCGACCCCGCCGCGTTCCACGACCCGGTGACGGGCAAGTGGTACCTCGCGTGGGGCAACGGGTCGCCGGTCATGGCGGAGCTGAACGATGACATGGTGTCGATCAAGGCGGGCACCTACCAGCGGATCAACGGTCTCACCGACTTCCGGGAGGGCGTCTTCCTCAACTACCGCCAGGGTCTGTACCACCTGACGTACTCGATCGACGACACCGGTTCCGAGAACTACCGGGTGGGCTATGCGACCGCGACGAGCATCAGCGGACCGTGGACGTACCGCGGCGTGATCCTGCAGAAGGATCTGTCGCTCGGCATCAAGGGCACGGGCCACAGCTCGATCATCAACGTCCCCGGCACCGACGACTGGTACATCGCGTACCACCGCTTCGGGATGCCGGGCGGCGACGGCACGCACCGCGAGACGACGATCGACAAGCTCGAGTTCGGCGCCGACGGACTGATGAAGACCGTCAAGCCCACGCTCGAGAGCGTTGCGCCGCAGACTGTGCCCTCGAAGGGGCCGAAGATCCAGGTCACGACCGCCACGCGGTGCGTCGCGGGCAAGGCGGTGCTCACCGTCACGGCGAAGAACATCGACGAGGTCTCGGCGTCGCTGTCGGTCAAGTCGGCGTACGGCACGAAGGACGTCGCGGCGCTCGCGGCAGGCAAGGCGACGTCTCAGGCGTTCACCACGCGCCTGGCGAACCTCGAAGGCGGCTCGGCCGAGGTCACGGCGACGGCGACGATCGGCGGCACGCCCGTCACGTCGACCACGACGGCGACCTACGCGGGAGCCGTCTGCGGCTGATCCCGCGCAGGTGAGAAGGGCGGCGGTGCCGGGGCGGATGCCTCGGCGCCGCCGCCTTTTCCACGCCGCTAGCGCGATGGCCCGGGGGTGTAAACCCCCGGTTCTCGCGGTCGGTCGCGTCGTACGGTCGGGCCATGGATGCTTCGCATGAGCCGACCCCGGACGGGCACGCGACCGACGACATGACCGACGAGGAGAAGCGGCGGGATCAGCTGCTCGCCGCGCCCGACGCGGTCGAGGAGGACGCGGCGCCCCGCATCGACGTGAGCCACCCCGCCGAGGGCGTCACGCGCATCGACATCCGCGACGACGCGCCGGTGCGGCCGGGCAACCCCGAGGAGCCTCCGCGGCCCAACTGATCGACAGGTCGACCACGCGCGTGCAGGACGGTTCGGCCGAATCCGTCCTGCAGATACGTGGTCGACCTGTGTCTGCGGGACCGGAACTGCGAAGGGAACGACGAACCGGCGCCGCCCGTGGGCGACGCCGGTCCGAAGAGGGACTGCTCAGGAAGAGGGATGCCTCAGAGAGTCGACGCGAGCGGATCGAAGTCCGCTGGGATCGAGCCGACCTCGTCGAGCGTGCTCTCGACCGGCACGAACGTGCGCTGCTCGACGGCCTCCTCGATCGACAGGAGCGTGTCGAGCACGTGGTAGCCGAATCGGCCCGTCGCGACGTGGGGGCGACCTGCGCGGATGGACCGCGCCATGTCGAGCAGGCCGAGGCCGCGACCGGCGAGGACGCCCTCCTGCGGAACGTCGATGACCTCCTGCACGACGGGAGCCGGCGGCACGACGGCTTCCTTGAGCGGACGCGTGATGGTGATCGCGCCGCCGAACGTGTTCGGGTCGGGGATGACCATCGTGCCCTCGGTGCCCGTGATCTCGACGACGCCGTGGCGGAACAGCGGCGAATCGACGCTGTAGAGGCTCTGGGCCTGCGCGCCCTGCTCGAAGGCGATGAGTGCCGACACCGTCGACGGGATCTCGACGGGGAAGTCCTCGCCGGCCTGAGGACCGACCTGCACCTGGCGTGTCTCGGAGCCCTTGAGACCGAGCGCGGCGACGGCGGCGACCGGTCCGAAGACGTGGATGAGAGCCGAGACGTAGTACGGGCCCATGTCGAGGAGCGGTCCGCCGCCGCGGGCGTACAGGAATCCGGGGTTGGGGTGGAAGATCTCCGGGCCCTGCCACTGGAAGCTCGTCGACGCGACGAGGGGGCGGCCGATGTCGCCGCGCGCGATCGCCCGCTTGGCGGTCTGGATGCCGGGGCCGAGGACCGTGTCGGGGGCGAGGCCGACGCGCAGGCCCGCGGCATCCGCCTTCTCGAGCATCCCGAGCGACGATTCGCGGTCGACACCGATGGGCTTCTCGCTCCAGACGTGCTTGCCGGCGGCGAGGATCGCCTCGGACACCTCGACGTGCGTCGCAGGGATCGTCAGATTGACGACGATCTCGATGTCGGGGTGGTCGAGCACGACGTCGACCCCGCCCGCCGAGGGAACGCCGTACTTGGCGGCCTGCTCACGTGCGCGGTCTTCGAGGAGGTCGCCGATGGCGAGCACCCGCACGTCGGGGAAGCTCGTGAGGTGGGTGAGGTACTGGTCGCTGATGTTTCCCGCGCCGATGAGGCCGACGCCGACGGGACCCGACGACGCCATCAGCGGACGATCCCGTCGAGGTAGACGCGGCTCTTCTCGATCGCGTCGTAGAGGTCGCCGTTGTAGTGATCGAACTCGACGATCGCGAGCTCGAGTGCGGGGGCCGCCTCGATGGCCTCGGCCAGCGGCACGACGCCCTCGCCGGCGGGCACCTGATCGGCCGGGGGATAGGCGGCGAGGGCCTCGGCGTCGAGCGTGCCGTCCTTGGCATGAACCGCGACCACGCGGTCGCCGAGGCGCTGCAGGAGCTCGACCGGGTCGACTCCGCCCCGCTGAACCCAGTACAGGTCGACCTCGAGCACGACGCGCGGGTCGAGGAGGCCGGCGAGCACTTCGAGGCCCGTCGTGCCGTCGAAGGTCGCCTCGAGCTCGTGCGCATGGTTGTGGTAGCCGACGCGGATGCCCTCGGTCGCGCCGATCTCGGCGGCGGCGTTGAGCAGGCGCGCGGTCTCTTCGATCTGCTCGACCGACTGCCAGCGCTCGGGCGCCGTGTAGGGGTCGATCACGATCTCCATCCCGAGCGTCTTCGCGGCGGCGAAGACCTCGGCCGGAGGCGGCACGGGCAGCGAGGTTCCGCTGCCGTCCGGATTGACGAACGACTCGGACGCGAGGAACGCGTGGCCCGATGGCGCCGCGATGCCGTGCGCCGTCAGCGCCGCGGCGAGGGGCTCGGCGCGACGGACGAAGTCGTAGGGCTCGGCGGCGGTGAAACCGCGGGCGGCGACCTCGGCCAGGGTGCCGTCGAGGTCGCTCTCGAGCGCCTCGCGGAGGGTGAACAGCTGGATGGACGTGAGGACCGGCATCGGTCAGCGCTCCTAGATTCGGCGATGAAAGGGACGAGGCATCCGCTCGTGCACGGTCAACGTAGCACAGAAAACCTCCGCGTGGAGGTTTTTCCGGATAGGATGCCGACATGACCGACGATGCCCCTCCGGCCCGTTCCCGCGGGTCGTATGCCAAGGGCGTCGCACGCCGGCAGGAGATCCTCGACCGGGCGATCGAGGTGTTCGCCGAGCGCGGGTCCGACAAGACGAGCCTGCGGTCGATCGCGCAGGAGGTCGGGGTGACGCACGCCGCGCTCACCCACTACTTCGGGTCACTCGAGGAACTGCTCGTCGAGGTGTACCGCGAGTCGGAGAGGCGAGGCGACAGGCTCGATCCGCATCCCCCCGAAGCGACGCCGATCGCGATGATGCAGGAGTCCGCGCGGCGCAATCGCGCCGTCGCAGGCCTCGTGCAGCTCTACTCGACCCTTGTGGCGGCCGCGCTCGAAGAGGGGCACCCGGCCGCACGGGAGTTCGCCACCACGCGCTTCGCAGTGCTGCGCCACGACATCGCCGAACGTGTGCGGATCAACCAGGCAGAGGGCGTGCTGCGCGACGATGTCGACCCCGAGGCGGTGGCGGCACTCGTGATCGCGGCATCCGACGGCCTGCAGACCCAGTGGCTGCTCGACCCGGACGCTCCGCAGGACGCGGCGCTCGCGCTGCTGGAGAAGCTGCTCGCGCACCCCTGAGCGGGCTCCCCTTCCCCTTCCATTTTACGGGCGGGACGGGGGCTTGCGGCAAGGGCCCCCCGAGGGGGCAGAATCGATCCCCGCTTCGCTCTCGGCGCGCCCATCGGCCGCGTCGCTGAGCGTCCTCGGAAGTGGAGCCACCCCATGACACCCCTCACCACCAGCGCCTTCGACCTGCCCCCGAACCTCGCCGCCAAGGCGGACCCGGCTCTCATCGAGACCGACGAGCGCCACTTCGTCGCGATCGCCGAGAGCCTCGCGGAGACCCTCGCCGAGCTCTCCGAACGACTCGACGCCCTCCGTCTCCTGCCCGGCGGCAAGGGGCAGGCCGCCCTGGAACGCGACCTCGAGATCCACCGCGTGAGCGCACGCCTGCGGGCTCTGCGCCGCTTCAGCCTCGACCTGTGCCTCGGGCGCATCGTGCCCGAGGGCGGCGGAGAGCCCGTGTACATCGGACGCTTCGGGTTGACCGACAGCGCGGGGCGTCGCCTGCTGGTCGACTGGCGCGCGCCCGCGGCCGAGCCCTTCTTCGCGGCGACGCACGCCCACCCCCAGGGCCTGGCGAGCCGCCGGCGCTATCGCTGGGGAAGCGGCCGGGTGCGTGACTACTGGGACGAGGTGTTCACGCCGGCGGGCCTCGAGTCCCAAGCCGCGCTCGATGACCAGTCGGCCTTCATCGCGAGCCTCGGAGCCGACCGGTCGGCGCGCATGCGCGACGTGCTCGGCACGATCCAGGCCGACCAGGACGCGATCATCCGCGCGGGCTCCGAGGGCGCGCTCGTCGTCGACGGCGGGCCGGGTACTGGCAAGACGGTCGTGGCGCTGCACCGCGCCGCGTACCTCCTCTACGCCGACCCCCGCCTCGGCGAAGGGAGCGGCGGCGTGCTCTTCGTCGGACCGCACGAGCAGTACCTCGCCTACGTCTCGGACGTCCTGCCGAGCCTCGGCGAGGAGTCCGTGCAGACCTGCATGGTGCGCGATCTCGTGCGGGAGGGTGCGGCGGCGCGGCCCGAGGCCGACCCGGTCGTCGCTCGGCTCAAGGCCGATGCGCGCATGGTCGACGCCATCGAGCCGGCCGTGGCCCTCTACGAGGAGCCGCCGACGAAGGCCCTCGTGATCGAGACGCCGTGGACCGAGCTCGTTCTGACCCCGGACGACTGGGCTGAGGCGTTCGCCTCGCCGGAGCCCGGCACGCCGCACAACGAGGCGCGCGACCAGGTGTGGGAGACAGTGCTCGAGATCCTCGGCGACCAGGTGGGCGAACGGCTCGGCGACGACGACGCCCCGCCGCCGCACCAGCTGCGCCGTGTGCTCGCCCGCCACGAGGAGCTGTCCCGCGCCTTTCAGCGCTCGTGGCCGCTGATCGAGGCATCCGTCGTCGTCGCCGACCTGTGGTCGGTCCCCGCGTACCTGCGCCGCTGCGCTCCGTGGCTCACGGCCGGCGAGGTCGCGCTCCTGCAGCGGACGGATGCCTCGGCCTGGACCGAGTCGGACCTCCCGCTCCTAGACGCCGCCCGCCAGCGCCTGGGTGACCCGGCCGCCTCCCGGCGCCGGCAGCAGCGCGAGGCGACGCTCGCGGCCGAGCGGGCCGAGCGCGAGCGGGTCGCCGACGAGCTGATCGCCGCAGACGACTCCGAGATGATGATCATGACGATGCTGCGGGGGCAAGACTTCGTGAACTCGCTGGACGACGAGTCCGGGGTCGTGCGGGCCGACGCGGACCTGCTGGCGGGTCCGTTCGCGCACATCATCGTCGACGAGGCTCAGGAGCTGACCGATGCGCAGTGGCGGATGCTGCTGAGCCGCTGCCCGTCGCGCAGTTTCACGATCGTCGGCGACCGCGCGCAGGCGCGGCACGGCTTCACGGAGTCGTGGGAGGAGCGACTCGCCGGGATCGGACTGCGAGATGTCTCGCTGGCGGCGCTCACGATCAACTACCGCACTCCCGAAGAGGTCATGGCGGCGGCCGAGCCCGTCATCCGCGCTGCGATCCCCGATGCCAACGTGCCGACATCGATCCGTGCGGCGGGTGTGCCCGTCCGCTACGGGCCGGCGTCGGAGCGCGACGCGATCGTCGCGGAGTGGCTCGCCGCGCACGCCGAGGGCGAGGGGGTCGCGTGCGTCATCGGCGATCCGTCGTTCGGCGATTCGGCGCGCGTGCGCTCGCTCGACCCCGAGCACGTCAAGGGCCTCGAGTTCGATCTCGTGGTGGTCGTCGATCCCGACGACTTCGGCGGAGGGATCGAGGGCGCGGTCGACCGCTATGTCGCGATGACGCGGGCGACGCAGCAGCTCGCGATTCTCACGAGCTGACCCCCGTCGTCTTCGCGGGGTCGAGGCATCCGTCGACCGCCGCACTTTCCTGCGAACGCGGCGTCGCCCGACGGGGCGTTCGCAGGAAAGTGCGGCCCTCGAGACGGCCGGCCCGTGCGGCGCGTGCCCCGGTGCGCACGGAACAAGTACGGTCGAAGCATGGCCGTGCGGGATGACGAGGTCGATCTGCTCATCGACGCGTGGTCGCAGCGGCTGCCCGACGTCGACCTCACGCCCCTCGACGTCATGTCGCGGCTGCGTCGCGTCGCGGCACGCCTCGCTCGCCTCCGCGCGAGCGCGTTCCGCACGGCGAAGCTCGCGGCATGGGAGTTCGACGTGCTCGCGGCCCTCCGCCGCGCCGATCCGCCGCACCAGCTCGCGCCGGCGCAGCTCATCGAGCGGACGATGACGAGCAGCGCCGGCATGTCCGCGCGGCTCGCAAGCCTCATGGAGCGCGGCCTCATCGAGCGCAAGCGCAACCCGAACGATGGGCGCAGCATCCTGGTCCGCATCACCGACGAGGGAACGACCCGGGTCGACCTCGCCATGCGCGAGCTCGTGCGACGCGAGGAGGAGGCGCTCGCCGAGCTGTCGCCCCGCGACCGCGCGACCCTGATCGAGCTGCTGCGCGTGCTGATGGACGACGTGCCCGACGCGGGCGACGGGGAGGACGCCGAGCCCGACGTGGGCTAGCGGTAGCTCGGGGATCGCGGTCGTCAGCCCGCCGTCGACGAGTGCGGTCGAGGGCACGCGCGCCTCCCGCGCGATGCCGCGCAGGCTCACACCGAGTCCGGGAGGATCGGATGCCGCGACTGCCTGCATGCAGACATTCGATCAACCGCGCACTCCGCGCCGCAACGACTCGGCGGGATCGGCTCGCCGGGCGTCAGACCTCGTTCCGGCTCCCCCGGCGTATCAGGATGAGCAGTGCGCCGCCGACGACGAGGAGAAGCGCGAAGGCGAGACCCGACCACGGTGCGCCGAGACCCGTCGGGGGAGCCCGCCCGAGGCTGCCGGCGGACTCGACGGGGGAGCGGGCGGGGCGTTCAGCTGCACGCTGGACTCGCCCGACTCGACGGTCAGACCTTCGGCGCCGCCGAAGGCCGTCGCGGTCGCGGTGTCGCCGATGCGCCCGCGCTCGTACGCCGTCGGCGACACGATCATCGTGGCGTGGCACGTCATCGACTCGCCGGGTGCGAGCGTCGTCTGCGGGCAGGCCGGCGGTGCCGACAGCACATCCTCCGAGAACTCCTGGTTGTCCTCGACGGCGACGTCCGTGAGGGTCAGCGTGCCGGTGTTGGTCACGACGAAGCCGTAGACGATGACCTGCCCGGCCGCCGTCAGGCGCGTCGCATCCGCCGTCTTGACGATCGTCAGGGAGCGGGTCTGACCCGTCACCGGGATGGAGACGTCGTCCGGCTCCGACACCACCTGGGCGGCATCGCCCGGCGGCGAGCCGTGGGCCGTCGCGGTGTCGTCCAGTCGGCCGTTGTCGAGATCGGCCTGCGTCACGGTGTAGGTCGCGGTGCACGTCGTCGTCTGGCCCGGCGCGAGGGTCGTCTCCGCGCAGACGGGGTCGGCGTCCAGAGCGCCCGCCGGTGGCGCCTGGACATCGGCGACCCCCACGTTCGCGAGGGTCAGGGTGCCCGTGTTCGTCACGTCGAACGAGTAGCCGACGACCTGACCGAGCGTCGTGATCTCATCGGTGTCGGACGACTTCACGAGCGCGATCGACGCCGACTGGTCCGTCACCGGGATGCTGACGGCGTCGGGCGTCGAGCGCACGCGGAACGCGCCGTTCGGCGGGGAGCCGACCGAGGTCGCGGTGTCGTCGATGCGCCCGTTGTCGACGTCTGCCTGTGTCGCCGTGTACGTCGCGGTGCAGGTCGTCGAGGCGCCGGGGGCGAGCGTCGTGACGAGGCACGTGGGTGCGGCGTCGAGCGTACCGGCGGGCGGCGTCTGCACATCCTCGACTCCAACCTCCGTGAGCGTGAGGTCGCCGGTGTTGGTCACCACGAAGGTGTAGGTCACGACGTCGCCGACCGCCGTGATCTCCTCGAGGTCGGCCGACTTCTCGATCGAGATCGACGGCACCTGGCCGGTCACCGGGATCGACACCTGATCGGGTGCCGAGACGACCGGAGCCCCGTCGTCGGGCGGGATCCCCTGCGCCGCGGCGGTGTCGTCGACGCGTCCGTGGTCGAGGTCGGCCTGCGTGACGGTGTAGGTCGCCGTGCACGTCGTGGACTCCAGCGGCTCGAGAGTCGTCTCGGGGCACGTCACGGGCCCGTTCAGCGATCCGGCGGGGGCGAGCTGCTGATCGCTGACGACGATGTCGTGGAGCGTCAGTTCGCCCGTGTTCGTCACGAGGAACGAGTACGTGACGATCTGGCCGACCTCGTCGATCGTCGTGCGGTCCGCCGTCTTGTCGAGCGTGATGCTCGCGGTGGCGTCGACCGGGATCGACACGGAGTCCTCGGGGGACACGACAGGCGCCGCCGCGCCGGGGGGTGTTCCCGTCGCCGTCGCCGTGTCGTCGACCCGGCCGTGGTCGAGGTCCTCCTGGGTGACGGTGTACTCGGCCGTGCAGGTCGTCGAGGCACCCGGCGCCAGCGTCGTGACCGGACAGTCGACGGGCCCGTCGAGCGGCCCCGCGGGAGCGAGCGGCACGTCTGTCACGAAGACGCCGGTGAGCGTGAGCGTGCCGGTGTTCGTCACGAGGAACGAGTAGATCACCGTCTGCCCGAGGGCATCGATGGTCTGCACGCTCGCCGACTTGTCGAGGGCGATGGACGCCGTCTGCCCCGCCACCGGGATCGACAGGTCGTCCGGAGCCGACTCGACCACGCCGCCGGCGGGCGGCGTCCCGATGGCGCGCGCCGTGTCGTCGACGCGCCCGTGGTCGATGTCGGCCTGCGTCGCCGTGTAGGTCGCTGTGCAGGTCGTCTGCGCTCCGGGCGCGAGCGACGTCGCGAGGCACACGGGCTGCGCGTCGAGCGCTCCGGCCGGCGGTGCCTGGACGTCGTCCACGGATACCTCGCTCAGGGTCAGGTCGCCCGTGTTCGTCACGAGGAACGAATAGGTCACGAGCTGTCCGACCGCCGTGAACTCCGCGCGGTCGGCCGACTTCTCGATCGAGATCGAGGGCACCTGGCCCGTCACGGGAATCGAGAGGTCGGCGGGCTCGGACTCGACGGCGGGTGCGTTTCCGGGCGGGTTGCCCGCAGCGGTCGCCGTGTCGTCGATCTTTCCGTTGTCGATGTCGGCCTGCGTCACGATGTACGTGGCGCGGCACGTGGTCGACTCTCCCGGTGCGAGCGTCGTGCTGTCGCAGACGGGCGCCGCGTCGAGGTCTCCCGCAGGCGCGATCTGCACATCGGTCACCGAGACGCCGGTGAGTGTCAGATCGCCCGTGTTCGTCACCTCGAAGGAGTATCCGACGACCTGGCCCGCGGCGGTGATCTCGTCGGTGTCGGCCGACTTCTCGAGCGCGATGGATGCCTCGGCATCCGTCACGGGGATCGAGAGCGCGTCCGGCTCCGACTGCACGAGCGGCAGGCCACCGGGCGGCGTGCCGAACGACGCGGCGGAGTCGTCGACTCTGCCGTTGTCGATGTCGGCCTGCGTCACGGTGTAGGTCGCCGTGCACGTCGTCGTCTCACCGGGGTCGAGCGTCGTGTCGGCGCAGACGGGCGCGGCGTCCAGCGCTCCCGCGGGTGGTGTCTGCGTGTCTGTCACCCCGACGTTCGTGAGTGCGAGCTCGCCGGTGTTCTCGACGAGGAACGAATAGCCGACGACCTGGCCCACCTCGGTGATCTCGTCGGTGTCGGCGGACTTGACGATGCTGATGTCCGCGAGCGGAGTGGCGGCGAGGTCGACGTTCATGTTCATGAAGCCGGCGGGCAGCAGCGGATCGAGAAGGCCGCCGGGGTCGGCCGCGGCCTGTGGCGGCTGGTTCCCGCCCGTGATCGAGCCGTCGGCCGAAGTCGTGTAGGCGAACGTGACCGGGGCGCTCGTGAGCCCGCTGACGGCGGGCTCGGGCGCAGCGGTGTTCTTGTTGCCCTGGCCTTCGCCGATCGCCATGTTGGTCGACGAGCCGTTGCTCAGCACCTGCGTGCCGTCCAGGGGTGCGCCGTCGCCGAAGGCGGAGGCCGGGATGCGGGCTCGATAAGTGCCCGCTTTCAGCCCCGACGCGACCCAGCGCCCGCCGGCGTTCGTCGTCGGGGTCTGGACGACCCCGCCGTTCGCGTCGAGGATCTCGATCGGCACACCGGCCACCGGCTCATCGCCGCTGTCGAACACGCCGTCGGCGTTGCGATCGAGCCACACGAGGTCGCCCATCGTGAATCCGGGCATGAGCACGTACGGCTCGTTGGATGGCAGCGGCTGCTGCGCGAACGTCCCGGAGAAGATCATCGAGCGGTTCACGTAGAGCCCGTCGAGCACCGTGTCGCCGTCCACGACCGACGGCGTGGCCGTCGACGGGAGGAGCGCCCGCACCGACTGGCCCTGGGCGAGCGGGGTCGACGACACGAAGCGCACCGCCGTCACCGCGCCGAACCCGGCGCCGGCCGTGATCTCGGCGGCGGTCTGCCAGAGCCCTCCTGCGGCGGCGGGGTCGGCGTTGGTCGCGTCCCGCGCATCGTGGGAGATCGTCGCGGGTGCCGCCGTCGCGTAGTACCAGGTCCCCGGCACGTTGCCCGTCGCGCCGGTCGTGTAGGTCGGCTGCGCGAGCGCGCCCGTGATACCCGTCGTGCCGGTGTAGTCCGAGTCGTACTGGTCGCGCTTGGAGAGCGATCCGTCGGCTCCGTCGCCGTTCCACGGCAGCACGTCGATGAGGTCGGGGGCCTGGAACGGGATCGCCGTGGTGGTGTTGGACCAGTCGATGCGCCACGTGAAGGTCTGGCCGACGCCGATGAGCGGACGATCGACCGACTTCTGGATGGCGAGCTGTCCGCTGCCGTTGATGGTGATGAGTGCAGATCCCGTCGCCGTGGGCGCGTCGGGGGTCGTGATCGACACCGGGTTGGTCAGCTGGGCGCCCGGGTTGGCGAGCGTCGAGACGCGGGTGCACACCGTGAAGGGCGGGAGGTTGTAGGGCACCCCGCTCTGCGGGATCGTCACATCGCCGTAGCTGAACGTCGCCTGGCGATTGACGGGGTTGTACGCGAGCGTGACCCCCGCGGGCAGCGCGTTCTGCGTGCAGGTGACGTCGATCTCGAGGTTCGCCGGAAGCCTGTCGGTCACGACGACCTGGTTGACGATCCCGCCGGGACCGCCCGCGAAGATGACCGGACGGACGGTCCAGGGGACAGCGTCGCCCGGCAGGTACTGGGCCTGGGGAGCGCTCTTGGAGACGCTGACCCGATACGGATTGAAGGCCAGGAGCGCCTCGCCGGTCGACCAGTTCTCGGCTTTCGTCGGGTCGGTCCAGCCGCCCTCGTTGATCGACCGAACTCCCGCCGGTATCTCCTGACCCGCGTTCGGACCGCCGTTGTAGATCGACCGCGCGGTGAGCACGAATGCCAGGCGGAGGCTCGACGAGGGCGGGAGGAATGTTGTGGGGTTGATCGGCCGCATCCGCACCATGTTCACGGTGTCGCGCCAGTTCGCTCCGAACGAGGTGGGATCCGATGCCCACGTGTACGGACCGGGCACCTGGTTGCCGATCGATGCGGCGGCCTTGAGATCCGTCGAGTTGAACGGGTACACGCCGTTGACGGGCGGGCCCGCCTGGGTGTTCGTCGTGTTGGGGCCGATCGCGTATTCGAGGAGGTAGCCGGCGGGCGCGGCGGGGAGGCTTGCGATCTGCCAGACCGACACGTCGAAGACGTCGACGAGGATCGGATTCACCACCGTCGTCTGGGCGTCAGTGTTGAGTACGACCTGTGTGCCGGTGGTGCCGCCGGCATTGGCCTCGGGGGTGCAGCATCCGCCGAGTGTCGACCAGTAGCTCTTGCCGCTTCCCGGGATACCGGGGGCGGGCGGCCGTACCTGGAGCGGCCCGATCGAGGTGACGTTGTTCCCCGACGCCGTCGTGCCGTTCCACCCCGGCTCGAAGCCCGGGGTGGCGGACGTCCCGTAGTTCAGGTTGCCCCCGGCATCCGTGTAGCCCTGCGTGTTGATGACGGAGTTCGAGACGGGGATGTTCCCGGTCGGGATGGGCTCGCCCGGGTCCCAGGTCGGATCGATCAGCCGATACGCGTCCTCGAGCGGCAGGAACCATCGGACGTGATAGCCGCTGGTCTGCTGCGAGGACATCCCCTGGATCGTGAAGGTCGTGCTGCTGCCCGCGGGAGTGCCTTGGGTGGGACACGTCATCGTCCCGGGCGTTGCGCCGATCCCGGTTCCGCCGCCGTTCTGAGTGGGGCCGCACGAGTCGAAGATCGCTCCCGGGATGCTGAGCTGGTCCGTGAAGGTGAGCGGTGAGGTCAGTCCCGTCTGCCCGCGCAGGCCCCCCGTCGGGGAGAAGACGATGAGGAAGGCGAGCAGGTACCCCGTCCGGGACTGGCCGTTGATCGTCCGCGTCGTCGGCGTCGCCGTCGACCCGAAGTTGCTCTTCGAGACATCCCACCGGGGGAGACCTGTCACCTGCACATCGGGGTTGGTGACGACATTGGAGGCGATGGCGTCGCCGCCCGCCGCGCGCGCGGTTGCCACCAGGCGGAAGTGCGAGTTGTTGATCGAGTTGCCCAGAGGCGTCACCGGCACCTGCACGATGCCGACCGCGGAGGTGAAGGTGCCCATGTTGCAGTGCAGTGTGACGGTGCCGTCGGGGTTGTTCGTGATGTTCGAGGCCGGCGATACACCGGTGGTGAGGCATCCCGTCGGCAGCCCGCCCGACTGCGGCCCTGTGAACTGGAAACGCGCCCCGTCGGCACTCGAGGCGGTGATGTCGAGCACGACGTTCGTGACCGAGCCGCCCGTCGGCAGGCCGGTGAGAGACACCGAGAAGAGCTGCGTCGTGGAGTCGTTCGTGCGGACGAGGCAGTTGGCGGCGCTGGAGTCGAGGCCCCCGCCGTCGGTCGCGTCGAAGGGCGGCGTTCCGGTCGTGATGAGTCCCTGGCAGGCGTTGTCCTGCGGTGTCGGCACGACCTGGATGGCGGCGAGCGGCTGCATGCCGGCATCCAGTCCCGTCACCTGGGTGGCACCCGTGATCGTGAACGGGACCGTCGCCCCCTGCTGGGGCTGGCCGGGCGCGGGAGCGCCCGTCGAGGCGAAGTCGTTGTCGCCCGCCCGGGTGGCGGGAAACGTGAACTGCACCGGAGCGGTGGCCCTCACGACGAAACCGCCGTCGGCGACGTTGGCGAAGCTGTAAGCGCCCTGCGCGCTGCTGGTGGTCGTGGCGATGACAGCACCACCGGGCGAGCTCACGAGTTCGACGGTGACGCCGGACTTCACCAGCTCGCCGGCGTCGCGCACCTGGTTGCGGTTCGTGTCGGCCCAGACGACGCCGGACACGAGGCTCCCGGGTCCGGCGGCCGCGGGGGGGCGCGGCGGCGAAGGTCCCCGCGAGCAGAGCGAGCGCCGCGATCACCGCGGTCACCCGCCGCGTGCCGACCCTTCCCCAGTTCTCTTCTTTCGCAGTCGCTGTCCCGCCCGAACGGTTCACGGCCACTCCCCACAGATCCGCTCCCCCGAATTGCAGGCGTCGCGCCGGTCGTCCTGCGCGACGGCCTCACGCTAGCCCTGGACCGAAAGCGGGATCAAGAGGAAGCGCGCCGCGCGGAGCCCTCGCTCGCCCGTCGAGGGTGAATTGACGGGCGATCCGTCCTGCGCGGCGCGCCCCGGCGGGGGTTTGAGTCGTCTTCTTTCGTCACGTTGCCGGATGTTTCGCTGTCCCGCGCGCGGCCGCGCAGACCCCCGAGAGACTCGTGCCATGCCGCACCTGATCAGTCCACGAGACGTGCAGGCCGAGCTCGATTCCGGCCGCACCGTGCGCTTCCTCGACGTGCGCTGGAGGCTGGATGCGCCGGAGGGCCGGCCGGCGTATGTGACCGCGCACCTGCCGGGTGCCGTGTACGTCGACCTCGAGCGCGAGCTCGCCAAGCGCGGGTATCCGGAGGAGGGCCGGTATCCGCCGCCGGACCTCCCCGCGCTCGAGCAGTCGGCGCGACGCTGGGGCATCGACGACGGCGACCTCGTCGTCGCGTACGACGACAACGACGCCGTCGCGGCGGCGGCGCGCGTGGTGGCTTCTCCGGCGCCGCGGCGTCGACATCCGGGTGCTCGACGGTGGTCTGCGTGTGTGGGTGGCGAATGGTCTGCCGCTCGAGCGCGGTGACCGTGCGCCGCGACCCGGCACCGTGCACCTCCTCGATGCCGATCCGGGAGCGGCGACGATCGACCAGGCGGCCCGCGCCCCCATCGAGGGGCATCTCGTCGACACCCGCGCCCCGGAGCAGTACCGCGGGATCACCACGGGCCTCGATCCGGTTACGGGTCATATCCCCGGCGCCATCAACGTGCCGGCGATCACGCACATCCTCCGGGACGGCACCTTGCGCTCACCCGACGAGATCCGCGCGGCGTTCGTCGCGGCCGGTGTCGACCTCGACAGGCCCATCACGCTGTACTGCGCGGCCGGGATCGGCTCGGCGCATACGGCGCTCGCCCTCGCGCACGCCGGAGTCGAGACCCGCGTGTACACCGGCTCGTGGAGCCAGTGGGCGCGCTCGTCCACCCGGCCCGTCGCGGTGGGGCGGACGCCGTCCGACGCACTGCAGGTCTGGTAGCGCGCCTCAGGCGGCTGACGTCGAGCGTCGAACGACGAGCTCGGTGGGCAGCTCCACCTGCCGGTCGGCGAGGGGTTCTCCTCGTCCCAGCCGATCGACGAGGTCGACGGCGAGGGCGGCCATCTCGTGGATCGGCTGCCGCACGGTGGTCAGCGGCATGCCGCCCGGCGGCCGAGGGTCGTCGTCGAAGCCCATCACGCCGATGTCGTCGGGAACGCGGCGCCCCGAGCGCAGCACGGCCGAGACCACGGTGTGCGCGACGGCGTCGTTGACGGCGAAGACGCCGAGCCGGGCATCGGCCGACAGGGCGACGAGCCGATCGATGCCGGCGCGCGACACCCCGCCGATCCAGTCCGCGTCGATGACCTCCACCTCCGCCCCGGGGGCGAGCCGTGCGAGCTCCTCGCGGAAGCCCTGCTCGCGAGCACGCCCGAACCGGTAGCGCAGGGCGCTCGTCGCGAAGACGAACCGCTCGTAGCCCTGCGCCACCAGGTGATGCGCGGCATCCCTCCCGCCCTGGCGATTCGTCGCGCCGACCGTCACGACCCCGGGCTCGGTGTCCGCGCGCGGGTCGAGCACGACGCTCGGGACGGCGAAGTCGGCGATGAGGTCGAGCTGGCGCCGAGTCGGCGTGATGATGGCGAAGACGACGCCGGACGAGCGCCGCGCCGCGATGCGGCCGGGCCAGTCGTCGAGGGGGTCGTCGCGCTCCTTCGTGAGGACGAGGTCGTAGCCGAGCGCGAAGGCGCGTTCGTGGGCGCCGACGATCACCTGGTGGCTCCACGGTCCGCCGAGGCCACCGAGGACGAGCTCGACGAGGCGCTGGTCGGTCTGCGCCCGGCGGCCGCGCGCGGTGGTGTCACGGTCGTACCCGAGCCGGGCCGCCGCGTCGAGGACGGCGCGTCTCGTGGCCGGCGAGTAGTCGCCGCGCCGCGAGAGGACGCGCGAGGCGGTGCTCGCCGAGACGCCCGCCGCTTGGGCGACATCGACGAGCGAAGCGCGCCGGTCCGTCGTGTCGCTCACTCACCCATTTTTGCGCAGTATTCGGACGAGGGATGCCGCGGCCTGGCATCGTCGGGTGCCGGAGGTGGTGATCGATGACGACACCGACAAGAAAGGCCCTCGTCGTTCGCGGGGGATGGGACGGGCACAAGCCGGTCGAGGCGACGGAGCGGTTCCTCCCGTTCCTGCGCGAGAACGGCTTCGACGTGCGCGTCGAGGAGTCGACGGAGGTCTACGCGGATGCCGCGGCGCTCGCCGCGACCGACCTGATCGTGCAGTCCGTCACGATGTCGGAGATCTCGCGGGAGGAGCTCGGGGGCCTGCGGTCGGCCGTGGAAGCGGGCACGGGACTGACCGGATGGCACGGCGGCATCGCCGACTCGTTCCGCGCATCGTCGGACTACCTGCAGCTCGTCGGCGGCCAGTTCGCTACGCACCCCGCGGTGGGTCCCGGCGTGGAACGCGCGGAAGGCGAGGAGAACTATCGCGACTACGTCGTGGAGTTCACCGAGCTCGGGCGGCGGCATCCCATCACCGAGGGCCTCGAGAACTTCACGCTGCGCACCGAGCAGTACTGGGTGCTCTTCGACGAGCTGAACGACGTGCTCGCGACGACGACCCACCCCGCCGAGCCCGAGCAGCCGTGGCATCGCCCACACACCTCGCCGGCGGTCTGGACCCGCGAGTGGGGAGCCGGTCGCATCGCGGTGGCGACGCCCGGCCACAGCCTCGACATCCTGGACCACCCGAGCGTCCGCACCATCATCGAGAGGGGGATGCTGTGGGCAGCGCGCACCGCATCGGCGTCGTAGGACTCGGCTTCATCTCGAAGGTCTATCTCGAGACGCTCACCGCCGCGCCGGACGTCGAGATCACCGCCGTCGCGGACCTCGATCGTTCGAGAGCGGATGCCGCGGCCGACGCCCTCCCGTCGGCACGCGCGCGCTCGGTCGACGAGCTCCTCGCCGCCGACGATGTCGACGTCGTGCTCAACCTCACGATCCCCGCGGCGCACGCCGACGTCGCGCTCGCGGCGATCGCGCAGGGCAAGGACGTCTACGGCGAGAAGCCGCTCGCCGCCGCGTTCGCCGACGCCCAGGAGATCCTGCGCGCCGCCGAGGCCGCCGGCGTGCGTGTCGGCTGCGCACCCGACACGGTGCTCGGCACGGGCCTCCAGACCGCACGCGCCGTCGTGGACGCCGGCGAGATCGGCCGGCCCATCGCCGCGACCGCACAGATGGTGACGCCGGGACACGAGCGGTGGCATCCCAACCCCGACTTCTACTACCAGCCCGGCGGCGGACCCCTGCTCGACATGGGTCCGTATTACGTCACGGCGCTCGTCCAGCTCCTCGGACCCGTCGAATCCGTCTTCGGCGCGGGCAGCCGGCTGCGCTCCGAGCGCATCATCGGGGGCGGTGCGCGTGCCGGCGAAGCGGTGCCCGTCGCCGTCGACTCGCACGTGACGGGCATCCTGGAGCACACCTCCGGCGCCCTCTCGACGATCACCACGACGTTCGACGGCACCGCAACGAAGGCCCCGCCCATCGAGGTGCACGGCGAGAACGGCTCACTTGGCGTGCCCGACCCCAACCACTTCGACGGCGAGGTCTCGCTGCACGAGCTGGGCGGCACGGGCTGGGCACCGGTGTCGCCGCGCGCCGGCGTCCCGGGCGGTGCCCGCGGGATCGGCCTGCTCGACCTCTTGCGGGCCCCCGACGGTGTGGCCCCGCGCGCCTCCGGCGAGATGGCTCTGCACGCGCTCGAGATCATGACCGGGCTGCTGGACTCCGCGGCATCCGGCTCCCGCGTGACCCTCACGACGACTGTCGAGCGCCCGCCTCTCGTGCCGCTCCCGTGAGTCCGGGCGTGACGGATGCCGCGGCATCCGTTACGCCGCATGAAGCCGCGTGACCGGCTTTGACATGCGGGCCCCGCGCCCTCCCACCGCCCCTGCGAACGTTGCCGTCTGACCCGAGGTCCGGGTCGCGGACGGACGTTCGACGGAGTGAGGGAGCCGCTCGTGGCGCGCTATCTCGGCAGGCGACTGCTGCAGGCCGTGGGGGTGCTGTGGGCCGCCTACACCGTGTCGTTCCTCGTGCTCTACGCGCTTCCGGCCGACCCCGTGCGGCTGCTCGCGGGCGGTGATGCGACCGACGTCACGGGAGCGCAGCTCGACGAGCTGCGGGCGAAGCTCGGGCTCGACCAGCCGCTGATCGTGCAGTACCTCGTCCAGCTCGGCCAGGTCCTGCGCGGCAACCTCGGCACGTCGATCGTCACCGGCCGGCCGGTCACGCAGATCCTCGCTGAGGCCATCCCGCCGACGGCTCAGATCGCCGCCGTCGGGTTCCTGCTCGCCGTCGTCGTCGGCGGGGGACTCGCCTTCTTCGCGACGTTCACGCAGAGCCGCCGGCTCCAGGACTTCCTGATCGGCCTCCCGCCGCTCGGCGTCGCCGTGCCGTCGTTCTGGCTCGGCCTGCTCCTCATCCAGTGGTTCTCGTTCACGATCCCGCTGTTCCCCGCCGTCGGCGACGGAGGCCCCGCGTCGATCGTGCTGCCCGCCATCACCCTGGCGATCCCGACCGGCGCCACGATCGCCCAGCTCCTCGCGAAGAGCCTCGACACGACGCTCCGCGAGCCCTACATCGACACGGCGTGGGCGAAGGGTGCGCGCCGCGGGCGCGTGCACGTGCGGCACGCCCTCCGGAATGCAGCGCTCCCGGCCCTCACGATGACGGGCCTGATCATCGGCCAGCTCCTCGCCGGCACGGTCGTGACCGAGACGGTCTTCTCGCGCCCCGGAGTCGGGCGTGTCACGGCATCCGCAGTCCAGCAGCAGGACATCCCGGTCGTCCAGGGCGTCGTCCTCTTCGCGGCGACCGTCTTCGTCGTCGCGAACCTCGTCGTCGACCTCGTCTACCCCCTCTTCGATCCGCGGATCGTCCTTGGCGGTGCTCCCCGACGCCGACGGCGCATCGCCGATTCCGTGACGGACGCGACGGATGCCTCTGCCCTCGCCGACGCCGACGGGCGCGCGCTCGAGCCTGCGGGAGGCGCACGATGACCGACACGACCGCGCTCCTGCCGGACACCTCGGAGCACTCGGCCGATCCGTTCGCGCAGACTGCCGCGGGACGGTTCGACGACGCCGTCTCGGATCGTGCGAAGCGCCCTCGCGGCTCTCGGCTCGTGGCGCTCGTCCGCCGCCCCTCGGTCATCGTCGCGACCGTGTGGCTGCTCCTCGTCGTCATCGCGGCGGCGTGGCCGGCGCTCCTCGCGCCCGGCGACCCGTTCCTCGGCATCCCGGCCGACAAGCTCCAGCCGCCGTCCGGCGCGCACTGGTTCGGCACCGACCAGATCGGCCGCGACCTCTACACGCGGGTCGTGCACGGCGCCTCGCTGACGCTCGCATCGGCGGCGATCGCGGTGGGCGTCGGCATCGTCCTCGGGGCGGTGCTCGGCCTCGTGGCGGGCTTCACGGGCGGGCGCATCGACGACCTCATCATGCGAGGGGCCGATGTGCTGCTCGCGATCCCCGGACTCCTGCTCTCGCTGGCGATCATCACGGCGCTCGGCTTCGGGACGGTCAACGTCGCGATCGCCGTCGGCGCGGCGAGCATCGCCTCGGTCGCGCGCATCATGCGCTCCGAGGTGCTGCGCGTGCGATCGGCCCCGTACATCGAGGCCGCGTACACGTCGGGGAACCGCTGGGTCGCCGTTCTCGGTAGACACGTGCTGCCGAACGCGATCGGGCCGGTGCTCGTGCTCGCGGTCCTCGAGCTCGGCGGCGCGATCCTCGCCGTCTCGGCGCTGAGCTTCCTCGGCTACGGTGCGCAGCCGCCGCTCGCTGAGTGGGGATCGCTCGTCGCCGCGGGCCGCGACTACCTCCGCTACGCGTGGTGGCTCACGACGTTCCCCGGCATCGTCATCGCGCTGACGGTGCTCTCGGCGAACCGCCTGTCCCGCGCCCTCGACACGGAACGGAGCTCGCGATGAGCGCCATCTCGAAAGCAGCCGTCCGCACCCGCGTCGTCCTCGCCGTCGACGACCTCGCCGTGACGTACGAGACGAGCCGAGGCGCCGTCGACGCCGTACAGGGCGTCTCGTTCCAGGTCGCGGAAGGTGAGACCGTCGCGATCGTCGGGGAGTCCGGCTCGGGCAAGTCCACGACGGCGCACGCCATCGTCCGGCTGCTCCCCGCGGCTGCGCGCATCCCGTCGGGGCGCATCCGGGTCGGCGATGTCGACGTCGCCGCGGCGACGGCCTCGGAGCTGGCCGGCATCCGGGGGCGCCGCATCGGGCTCGTCCCGCAGGACCCCACCGTGAGCCTCAACCCCGTGACGCGCATCGGCGCCCAGGTCGCCGAGGTGCTGCTCGTGCACGGGCTGGCCGACCGCCGCACGGCGTGGGACCGGGCTGTCGAGGCGCTGGCCGAGGCCGGCATCCCCGACGCGGCCGTACGGGCGCGACAGTATCCGCACGAGCTCTCGGGCGGCATGCGGCAACGCGTCCTCATCGCGACGGCGATCATCGCCCGGCCCGACCTCATCGTCGCCGACGAGCCGACAAGCGCTCTCGACGTCACGGTGCAGCGGCAGATCCTCGATCAGCTCGACCGCCTGCGTGCGGACCGGGGAACCGGCATCCTCCTCATCACGCATGACCTCGGGGTCGCGGCGGATCGCGCCGACCGCATCGTCGTGATGCATGCGGGCCGCATCGTCGAGGCCGGAACACCCGACGAGGTGCTCCGCGACCCGCGCGACGCCTATACGCGGCGCCTCATCGCCGCGGCACCGAGCCTCAATGCGCGGCGGAGCGAGGCATCCGTCCTCCTCTCTTCCCCACCGGGTGGGAGAAGCGTCGCGTGGACCGCGGCGCCGCGCACCGACGCGGCCGGCCGCGGCGCGGGCGTGCCCGTGCTCGAGGTGCGCGACCTCGTGAAGGAGTTCGCGCTTCCTCACGGCTCCGGCGCCGGCTCCGGCGCCGGCGTGCAGCGGGCGGTCGACGGCGTGTCGTTCGCGATCCCGCGCGGAACGACGCTCGGGATCGTCGGCGAGTCGGGGTCGGGCAAGACCACGACGGCGCGCCTCGCGCTGCGGCTCGTCGAGCCGACGGCCGGGTCGATCCTGCTCGACGGCGCCGATGTCACGACGGCTGAGGGAGGGCGGGTCCGTGAGCTGCGCCGTCGCGTGCAGCTCGTGCAGCAGAACCCCTACGCGACGCTCAATCCGAAACACACCGTGGGGGAGCTCGTCGCCGATCCGCTGCGGGCGTTCCGCGTCGGCGACCGCGCGTCCCGTGGTCGCCGCGCGGCGGAGCTGCTCGACGTCGTGGCCCTCCCGGTCTCGGCCTTGCACCGACGACCCGCGGAGCTCTCGGGCGGGCAGCGGCAGCGTGTCGCGATCGCGCGTGCCCTCGCGCTGTCGCCCGACCTGCTCGTGCTCGACGAGCCGGTGTCGGCGCTCGACGTGTCGATCCAGCACCAGATCCTGACGCTTCTCGCGCACCTGCAGCGCGACCACGGCCTCACCTACCTCTTCATCTCGCACGACCTCGCCGTCGTCCGCCAGGTCGCGCACCGGGTCGCCGTCATGCGCGCGGGCCGCATCGTCGAGTCCGGCGCCGTCGACGCCATCTTCGAGGCGCCGCGCGAGGCCTACACGCGCGACCTCATCGACGCGATCCCCGGCGGAGGCCGGGCCCTCGACCCGGCATCCCGCAGGTCCGCACCGCGCGGCCCGGCATCCCCTTCCCTCGCACCACAGACCCCCGCACACCAAGGAGCATCATGAGAACCCGCAGCACGGTAGGCGCGATCGTCGCGCTCGCAGCCGTCCTTGTCCTGACCTCGTGCGCGAGCAGCGGAACCGGCTCGTCGAGCACGCCCGACGCCTCGGACGAGCCCGTCGACGGGGGCGATCTCACGTTCGCGGTCGCGAACGACCCCATCTCGCTCAACCCGTCCGGCTTCGGTTCCGGGAACGACACGTGGTACGTCACCCGCCAGCTCGTCGATTCGCTGCTCTACCAGAACCCTGAGACCAACGAGCTCGAGCCGTGGCTCGCCGAGTCCTACACCGTGAACGACGACGCGACGGTGTTCAGTTTCGATCTGCGCGATGACGTGACCTTCTCGGACGGCACGCCGCTCACGGCCGCCTCGGTCAAGTCGACCTTCGACGACATCGTCGCAGCCGGCGCACTGAGCGCCTCGATCGGCTCGTTCGTCGGCTACGCCGAGACGGTCGCCGTCGACGACGACACCGTCGAGGTGCACTTCTCGAAGCCGAACGCGGCCTTCCCCCAGGCGACGTCGACGGTCGGCCTCGGCATCGTCGGCGCCGCGACGCTCGAGACGCCGTACGCCGACCGCGCCGATGGCCAGGCTGTCGTGGGCACCGGCCCCTTCACGCTCGACAGCTACACGAAGGACGTCTCGACCGTCCTCGACAAGCGTGACGACTACGCGTGGGCCCCGGCATCCCGCGGCAACGACGGAGGCGCGCACCTCGACAGCGTGACGTTCCAGATCGTGCCCGAGGCGAGCGTCCGCACCGGCGGACTCTCCTCCGACCAGTTCGACGTGATCGGGGGCGTGCAGCCCAACGACGTCCCCGTCGTCGAGGGCTCGGGCCTGCCGCTCGTGTACCGCGCGAACCCCGGCATCAGCTTCGGCCTGACGTTCAACGTCGCGCGGCCCATCGTGGCCGACCCCGCCGTTCGAGAGGCCATCGCCTCCGCCATCGACGCCCAGGAGGTCCGCGACACCGCCCTCAACGACCTCTTCAACGTCGGCACGAGCGCCCTCGCGAAGAGCACGCCCTCGTACGCCGACCAGAGCTCGTCCTTCGGATTCGACGCAGAGAAGGCCGGGAAGCTCCTCGACGAGGCCGGCTGGAAGAAGGGCGCCGACGGCATCCGCGAGAAGGACGGCGAGCCGCTCTCGCTCGAAGTGCTCTGGGTCACGAACTTCGGTCCGAACCAGACGAGCCTCGAGCTCATCCAGCAGCAGCTCAAGAAGGTCGGCATCGACATCCAGCTCTCCGGGACCGCCGTGCCCGATTTCATCGCCAAGCAGGACTCCGGCGAGTGGGACCTCGCGTGGGGCAACCTGTCGCGCGCGGACGGCGACGTGCTGCGGACGCAGTTCTCCCAGGCGACGACCAAGACCCACATCGACGATCCCGAGCTCGAGGCGCTCCTGCAGGCGCAGCTCGCCGAGCCGGACCCGGCCAAGCGCGACCAGATCCTCGCCGAGGCGCAGGCCCGCATCGCCAGCCAGCACTACCAGATCCCGGTCCACGAGCTGACGTCGATCCTCGGCACGCAGCAGGACGTCCACGGCGTGACGCTCGGTGCGGACTCGCGTCTCGACTCGCTCGTCGGCGCATGGAAGGCCGGGCAGTGACGGCTCGGCGCGTTCCCCGCGCAGGGTTCATCCTCGCGGGGAACCACCCCGAGGGCGACCCCGCCCGCGGCCTCGGAGAGACGCTGCGGCTCTTCGCCTTCGGCGAGGACCTCGGATTCGACGTCGCCGGCGTGCGGCAGCGTCACCTCGAGCGGGGCATCTCGTCGGCGCTGCCGTTCCTCGCGGCGGCCACGCAGCGCACAGCGCGGATCCGCCTCGAGACGGACGTCGTGCCGCTCGGGTACGAGACGCCCTTCCGCCTGGCGGAGGATTACGCGACGGTGGACGCCCTCTCCGGGGGGCGTGTCAACGTCGGCATCAGCACCTCGTCGCCGCACGGCGACCTCCTCGCATCGCTCGGGCGGTCCGACGATGCGGCGGACTCCTACGCGCTCATCGAGCGCTTCCTCGAGGCGCTCGAGGGGCACGTGCTGGCCGACCAGCCGCTTTCCACGCCCTACGGACCGCAGGTGCCGCGCATCGAACCGCACGTCGAGGGCCTCCGGCACCGCGTATGGCTCGGCGGCGGATCCGAGCGCTCGATCCGCTGGGCGGCGGCGAAAGGCCTCAGGCTGCTGCTCGGCAATCTGAGCGACGCGGGCGGCCACGACCGGTTCGAACCGGCGCAGCGCGACCACCTCGACCTCTACCACTCGGAGTTCGAGGGGCCGGGGGAGGCGGTCGTCGGGGTCGAGCGGGTGATCGTGCCGACGACGACGGCGACGGCCGAGCAGCGCGCGCACTACCTCGCTTACGCCGAGGCTCGCGATGCCCGCACGGCCCAGCCGGCCGAGCTCGCCGGCCGCCGCGTGGTGTTCCAGCGCGACCTCGTCGGCACGGCCGAGCAGATCGCCGAGCGGCTCCTCGATGATCCGTCGTTCGACGGCCGCACCGAGCTGCGCGTGGCCCTGCCGTACGGCTTCCGCGAGGACGAGTACCGCCAGATCCTCTTCGACATCCGTCACGCCGTGCTGCCGGAGCTCGGATGGGAGCCGGCTGCGACGGATGCCGCGGCATCCGTCTCCGTTACGGCTCATGAAGCCGCGTGACCACCTTTGACGCCCCTCGCCCACGTGCCGGCGCACGCGGGCGAGGCTGACCACGACGAACCGATCGCACGGGAGCAGACATGACCACGAACGACAAGATCCGACTCGGGATCGCACTGGAGGGCGCCGGCTGGCACCCGTCGGCCTGGCGCGAGCCCTCGTCGCGCCCGCGGGAGCTCTTCAGCCCCGCCTACTGGACCGACCTCGTGCGGCTCGCCGATCGCGGCCACATCGACTTCGCTACTATCGAGGACTCCTTCGGGCTGCAGTCGAGCCGTCCCTTCGAGCCCGACGACCGTACCGACGAGGTGCGCGGACGCCTCGACGCGCTCCTCCTCGCGGCGCGGCTCGCCCCCGTCACCGAGCGCATCGGCCTCATCCCGACCGTCACCACGACCCACACCGAGCCGTTCCACGTCTCCAAGGCCGTCGCGACACTGGACTACGCGAGCCTCGGCCGCGCCGGATGGCAGCCCAAGGTGTCGGGCCGCGCCGACGAGGCCCGCCACGTCGGCCGCCGGGACATCCCCGAGATCGTCGACTACAACAACGACCCCGCTGTGCAGGCCGTCGTCGCCGAGCTCTTCGCCGAGGCGGCCGACGTCGTCGAGGTCGTGCGCCGGCTCTGGGACAGCTGGGAGGACGGCGCCGAGATCCGGGATGTCGCGACCGACCGCTTCCTCGACGCCGACAAGCTCCACACGATCGACTTCGCTAGCGAGCGGTTCTCGATCCGCGGTCCTTCGATCACGCCGCGGCCCCCGCAGGGTCAGCCCGTGGTCGCCGCCCTCGCCCACGCCGAGCTGCCGTACCGCTTCGCTGCGACGTCGGCGGATCTCGTCTTCGTGACGCCTCTCGACGTCGCGTCAGCCGCGTCGATCCTCGACCAAGTGCGGGATGCCGAGGCATCCGTCGCCCGCGAAGGGGAGCCGCTGCGGGTCTACGCCGACATCGTGGTCTTCCTCGACGGGGAAGAGCCGGCTGCCGCGCGCCTGGCCCGGCTCGACGGCCTCGGCCGCCCGCTGACGAGCGACACGCGCATCTTCACGGGCTCGGCCGGGGAGCTGGCCGAGGAGATCGAGGCGCTCGCGGCGCTCGGATACTCCGGTGTGCGGCTGCGCCCGGGCGTCCTCACCGACGATCTTCCCCGCATCGTGGAGGACCTCGTACCCGCGCTGCGGCACCGCGAGGCGCTCGCCGTCGAGGACGCGCCGGTTTCGCTTCGCACCCGCCTCGGCCTTCCGACCACCGTCCCGAACCGCTATTCGCCGGCCCTCGCCGGCTGAGCTGCGACATCCAGGAGCTGGAAATGACCACGACACCCCGCAAGCAGATCATCCTGGCCGCCTACGTCGGCGGCGTGAACGAGCACACCCTCTGGGAGCATCCCGAGGCCGGCAGCCAGATCGCCTTCGACACCTTCCGGCACGTCGCGCAGACAGCCGAGCGCGGCCGGTTCGACTACTTCTTCCTCGCGGAGGGCCTCGCGCTGCGCGAGCGCGCGGGCAAGGTCTTCGATCACGACATCGCGGGCCGTCCCGACACGCTGCCCGTGCTCGCAGCGCTCGCGGGCGTGACCGAGCACATCGGCCTCGTCGGCACGCTGAACGCGACCTTCAACGAGCCGTACGAGCTCGCGCGTCAGCTGCTGAGCCTCGACCACCTCTCGGGCGGTCGCGCCGGCTGGAACGTCGTCACGAGCTGGGATGCCTTCACGGGGCAGAACTTCCGCCGCGGCGGGTTCCTTCCGCGCGAGGAGCGGTACTCGCGGGCCGAGGAGTTCGTGCGGACGGTGCGCGAGCTGTGGGACTCGTGGGCCGACGACGCGATCGTGGCTGACAAGACCACGGGCGAGTTCCTCGCGGATGCCTCGGCCGGCGCGTTCTCGCACACGGGCGCCCAGTTCGACATCGAAGGGCGCTTCACTGTGCCGCGGAGCCCCCAGGGGCAGCCGATCATCGTGCAGGCCGGTGTCTCGCCGCAGGGCCGGGACTTCGCGGCGGCAAACTCCGACCTCATCTTCTCGCCGTACTCGCGCCTCCCCGAGGCCCGAGACTTCTACGTCGACATCAAGTCGCGGGCGCGGGCGCACGGCCGGAACCCCGACCACCTCAAGATCATCCCGGGCGCCGGGTTCGTCATCGGCGACTCGGTGGCCGATGCCGAGGAGAAGGCGCGTCACATTCTCGAGCAGCAGCTGACCGACCGCACGGTGCAGGTGACGCTCGAGCAGGTGTGGAACCGCGACCTGTCGGACTACGACATCGACGGACCGCTGCCGGACGTCGATCCCGACCCGGAGGCGGCGCCCATCATCCAGGGCCGCGCCTTCATCTACCAGGACCGGTTCGAGACGGTGCGGAAGTGGCGCGAGCTCGCCGACGCGAAAAACCTCACGATCCGCGGCCTCGCCGCCGAGATCTCGCCCCGCGCGCAGTTCATCGGCACGCCGGCGCAGGTCGCGGACGGCCTCGACGACTTCATCCAGAACGACGGCGCCGACGGCGTCGTGCTCGGCGGGCACTTCACGCCCGGCGGTCTCGACGAGTTCGTCGACACGGTCGTGCCGATCCTGCAGGAGCGCGGCTCGCTGCGGACGGACTACTCCGGCACGACGCTGCGCGACAACCTCGGCATCCCCGTCCCCGAGCGGGTCGGCGAACTGGCCGCGACGGCCTGAAAAGGCGAAGAAGACATGACGATCGACACGACCATCGCTCCGGTGACCGACAGCGCGCAGTTCGCTCGCGAGTGGGAGGTGTGGCACCGTGCCCACGAAGCCGGGCGCGCCGCACCGCACGGCTTCCTCGCCGTGACCGGTCTGCACTGGCTCACCGCGGAGCCCTCAACCTTCGAGGGGATCCCCGGCCTCTGGTCGACGGATGCCGGGGGCCCGGTCGTCGACCTCGCCGCGGGTGAGAGCCTCGAGGTCGACGGCCGGTCCGTGTCGGGTCGGCAGGCGTTCGGTGTGATTCCCGAACGCGGCGGCCTGACCGTCGGCTTCGCCGAGGGGGTCATCGAGGTCGCCAAGCGCGGAGGCCACGACATCCTGCGCCCCCGTCGGCCCGATCACCCGTTCCTCGCCACGTACAGCGGGACGCCGGTGTACGTCCCCGATCCGCGCTGGCGCGTGGCTGCCCGGTTCGAAGCGTATGACACGCCCCGTGCGACGGAGGTCGGGGCCGCGGTCGACGGCCTCACGCACGTGTACGAGGCGCCGGGGGAGCTCGTCTTCGTGATCGCCGGCAAGGAGTTCCGGCTCGTGGCGTTCCCGGGGCACGGCGACGGCGACCTGCTCGTGCTGTTCACCGATGCGACGAGCGGCGTCACGACCTACGCCGCGAATCGCAGCCTGTCGGTGGCGACCCCGGATGCCGAGGGCTGGACCGTCATCGACTTCAACCGCGCCGTCAACCTCCCGTGCGCCTACACCGACTTCGCGACGTGTCCGCTTCCGCCGGCGGGCAACCGCCTGCCGATCGCGGTCGAGGCAGGCGAGAAGACGCCCCTCTCACGCTGGCGCGCGGATGCCTCGGTGGGTGTCTCGGGGTGATGTCGGGGTCGAGAGCTGCCGTACTCCTCGTTGGGCGGATCGAGCGGAGGGGAAATGGCGAGCGGAGGAGAGGTGCGAGGCATCCGTCCTCCCTTGGTGGGATCTCCTCCGCTCCCGCGCCCCCTCGGGAGCTGTCCTTCGACCACCACGGAGAATGGCATCATGCCTGAGACGACCGCCGTGTGGACGATCGAGACCGTCCCGTGGGACGACGACCGCGCATCCGCTCTGCGCCTGGCGATGGATGCCGAGCTCACTCCGCGCTACGCCGACCGGCTGGACGACGTGTCAGAAGACATCGCTGCGCGCATCGGCGAGGCCCTGACGGTGGATCCGGCGGCGATCGTCGCCACGATCGTCGCGACGGATGCCGAGGGCCGGCCGGTCGCGCACGCCGCCCTCCGCGATCTCGGGGACGGGTTCGACGGTTCGCTCGAGGTCAAGCGCGTCTATGTCGAGCCCACCGCCCGCGGCACGGGTCTGAGCCGCGCGCTCATGGCCGAGCTCGAACGCATCGCGGCCGAGGCGGGCGCCCGCCGGCTCATCCTCCAGACCGGCGATCGGCAGCCCGACGCCATCGCGCTGTACGAGAGGCTCGGCTACACGCCGATCCCCATCTATCCGCCCTACACGGAGATCTCGTTCTCGCACTGCTTCGCCAAGAACGTCGCACTCTGATGGCCGGTGCGATGGACGCCCAGGTCGTCGTGGTCGGCGGCGGTGTCATGGGCGCCGCCACGGCGTGGAGTCTCGCGCGACGCGGAGTCGACGTCGTGCTCCTCGAGCAGTTCGAGGGGGGCCATACGCGCGGCGCATCCCACGGGGCCTCGCGCAACTTCAACCTGAGCTACGACGATCCGGCGCTGCTCGCGTGGCTTCGTGAGGCCGAGGGGCTGTGGCGCGAACTCGAGGCCGAGGCGGGGTCTGCCGTGCTGACCCGCACCGGCATCGTCAACCACGGGCCGGGCCGGGATCTCCCGGCGGTCGCAGCGGCGGTATCGGCGGGCGGGTTCGCGGGCGACCTGCTCGACGGCGCAGAGGCGGAGCGGCGCTGGCCGGGGCTCCGCTTCGAGGGGCGGGTGCTGCACACACCGGAGGCGGGACGGCTGAACGCCGACCGGGCCGTCGCCGGGTTCACGGATGCCGCGGGCGCGCGCGGTGCGCGCGTCCTGATTTCGACAGCCGTCGTCGGCGGGTCGGTCGGCGACGACGGAGTGGTCCTGCGGGTGCGCTCCGCTGGGGGCGAGACCGAGCTGCGGGCGCATCGCGCCGTCGTGACCGCCGGCGCGTGGACGGTCGACGTGCTCGCCGGGCTGGGAGCGTCGTTCGCGCTGCCGCCGCTTCGCGTGACGCAGGAGCAGCCCGCGTTCTTCGCGCCCCTCATCGGCGCGCCGGAAGATTGGCCGGGCTTCAACCACGCGCCGTCCTCCGACGATCCCGCGACCGCGTGGTTCCCGAGCGCCGTGTACGGCATGGGATCTCCCGGTGAGGGGGTGAAAGCCGGGTGGCACGGGGTCGGGCCCGAGACGCATCCCGACCGCCGCACCTATGTGCCCGATCCCGAGCTCACGGCGAGGATCCGCCGGTATGCGCAGGAGTGGCTTCCCGGCGTGGATGCCGCGTCGCTCGCAGAGATCACGTGCACCTACACGTCGACGCCCGACTCGGCCTTCTTCCTCGAGCGCATCGGGCCCGTCGCGGTCGGCGCCGGGTTCTCGGGCCACGGCTTCAAGTTCGCGCCCGTCGTCGGGCGGGTCCTCGCGGACCTCGTCACCCGCTGACCCGCCTCTTGGTCGCCTGGATCGGGCGGAGGGGATTGAGCGGGCGGAGGGCGGATCCGAGGCATCCGTCCTCCCTTGGAGTATTCTCCTCCCCTCGCGCGCGGCACCGCGGGGCTCACGCGCCGCTGACTGATGCGCCCTCGGCCGCCGGATCGGGCGGAGGGGATTGAGCGGGCGGAGGGCGGATCCGAGGCATCCGTCCTCCCTCGGCGTGTTCTCCTCCGCTCGTGCCTGGCGTCGCGGGGCGGACGGCACAGGCTGACACGCCCTCGGCCGCCGGATCGAGCGGAGGGGATTCAGCGGGCGGAGGGCGGATCCGAGGCATCCGTCCTCCCTTGGTGTGTTCTCCTCCGCTCGCGCGCGGCGTCGCGCGGTGACCGGCGCCGGCGGAGTGCCTGGCGCTCCGCGGCGGTGAGTTCCTAGGTTGGAGGCATGACTCCCGACGCCGCCGCGAACGACCCCACCGGCCTGGCTCGGAGCCTTGTGGCCGAGAACGCGTACCTGACCCTCGCGACGGCGGGTGTCGACGGAGCGCCGTGGGCGTCACCGGTGTGGTTCGCCGCCCGCGGACTAGACCTCTTCGTGTGGGCCTCGAAGCCGGGAGCGCGGCACTCGCGCAACATCGCGGAGAACTCCCGCGTGTCGATCGTGATCTTCGACTCCAGCAGGCCGCCCGGGGCCGGAAGCGCCTTCTACGTGTCCGCGGAGGCCGAGCTGGTGGGCGACTCGTCGTTCGACGAGGCCCTCGCCGTCTACAACGCGAAGTCGGTCGAACGAGGCCTCGACGAATGGGATGCCGCCCGGCTGAGGGAACCCGCACGGCATCGGCTCTATCGCGCCGTCGCTCTCGAGTCGTTCGTGCTCGACGACCACGACGAGCGGGTGCGGGTCGCGTAGAAGGGGAGTCGGCGATGCGATTCACGAGGGCGGATTCGAGCAGACCCGCAGTCATTGGTGGTGGCGTCCGGGGTGGGGTCTCGGCACGCGGTACGTGACCTTCCACCTCACCTTCGAGGGTGCCGACGAGCTGCATGCGGCCGCGGAGGCATTCGGCCGCCGCATCGGGGGCGAACCGGCCGTGGACGTCGTCCCTCTCGAGTGGCTGCACCTCACGATGATGGGGATCGGGTCGCTCCTCGAGCTCGACCGCGATGAGCATGTCTACCCATGGCGTGTGCTGGAGCAGGTGCGTCTCGGCGCGAGCTGACGCTGGCGCGGCTGGGCGTACCCCTCGCCGAGCGGAGGGGATCGAGCGAGCGGAGGTCAGGATCGAGGAATCCGCCCTCCCTTCGCGGGATCTCCTCCGCTCGCGCGTGCGGTACGGGCGCAGGGTGCGAGGGCTACGCCAGCACGGAGTCCGCGGCGCGAGCGGCCGCGGCATCCGTCGACTGCCCGGAGCGGGCGTCGGATGAACCGTCCGAAGACGCGTCCGCCGAGGCATCCGTCGCCTCATCGTTCTCGAAGGAAGGCGCTTGGAGTCCCCACGCCTGGGCCAGCAGCTCGTACGAGTGCTCGCGGTCGGCGGGGTCGTGCGTGACCGTCGTGACGAGCAGCTCGTCGGCGCCCGTCACGCGACGCAGGCCGTCGAGGCGCTCGGCGACGGCGGCGGCGCTACCCGCGAACTGCGTCGCGACACGGTCGCGCACGACGGCGAGCGACGCGCTGTCGAGGGGCGCGGTGAGCGCCTGCGTGGGGCTCGGGTAGGGGATCGCTCCGTCGCCCGCTCGGATGCTGTGGACCCAGTGCGGGTATCCGGCCGCGAGTCGCAGCGCCTCGGAGTTCGAGTCGGCGGCGAGCACATCGACCGACACGATCACGCGCGGCTCGGCGAGCACACCCGGGCGGAAGGCGCGGCGATACGCTTCGACCGCCTCGAGGACGAACGTGGGCGCGACATGGTAGTTCGCTCCGAACGGAAGGCCCAGCCGCCCGGCGAGCTCTGCGCTCGGACCGGCCGTGCTGCCGTGCAGCCACACCTGGATGTCCTGCCCTTCGGAGGGCGTCGCGTGGATCGGCACGCCCTCCGGCGCGACGTACGTGCCGTCGATGAGGGCGAGGATGTCGAGCACGTCCTGCTCGAACCGGTCGGCGTCCCCGGGCGTGCGGCCGAGGAGCCGGGCCTGTGCGACGAATCGCGCCGCGTCGATCGAGAACGCGTGGGGCGCGGGAAGCAGGATGCCGTCGACGACGCGGTCCTCGCGGTGGCCGCCGCGGGGCGGCGTCTGCGCCGAGCTCGTCGAGCCGGAGCGGCCGATGCCGAGGTCGAAGCGTCCGGGGTGGAGCGCCGACACGACGCCGGCGGCCTCTACGACCTGCAGCGGGGAGTAGTTGCCGATGATCGTCGCGGCGGTCCCGATGCGGATGCGCGAGGTCTTGTCGGCGATCGAGGCGAGGAGCACATGCGGCGCGGCGCCCGCGACGCCGGGGTTCAGGTGGTGCTCGGCGAGCCAGTAGCGGGAGTAGCCGAGGCGCTCGGCGCTCTGCGCGAGCGCGATCGTCGCCCGCAGCCCGTCGGCGGGGGTCTGCCCGGAGCCGAACGGCGAGAGGTCGAGGACGGAGAGAGGAACGGTGGTCATGGATGCCTCGGCTAGGGGAGTGGGGGCGGATGCGGATAGGCGTGGCGGGACCGGATGCTCCGGTCCCGCCACGGGTGGGAAGTCAGGGCTTGGGGAGCCCCGGAGGATTGATCTCGGACGAGGTGACGGCCTCCGAATCGAGGCCCCAGCACTCGAGGAGCTCGGTGTAGGTGCCGTCCTCGATGAGCTTGTTCAGGACGATGTTCACGGCCTCGATGAGCCCGTTGCCCTTGGCCGTGCCCGCGGCGATCTGCGCCGTGTCGGGCCATCCGCCGGGCACGATGCCCACGAGCTTCGTGTCGCCCGTCTCACGTGCCGACCAGGCCGACGTGGCGTTCGGCCCGAAGGTGGCGTCCGCGCGGCCGGACTGGATCGCGAGCGTCGCCGCAGCGGTGTCGTCGTAGTACACGAGCTCGGCGGGCGCCTCGCCCGCGGCCTCGAGCTCCTCGTTCCAGCGGAGCAGGACCTGCTCCTGGTTCGTGCCCGAGCCGACGATGATCTTGAGGCCCGAGATGTCCTCCGCGCCCTTGATCGAGTCGATGTCGCTGTCGGCCTTCACGTAGAAGCCCAGGAGATCCTCCCGGTAGCTCGCGAAGTCGTAGAGCTCCTTGCGCTCCTCGGTGACGGTGACGTTCGAGGCGATCAGGTCGTACTTTCCGGACTGGATGCCCAGCGGCCAATCGGCCCACGCGACGACCTGCGGGTTGTACTCGAGGCCGAGTCCCTCGGCGATGAGCGAGCCGATGTTCGGCTCGGTCCCCGCGACATCCGTCGCCGCCGACGTGCCCTCGGGCTGGTAGCTCAGCGGCGGGACGAAGGCGCCGACGGCGACCGTGAGCTTGCCGGGCTGGATGGGCTCGAAGCCGCTCGCCTTGAGCGCCTCGACGGCCTCGGGGACGGCATCCGTGTGGAACCACCGGATCTCGTCGGTCGTCGTGTTCGTCTCGGTCGGCGCCGGTGCCGCCGCCGCATCGGCTGCGGACGGCTGATTGAGGTTGATCGCGGCGAAGATGCCGCCGACGATCGCGACCACCGCGACGACGCCGACGCCGATCGCGATGCCCTGCTTCTTGCTGATGGCCATGCTGTGTCTCTCTCTTCTCGGGATGCTTCGGATGTGCGGGATGCTTCGGGCTGTGCGGGATGCTTCGGGCTGTGCGGGATGCTTCGGGCTGTGCGGGATGCTTCGGGACTGCGGGATGTGCGGGATGCGTCGGGGCTATCGGCTGCTTCGGACGGCCGCGGACCCTCAGGCCAGGACCTTGGCGAGGAACTCCCGCGTGCGCGGATGCTCCGGGGCGACCAGCACCCGGTCGGGCGGGCCCTCCTCGAGGATCCGGCCGCCGTCGAGGAACACGATCCGGTCGGCCACCTCCCGGGCGAAGCCGATCTCGTGCGTCACGATGAGAAGGGTCGTGCCGCCTCGGGCGAGGTCGCGGATGACGTCGAGCACTTCGCCGACGAGTTCCGGGTCGAGGGCGCTCGTCGGCTCGTCGAAGAGCAGCACCTTCGGGCTCAGCGCGAGCGCGCGGGCGATCGCGACGCGCTGCTGCTGGCCGCCCGAGAGCTGACGGGGATAGTGGTCGGCCTTGTCGCCCAGCCCGACCCGCTCCAGCAGCGAGAGGGCCAGCTGGCGCGCGGCATCCTTCTCGAGGGTTCCCGTGGCGACCGGCGCCTCGGTGACGTTGTCGACGGCGGTCAGGTGCGGGAAGAGGTTGAAGTTCTGGAAGACGATGCCGACCTGCGTGCGGCGCTTGAGGATCTCGCGCTCCCGCAGCTCGTACAGCCGGTCGCCGCGGCGCTCGTAGCCGATGAGCTGTCCGTCGACGGTCACCGAGCCGCGGTCCACCGATTCGAGGTGGTTGATCGTGCGGAGGAGGGTCGACTTGCCCGAGCCGCTCGGCCCGAGGATCGCGACGACCTCTCCGGGGGCGACCGTCAGGTCGACGCCGGCGAGGACTTCGAGACCGCCGTAGCTCTTGTGGACGTTGTGGATCTCGACGAGACCACGGGTCTCGGTCGCGGGCGCGGTGGTCATCGGGTCTCCTCATTGGCGTCGATGCCGGCATCCGGCGCGATCGGGACTGCGGTCCGGACGGCGGACGGCGGGGGAGCGGGCGAGTCTCCGAGGCGGGCCCACTGGACCGATGTCCATCGGCGGAAGCGCTGGAGCGGGGTCGGCGGCAGCACTCGCACCGTCCCACGGGCGTAGTGCCGCTCGATGTAGTACTGCGCGATGCTCAGGATCGTCGTGATGAGCGTGTACCAGACGACCGCGACGATGAGCAGCGGGATGACGCGGCTGTTGCGGTTGTAGATGACCTGGACGGCGTAGAAGACCTCGGGGATCGCGATGACGAAGACGACCGAGGCGCCCTTGACGAGCCCGATGACCTCGTTGGTCGCGTTCGGGACGATCGAGCGCATGGCCTGCGGCAGGACGATGCGGAAGAGCCGCTGGCGCGCCGGGATGCCGAGGGCCGCCGCCGCCTCGGTCTGCCCCTGGTCGACCGACAGCAGGCCGCCGCGGATGATCTCGGCCGAGTACGCCGCCTGGTGGAGCCCCAACCCGAGGATCGCCGCAGCGAAGGCGCTGATGACGTTGACCGTCGGGAACTCGACGATCCAGAAGTCGGTCGTGAAGGGTGTGCCGAGGCCGAGCGTCGGGTACAGGTAGCCGAGGTTGTACCAGACGATGATCTGCACGACGAGCGGCACCGACCGGAAGAACCAGATGTACGACCACGACGCCGCGGACAGCAGCGGCGACTTCGACAGCCGGCCGAGCGCGAGCACCGTTCCGAGCGTGAAGCCGATGACGGCCGAGATGGCCGTCAGGGCGAGGGTGTAGCCGACGCCGATGAGCACGGGCTCGGCGAAGAAGTAGTGCGCGAAGACGTCCCACTCGTAGTTGGGGTTCGTGACGACCGACCACACGAACTGCGCGACGACGAAGATGACGATCGCGGCGAGCGTCCAGCGGAACCAGTGTCGTGTGTGCACGACGGGAAACGACCCGAGGTCGACGCGGTCGCGGGATGCCTCGGCATCCGTCCCTGAAGCGCCCGCGGTCGGAGGCGCCGGGGTGGCGGGGGGACGCACCTCGACGCGGGTGCGGTCGTCAGCGGTGGTGGTCATCGCGGTCCTCGGTTCGTGGTCGCCGGCGTGGGGCCGGGTGTCGATCACGGTAGGCGGGCCGCGGCATCCGTCACCGGCCGGCGAATCACATGCCGTAAAGATGCGTCGCAGGGGGTAACACAGGGCGGGGGAGAATCGAGGGGAGCGAGGGAGAGCGGTGGCGAACGCACGCGGGAGTTTCGGGCAGCGGCTGGCTGCAGCCCTGCGTCAGGCGTTCGGGAGCCTCTTCACACTGAGGCCCGCACCGGGGCCGCGGTGGCCGATCGCGCTGCAGGCGAGCCTCGCCATGGCCGTGCCGATCGCCGTGATGACGGTCGTCGGCCATCCCGACATCGGATACCAGGCGGCCACCGGCGCCTTCGCAGCCCTGTACGCCTCGAACCGTGCCGCGATCGATCGTGTGCGCGTCGTGCCGGTCGTGGGTGCGGGGCTCTTCGCTGCGGCGGCGCTCGGCGTCTGGGCCGGATCCTCGCCGCTCCTCACGATCCTGGGGCTCGCGCTCGTGACACTCGCCGCCTCGGCGGCCGCCTTCGGCTTCTCCCTGGGTCCGCCCGGGCCTCTGTTCGCGGTGCTGATCTTCGGCCTGTCGGCGCACGTCTCGAGCGTCGGCGCGCCGGCGGGTGTCTACCTCGCGGCGGTCGCGGGCGGCATCCTGCTCTCGATCCTCATCACGGCAGCTCCGCTCGTCCTCGCGAGCAGGCGACGGATGCCTCGCCATCCGCTGCGCGAGCTGCTTCCGGGTCCGTCGTGGTCGGGGCCGGCGGGGATGCTGTTCCTGCGGGCCGCGATCGTGGCGCTCGTGGGAACGGCACTGGGCATCGCGATCGACCCCGACCGGGTGTACTGGATCGTGGGCGCGGCGATCGCCGTGATCGGCACCGCAGCGGAGCGACAGGCGGCCTTCCACCGCGGTCTGCACCGCATGGTCGGCACCCTCGTCGGGGTCGTGCTCTACCTGCTCGTGGCTCCCGTGCCGATCACGGGCATCGCGCTCGCGCTCGTGCTCGGCGGGCTGCAGTTCGCGATCGAGATCGTGGTCGTGCGCAACTACGCCCTCGCCCTGACGTTCATCACGCCGCTCGTGCTGCTGCTCACGAGCGCCGCGACGGGCGTCTCCGGATCGATCGAGGTCGCGAGCGAGCGCGTCATCGACACCCTCGTCGGAGCGACGCTGGGTGCGATCACGGGCCTTCTGCACTCGCGTGCGGCCCGGCGCTGAGACGCCGCTCGCCCACGCGGCCGCGAGGGGCCGCCGTGCCGGGCAGATCGGCGCCCCTCCAGCGACGATCCACCGCAGTGGCGCGGCGGTGCTCGCGCACGAGCCACAGCACATCGCGCCCGAACGACTCGAGGAGCAGGGCGAGACCCACGGCGGTCGCGGCGTAGTCCACCCAACGCGGGAAGGCTCCTGACACCGCGACGACCAGCGCGATCCCGGCGACGGCCGTCACGACCTTCCGCCAGTACCTCGGCGGGAGGATCGTGTTCATCCACGGCCAGACCAGGCCCGCCGCGGCGAAGGCGTAACGGAGGGCTCCGATCGTGACGACCCACCACCCGAGTTCCGGGGCGACGGCGAGGCTCAACACGAGCAGCAGGAACGCGTCGACCTCCATGTCGAATCGCGCGCCGAGCTCGCTCGTGCTCCCCGTCCGCCGGGCGACCCAGCCGTCGACCGCGTCGAGTGCGAGCGCCGGCGCCGCGAGACAGACCAGCAGGGCAGGCGGCACCGGCTCCCACAACGCCGTCGCGACGAGGGCCGTCACGAGGGCGACCAGGGTGGACCGCGTCAGCGTGACGGCATTCGCCGGCCCGAAGCGCTCCAGGCCGCTGCGGCGCAACCCCCTCGTCAGGAGCACGGTCGTCGCGAGAAGGTAGGCGATACCGGCAAACCAACCGAGGGGCGACAGATGACCCGTGAGGGCGATCACGACAAGGCCGACGACGCCGCCGGCCACAGACCACAGTGGAGCGAGCTGAACCTTTCCCATCGCGGTGACCGTTCTCCCTTCGTGGGTACAAGTCATGACACGGATTGGACCCGCTCCGCAGTTCACTTGCGGATCGGATCGAAATGAGGCAGGCCACCGCGTTCTGGGTCGAAGAGCCCGGGAGAGGAGCGCTGCGCACGCAGCGCCTCGCCGAGCCGCGCCGCGGAGAAGTGCTCGTGCGCACGATCTACACGGGCATCAGCCGAGGCACGGAATCGGTCGTGTTCCGCGGCGAGGTGCCGCCCAGCGAGCACACCCGCATGCGGGCGCCTTTCCAGAGCGGGGACTTCCCCGCGCCGGTCGAGTACGGGTATCTCAACGTCGGAGTCGTGGAGGACGGGCCCCATGCGCTCGTCGGACGCACCGTCTTCACGCTCTTCCCCCACCAGTCGGCGTTCGTGGTCCCCGAGTCCGCCGTCTCGATCGTTCCGCCCGACATCCCCGCCCGGCGCGCGGTGCTCGCCGGCGCCGTCGAGACCGCCGTCAATGTGCTGTGGGATGCCGCGCCCCTCGTCGGCGACCGGATCGCCGTCATCGGAGCCGGCATGATCGGATGCGCGGTCGCGCGGCTCGCGCGCGGGCTGCCCGGCGTCGATGTCGCCGTCGTCGACGTCGACCCCGAGAAGGCGGCGGTGTGCAAGAGCCTGGGCGTGCGGTTCGCCCATCCCGATCACGCGCCGGACGAGCGCGACCTCGTGATCGACACGAGCGGCTCGCAGGCGGGGCTGCAGCTCGCCCTCGGCCTCGCGGCGACGGAGGGTGAGGTGATCGAGGCGAGCTGGTTCGGCGACCGATCCGTCACGATCGATCTCGGGGGCGCTTTCCACTCGCGCCGTCTATCGATCCGCTCCAGCCAGGTGGGCATGGTGGCCCCACGGCGCCGCGGAACCCGCACCCTCGCCGACCGGATGGCCCTCGCGGTGCTGCTGCTGCGCGATCCCGCGTTCGACGCGCTGCTGACGGGCGACTCGTCGTGGCGCGACCTGCCCCGGATCATGGCGGGGATCGCGGACGGGTCCACGCCGGGACTGTGTCACACGATCGACTGGAGGGACGCGGCATGACCTACTCGCTGACGGTCCGCGACCACATCATGGTTGCCCACAGCTTCACGGGCGAGATGTTCGGCCCGGCGCAGCGGCTGCACGGTGCGACGTTCGTCGTCGATGCGACGTTCCGCGCCGCCGAGCTCGACGCCGACGGAGTGGTCGTCGACATCGGACGCGCGTCCGAGGCGCTCCGAGGCATCCTCTCGGAGCTGTCGTACCGCAATCTCGACGACGAGCCGCAGTTCCGGGGCGTCAACACCACGACCGAGCGGCTGTGCAGCGTGATCGCCGACCGCCTGGTCGACCTCGCGCGCGACGGCGGGCTCGGTGGGGCCGGACTGAACGGCATCGTCGTGACCCTGCACGAGTCGCACATCGCCTGGGCGTCGTACGAGGTGGCCCTGTGAGCCCAGCCCGCACCGTGCACTTCGTCGTCCCCGAGGGGGTCGATGACCCCGCGCGCGTGAGCGGCGGCAACGTCTTCGACCTCCGGGTCGCCGAGGCGCTGGCGGCGCTCGGGTGGGACGTGCGGCTGACGCCGGTGACGGCGGGCGTCAGCCCCGCTGCACGCATCGTCGACGAGCCGTCGGAAGCCCCAGCGGTCGTCGTGCCGTCCGCGGCATCCGTCCTGCCCGCGCTCGACGACGGGGCGGTGGTGCTCGTCGACGGTCTCGTGGCCGGCCGGTCGGCGGGCGTCATCGAGGCCGAGTGCCGGCGACTCCGGGTGGTCGTGCTGGCCCATATGGTGTCGGACGAGTTCCCGGATGCCGAGGCCGCCGTCGTCGAGGGGGAGCGGCGCGCCTTCGCGGCGGCGTCGCGCATCGTGACGGCCAGTGAGTGGCTGCGTCGACGTATCGTCGACTCAGGACTCGCGGACCCGGTCGCGGTGGTGGCCGCGCCGCCAGGCGTGGAGCCGGCCCCGGCAGCCGAGGGCAGCGCGAACGGCGCATCGCTCCTCTGCGTCGGCGTCGTCGCGCCGCACAAGGGCCAGGACGTGCTCGTCGACGCTCTCACGAGCCTGGACACGGACCTCGAGTGGGCCTGCACCATCGCGGGCGCCGTCGACGTCGAGCCCGCATTCGTCCAGAAGATCGAGCACCGGGCGTCGGCCGAGGGCATCGACGGCCGCATCTCGTTCCCCGGCGTGCTCGCGGGGCGCGCGCTCGACCGGGCCTACGGCCGGGCCGACCTCGTCGTGGCGCCCTCGCGGGTCGAGAGCTACGGCATGGCCGTCGCGGATGCGCTGGGCCGCGGCATCCCGGTCCTCGCGAGCGACGTGGGCGGAATCCCCGAAGCCGCGCGGGGGAGCTCCGCCGCGATACTCGTGCCGCCCGGCGACACGGCCGCCCTCGGTGAGGCGCTCGGCCGGTGGATCGCCGACCCCGCGCTTCGCGCCCGCCTCACCGCGCGTGCTCGGAGCGAGCGCGGGCGCGGCCGACGTTGGAGCGACACCGCCGCGCGGATCGCCGAGGCCCTCGAGGGGGCGCCATGACCGACGTGATCCTGGTCTCGGCGGAGTGGCTGACGATGCGTCAGGAGGCCGACGCCCGCTCGCGCTCGCGGCGGCTCGCCCGCGCGGCCGCGCGGCTCGTGGAGGGGCCCGTGGTGGTGCACGACCTCGGCAGCGGCACGGGATCGATGATGCGCTGGCTCTCGCCGTTCCTCCCCGGTCCGCAGCGGTGGGTGCTGCACGACTGGAATCCCCAGCTGCTCGCGCGAGCCGCTGCGGTGCCGGGAACCGACGCGCAGGGCAACGAGGTCGAGGTCGAGACGAGCGTCGAGCACGCCGAGCACCTGCGGCCCGACGATCTGGCCGGAGCGTCGCTCGTCACGGCATCCGCTCTCCTCGACGTCCTCACGCGCGATGAGCTCGATGCCGTCGTCGATGCGTGCGTCGCCGTCGGGGCCCCCGCCTTCTTCAGCCTCAGCGTCACCGGCCGCGTGCGGCTGGAGCCCGCCGACCCCGGTGACCGGATCTTCCAGGAGGCCTTCAACGACCATCAGCGCCGGCTGGCGGACGATCGCCGGCTGCTCGGACCGGATGCCGCGAGCGCCGCCGCCGAGTCATTCCGGCGCGCGGGGTGGAACGTCCGGGCGGCGGGTTCCGCGTGGCGGCTGGGCGCCGACGACCGCGCGCTCACCTCAGGCTGGCTCGAGGGCTGGATCGCGGCGGGGATCGAGCAGCGTCCCGCACTCCTCGAGTGGGGGGACGAGTACCTCCTCCGCCGGATGCGCCAGCTCGCGCGAGGCGAGCTGCGCGTGATCGTCCACCACGCCGACCTCCTCGCGTATCCGACATGACCGCGTGGGCGCAGGGCGGGCGGGCGCTTCTCGGGTCCCGGCGAGCGCGCGTGTGGGCCGAGGCGCTGCTCGGCGCCGCGATCCTCGTCGCCGTCCTGCTGCAGGTGGGGACTGAGCCTTTCCTGCGCGGGCTGGGGTCGCTCTCGCCGGCCGCGATCGCCGCCGCCCTGATCCTCGCTGCGGTCGCGACGTCGGCCGCGGCGTGGCGGTGGCGCCTCATCGCGGGAGGCCTCGGCATCCCGCTCGGTCAGCCTGGTGCCGTCGCGGCGTACTACCGCTCGCAGTTCCTCAACTCGGTGCTGCCGGGGGAGTCGTCGGAGACGTCCACCGCGCCGTCGCACACGGGCAGCAGGTCGAATCGGTCGCGAACGCGTCGCGTGCGGTCGCTGCCGAGCGCACGGCAGGGCAGGCCGTGCAGCTCGTCCTCGCCGCCGTCGTACTGGCATCCCTCGGCGTCTGGGCATACGCTCCCGCTGTGGGCGTGATGCTCCTCGCAGTCCTCGTCGCCTGCGCCGGGGTCGTCCTCGCTGCGGCGATCAGCCGGCGTGCGCGCGCGGCTCTGCAGCGGGAGCTCGCGCACCTCCGTTCCGCGTTCGCCGGCCGGGGTGTCGTGGTCGGCGTCGTCGTCGCGTCGGCGGTCGTTGTCCTCTGCCACGTCCTCACCTTCGTCGTGGCGGCCGTCGCCGTCGGCGCTCACGCATCGCCCGCCGGTCTCGCCGCCGTCGGTCTCATCGCCGTGATGGCGGGGTCGATCCCGTTCAACCTCGCGGGCTGGGGTCCGCGCGAGGGAGCGGCCGGCTGGGCCTTCGCGAGCGTGGGCATGGGGGCGGCCACCGGCATCGCGGCCTCGACCGCGTACGGCGTGCTGGCGCTCATCGCCGTCGCCCCGGGCGCCGCCGTGATCGCGGCATCCGCTCTGCGCCGTCGCCGCGCGGCGACCGTGGACCGCGCGCGTCCCCTCGTACTGACCGCAGAGGAGCCGTCGACATGACGAGGCCCTACGTGACGCTCAGCTGCGCGATGTCGCTCGACGGCTATCTCGACAGCGCAGCGCCGCACAAGCTCCCGATGTCGAACAGCGCCGATTTCGACCGCGTCGACCAGCTCCGTGCCGACAGCGACGCGATCCTGGTCGGGGCGTCGACCCTGCGGCGCGACGACCCCCGCCTCATGGTGCGGAGCCCCGAGCGGCAGCTCGTGCGCACCGCCGCGGGACTGCCCTGCTCGCCGACCAAGGTCACGGTCACGGCGACGGGCGAGATCCCGTGCGAGGCGGCATTCTTCCGCGAGGGGGATGCCGAGAAGATCGTGTACTGCCCGCGCGAGGTCGCGCCGGGGCTCGCGGCACGGCTGGACGGCACCGCGACCGTCGTGGGACTGGGCCGCGGCGAGATGGCGATGGCGGAGGTCCTGGACGATCTCGAGGCCCGGGGGATCAGGCGGCTCATGGTCGAGGGCGGAGGGCACGTGCACACGCAGTTCCTCGTCGATCAGCTCGCTGACGAGCTGCAGCTCGTCGTCGCCCCGTTCTTCGTCGGCGAGGCGCGTGCACCGCGCTTCGTCGAGGCGGGGCGCTTCCCGTGGAACGCGAAGCACCGCGCGACCCTCGCCGAGACACGCCAGATCGGCGACGTCGTGCTGCTCCGCTATGCGCTCTCGGACCGGTTCTCGCTCGAGGGCGACGAGTCGGCGTGCGCCCGCCGTCCGCTCGCGCGGTCGTAGCGGGAGCGGGCGTGCGGAGCGGGTCTCGCCGGCGGGAGGTCGAACGGGGATCGCCCGCGGCGACGGTGGCGGCGTTCGCGACCATCGTCCTCGCCTCCCTTCTCCCGGGCGCGTTGAGCGCGGGGAGCCCGCGGGCGCTCCTGGGCATCCCGTTCGAAGTGGTCGCGCTCGTCCTGCTGATGATCGTGCTGCCGTGGCGGGCCGCCCGGGTCACCGTGGCGGTGCTCTTCGGGGTGGTCGTCGTCGGGGCGATCGTCGTCGGAGCGCTCGACCTGGGATTCCTGTCGACGATCGACCGACCCTTCAGCGCCGCCGACGACTGGCCTGAGGTGATCGCCGCCGGTGGCGTCGTCGCAGACGCGACAGGGCCGGCCGGCCTTCTCGCCCTCCTGGCGTTGCTCGCGGTGGTCGCCGTCGCCCTCGTAGGCGCGCTCGCGGTCGCGGCGCTCCGCGCCGGCCGCTGCGTCGCGACCACCGGCACGGCCGGCCGCCGGGCGGCTGCCGTCGTCGCGGCGGCCTGGATCGTCGGAGCCCTGCTCGGCTCGCAGCTCGTCCCCGGCGTCCCGCTGGCATCGGCGGACTCGGCGCGGGCGATCGCCGCCACCACAGAGCAGACCGCGGAGGGCATCCGCGCGCGTCAGGTGTTCGCGCGGGAGATCCGCGCCGACGACTTCGGGCCCGGCGACGACCTGCTTGCGCGGCTGGCGGGCAAGGACGTCGTCTTCGCCTTCATCGAGAGCTACGGGCGTGTCGCCGTCGAGGGGTCGAGCTTCTCATCGGGGGTGGACCGCGTGCTGCGGCAGGGCGGGGAGCGGCTCGCCCGCGGGGGGCTACCTGTCGCGGAGCGCCTTCCTCAGCTCTCCGACCTTCGGAGGAGTCAGCTGGCTCGCGCACTCGACCCTCCAGAGCGGCCTGTGGGTCGACTCGCCGCAGAAGTACGCGCAGCTCACGGCCACGCAGCGGTTCACCCTCGCCCACGCCTTCGCGGAGGCGGGCTGGCGGACCGTGGATGTCGTCCCGTCGAACAAGGAGCCCTGGGACGTCGCCCGCACGTTCTACCATTACGACGCGGTGCTCGACTCGCGCAATCTCGACTATCACGGGCCCCGGTTCAGCTACGCGCGGGTGCCCGACCAGTTCACGCTGCAGCAGTTCCGCGATCGCGAGCTCGCCCCCGGCCACGCCCCCGTCATGGCCGAGATCGACTTCGTCTCCTCGCACACGCCGTGGACGCCCCTTCCGAGCCTTGTTCCGTGGGACGAGCTCGGCGACGGCTCGGTGTTCCAGGCGCAGGCCGATGCCGGCGACCCGCCGGTCGTCGTCTGGCAGGACCCGGAGCGCGTGCGGAAGCTTTACGGCGAGTCGATCGAGTATTCGCTCGGCGCCGTCTTCTCGTACCTCGAGACCTACGACTCGCCGGACCTCGTGCTGGTGGTGCTGGGCGACCACCAGCCGGCGCGCATCGTCAGCGGAGAGGATGCCGACCACGACGTGCCTGTGACCGTCATCGCCAAGGACCCGGCCGTCATGGCGAGCATCGACTCGTGGGGGTGGGAGGACGGAGTGCACCCGTCGCCCGACGCACCGGTGTGGAGGATGGACGCGTTCCGCGACCGCTTCTTCACCGCCTTCAGCGGAGGGTGAGCCGAGGCATCCCTCGACCGATCACTCGGCCGCGCGGCCGCAGCACTGCGAGTCAGCGGCGGAGGGTGTCGGAGGGGCGTTCGCCGTACTGGTCCGCGTACAGCTGCGCGAAGCGGCCCGCATGGACGAAGCCCCACTTGCGTGCGACGTCCCGAACGGCGACGCGGGCATCGGTGGCGTTGCGCAGGTCTTCGTGGGCGGCGCGCAGGCGCAGGCGCCGGAGATAGTGCGACGGCGTCATGCTGAACTGCCGCTGGAAGGCCGACTGGAGCGCGCGCGTCGAGACGCCCGCAGTGATCGCGATGTCGGCGATCGAGAGTGGGTCCTGCAGATGCTGCTCCATGTGCGAGATCGCCCGGCGCAGGGCACGCGACGTGGCCGCGGGACGGGTGGCGGTCAGATCGATGAGCGGGAAGGTGGCGAAGACCGACGTCAGCGCCTGGTGGGCGATCTGCGAGCGGACGAGCGGGGCGTCGCGCAGGGTCGGGTCGGCGATGAGCGTCGCCTCGACGAACCGGAGGGTCTCGATCATGAGGGCGTGGTGCTGCGAGCTGCCGTTGAGGCCTTCCAGTCGCAACGGCCCCGGCTCCCTCCCCGTGAGAGCCTGCGCCGTCCGTCGGAGGGCGTCCCCTTCGATGCGAAGGGTGCGCAGGTGCAGGCCGCTGAACTCGACGCGCAGATCCCGGCCGGGCGGCACGAGGAACGGGATGGCACCCGGGCCCGACTCCCGTCCGGCACGCCAGCGGTGACGTCCGGCGGGAGCGTGGGCGACGATGAGGTCCGGGAACGAGTCCGTGCCCGAGCGGCACGCGCCGATGAATCGGAGCGTCGCCGCCGAGAATCCCTCATCGGTGACGGCGGCGGCCTCGTACCGGAACTCCTGCGGCGGATCGGCGACGAGTGCCATCGATGTCCCGTACAGCTCGCGCATCGAGCCGCGTGCCTCATCGACGTTCGTGCTGCGCGCGAAGCGACGCGTATAGGGCGTCTCCAGGTCGTCCATCATCCTCCGGATCCACCATCTCCGACGGCCGTCGCGGGAGCCGCGACACTGTCCCGTTCCCGAATGCGGCGTCCTCTGTGCGCAGGATCCCGTCTCTGCGCGCGGCCCCGCCTGTCCGGTGCGCGGCGGCGCGTCATCCTCGTCGTCCGAGCCGTATTCCGGATGGTGCATGCGGCGCCCCGGCCGGGTCGGGTGCGACCCGGCCGCGCCGCCTCAGAAGAGACGGGCAACCCGCCGCAGGATCGCCACGGCGCCGACGATCGAGAGCACCCACGGTCCGACCACGATGACCGGATCGAGCCACGCGTGCTTCAGGTCGGCGCGGTGGCGGCCGAACCGCGATGCCAGCGGTCGCCGTCCGCGCTCGCCGAGAACCCCCGTCTGCGTCACGGGATTGTCCGGACGCAGCGTCGCGAAGGAGCGCAGGTGCGCGCCGACGGAGTCGACGCGATCGCCGACCACGAGGAGGAGCCAGTGGGCGGCCCGGCCCTCGCTGTAGTGCGCGTATGCGAAGCGGCGAATGGCGCCCGAGACGCCGTGCAGCGGCTGAGCGGTCCCGAAGACCGGGGTCAGGCGCAGGTGCTCGATCGAGCGCTCCCGACCGTTCGGGTCGGGCTGGCTCTCGGGGAGGTCCCAGTGCGCGCCGGTCTCCTGCGGCGCGAACCGCTCCTTCGGGTACGAGGGCCGGTTCGCGGGGTCGAGATCGGCACCCCAGCCGGGGATGCGAGCCCGAAGCTCCTCGGTCGTCTCGGGAAGCGGCGGCTTGTCTGCGGTGTACGGCATGGCTCTTCCTCTCGGATCAGGCGGCGGTCGGGCGCACGACGGTCTTGATGCAGTCGTCGAGCTTGGCGGAGAACATGTGATACCCCTCGGCGATCTCATCGAGGGGGATGCGGTGAGTGATCAGGTCGCTCGGCTTGAGGTACCCCGCCTGGATGTGCTCCAGGAGCCGCGGCCACTGGCGCTTGACCGGCGCCTGATTCGTGCGGATCGTCAGCCCCTTGTTCATCGCGTCGCCGAACTTGACGGCGCTGAACAGCGGCCCGTAGGCGCCCATGACCGAGACGTTGCCGCCCTTGCGGACGGAGTCGATGGCCCAGTTCAGCGCGATGGGCGAGCCGCCCTGCAGCTTGAACTTGGCGGACGTGATGTGCTGCGTCAGGTTGCCATCGGCCTCGGCGCCGACCGCCTCGATCACGACGTCGGCCCCGAGGCCGTCGGTCGCCTTCTTGAGGTCGACGACGACGTCCTGGGTCTCGGCGAAGTTGTGCGTCTCGGCGAAGGCGAAGTCGCGGGCCTTCGCGAGCCGGTAGTCGAGATGGTCGACGACGATCACCCGGCCGGCGCCCATGAGCCACGCCGATCGCGCGGCCGCGAGACCGACCGGGCCCGCCCCGAACACGGCGACGGTGTCGCCCTCGACGATGTCGCCGAGCTGCGCGCCGAAGTAGCCGGTCGAGAAGGCGTCGGTGAGCAGGAGGGCGTCCTCATCGTCGAGCCACTCGGGGATGATCGACGGCCCGACGTCGGCGAAGGGCACGCGCACGAGCTCCGCCTGCCCGCCGTCGTAGCCGCCCGTGGTGTGCGAGTAGCCGTAGATCCCGCCCACGGCCGTCGCATTGGGGTTGACGTTGTGGCAGTTGGAGTACAGCCCTCGCGCGCAGAAGAAGCACGAGCCGCAGTAGATGTTGAACGGCACCATGACCCGGTCGCCGACCTTCAGGTTCTGCACGGACGGGCCGACCTGCTCGACGCGTCCGATGAACTCGTGACCGAACGTGTGCCCGATCCGGAGGTCTGGCATCATGCCGTGGAACAGGTGCAGGTCCGATCCGCAGATCGCGGCCAGCTCGACGCGGACGATCGCGTCGTTCGGGTGCTCGATCTTCGGATCGGGCTTCTCTTCGACCCGCACCTTGTACGGACCTCGGTACGTCATCGCCTTCATGCGCAACCTCCTCTGGTCCCTGCCAGACTGCGCGACGCTCCGGCGACCTCTGAGGGGGTTGCGTCAGGCTCGGACGCCGGATATAGCGCGCCCGGATCCAGCGAGAGGCGCCGGATGCCTCGGCGCGTCGGCTCAGACGGTGAAGCGCGGTGGCGGCACGTCCGGTGCACGGTGCTTGCGACGCCCGTCCGGGGCCTCGGCCAGCAGCTCGGCGACGAGCTCGTCGACCCGCCGGCGGATCTCATCGCGGATGGGCCGCACGACCTCGAGCGGCTGACCCGCGGGATCGTCGAGGTCCCAGTCCTCGTAGCGCTTGCCGGGGAAGATCGGGCACGCGTCGCCGCAGCCCATCGTGACCACGACGTCCGACGCCCGCACGTCGTCGACCTCGAGGAGCTTCGGGATCTGGGACGCGATGTCGATGCCCTCCTCGGCCATCGCCGCGACCGCGACGGGGTTGATGCTCCCCTTCGGCTCAGAGCCCGCGGAGAGCACCTCGACGCGATCGCCGGCGCGAGCGCGCAGGTAGCCCGCAGCCATCTGCGATCGCCCCGCGTTGTGCACGCAGACGAACAGGACGGTCGGTCGGGTGCTCATGGTCTCCACCTTCCCACGGGGCGCTCAGTCCGTTCCGTTGATCGTGCTCCGCCGCTCGAGCAGCACGGTGTCGCGCCATCGGCCGGCGTTCGGCCCCTTCGCCGAGCGGGCGATGCGCTCCCTGCGTCCGACGGTTCGGAACCCGAGCGCCTCGTGCAGCCGGATGCTCGCAGCGTTCTCGGGGAAGACCGCCGACTGGACGGTCCAGAAACCCTCGGCATCCGCCGCCTCGACGAACGCGGTGAGAAGCATCCGTCCGACGCCGCGTCCCTGGGCCGAGCGTTCGACGTAGATCGAGTGCTCGATCACCCCGCGGTAGACCGCGCGGGACGAGACGGGGGATGCCGCGGCCCAGCCGAGCAGGTCGCCTCCGGCATCTACGGCGGCCAGCCGCGGGGCCGGCACCTTTCCGGCGTCGAACTCCTCCCACGTCGGGGTTCGGGTCTCGAAGGTCGCCTCGCCGTCTTCGATCCCCTGCCGGTAGATCGCCTCCACGGCCGGCCAGTCCGCCGCCCTCAGCTCCCGCACGTCGATCATGTGCAGCATCCTCCCGCGTCGGTCGAGCAGACGCCCGTCGCAGGGAGGACGAGCCGGACGGATGCCGCGGCATCCGCGTCTCCCGCGATCCAGGCGACCACGGAGCGCACCTGCTCGTAGCCGGTCGCGAGGAGGAACGTCGGCGCGCGGCCGTACGACTTCATGCCGACGATGAAGAAGCCCGGCTCCGGGTGTGCGAGCTCGCGGTATCCGTGCGGTTCGACGGTGCCGCACGAGTGCACGTTGGGGTCGATGAGCGGCGCGAGCCGGCGGGGCGCCTCGACGATGTCGTCGAGCTCAAGTCGCAGCTCCCGGAGGATCGAGAGGTCCGGCCGGAACCCGGTCGCGTTGACGACCACATCGGTAACGTGCGTGACCAGCTCTCCGGCCCGATGCCCGACGAGCTCGACGCCCTGGTCGCTGCGATGGGCTCGCACGATCTCGAATCCGTCCACCAGCGCCACCTCGCCCCGCTCGAGGGCCGCCTCCACCCGGGAGCCGAGGCGGGCGCGATCGGCCAGCTCGTCGCCGGGGGAGGAGGAGACCCGCGTGGCGCGCGCGTTGCGGATGAGCCACGTCACGGTCGTCTCCGGGTCGGTCCGCGCGAGCTCCGCGAGCGCGAGGAGCGTGTTCGCCGCGGAGTGCCCCGCTCCGACGACGGTGACACGGCGCCCTGCGAAGGTCGGCCGGTCGCGACCCATCACGTCGGGGAGCGCCGGCACCACGTCGGCCGCCACCTCCGCGAGACCGAGGAGCTCCAGGCCGTTGGAGGCGAGGGAGTTGGGCGAGAGGTAGGTGCCTGAGGCGTCGAGCACGGCGCGCGCGGCCACCTCCTCGATCGCTCCTTCCGCCGTGCGGATGCGCACGGCGAAGGGCGCCTGCGCGCGTCCCCGGGTCCGTGTGCGGTCCATGCCCTCCCGGCTCACGCCGATGACCGGCGTGTGCGTGCGGATCTGCGGGGCGATGGCGTCGAGGCCCGCGAGCGGCTCGAGATATTCGCGGACGAGCTCGGCTCCGGTCGGGGCGCGCTCCGGCGCGGGCAGCGTCCACCCCGTCTCGGCGAGGAGGCGCGCAGCCGCCGGATCGACGAGGTGCTTCCTCGGCGAGAAGAGCCGGGTGTGGCCCCACGCCCGGACGCTGGCTACGGCATCCGCTCCCGATTCGAAGACGACGAAGGGGATGCCCCGCTCGGCGAGGTGGGCGGCCGCCGCGAGACCGATCGGCCCTGCGCCGATGATCGCCACGGGCAGTGCTGTCGTCGGCGCCTCGGATGAGGGCCGGGTGAGATCGATGAGTGTCACCGTGCCTCCGCATATCGATGGATGTCGATGCGATTGTCATCCTTATATCGATCGGTGTCAATATCGACTAGCATCGATGCATGCCGACGATGCTCGAGGTCACCGACGTCTCCTCCTCCGCCGGAGCGTGCTGCTCGCCCCTCGTGCGGGAGCCCCTCTCCGCCGACGAGGCCGAGCAGCTCGCGCTCACGATGAAGGCGCTCGCCGACCCCGCGCGCCTGCGCCTGCTCTCGATCGTCGCCGCCTCCGAGGGTGCCGAGGCGTGCGTGTGCGATCTCATCGAGCCCGTCGGCCTTTCGCAGCCGACGGTGTCGCATCACCTCAAGGTGCTGACCGCGGCGGGCTTCCTCACTCGCACCAAACGCGGCACCTGGGCGTATTACGCACTCGTGCCCGACGCTCTCGATCGCGTCGCGCAGGTGCTCTCGCCCTGAGAGGCGGCGAGCCGGCGCCTCACCGTGTGCGCATGCCGTCGAGCGCGATCGTCACCACATCGTGGGCGAGCCGATCTCGATCGATGGGTCCCGTCGGGCGGTACCACTCGACGACGGAGTTGATCATTCCGAACACGAGCCGGGTCGTGACCGCGCCGTCGATGTCGGCGCGGACGAGGCCCGCGTTCTGCGCGGCTCGCACGAGCTCGGTCACCCGTTGGTCGAACAGGCGCCGGCGCTCGAGCGCGTCGCGCTCGGTCACGCTGTTGCCGCGTACGCGCAGCAGCAGCGTGACCGAGGGGAGCCGGTCGATGAGCACCTCGACGGCGGCGCGCAGTACGAAGTCGAGGCGCTCGGCGGGAGTGCCCGTCGACGCCTCCGGCTCGTCGAGCACGCCCTCGAGGGCGCCCAGCGCGTCGTCGAGCGCCTCGGCGAGCAGCTGCTCCTTGGAGTCGAAGTGGTGGTACAGCGCGGACTTCGTGAGGCCGAGGCGCGCGGCGAGATCGGCGACGGAGGTCGCGTCGTATCCCTGCTCGTTGAAGAGGCTCACCGCGACCTCGAGGATCCGCGCCCGATCGTAGCCCGGGCGACCGCGCCGAGCGGGCTGCCCGGTGGGGGCGCCCGTCGCAGGTGTCGCGGTCATCGACCCAGTCTCCCATCCGGCCGCCTGCCGTCCGGCGGGAGCGGCCTCTCTTGGCGATCCTTCGCGTGTCTGCCATTATTACTGAACGATCGGTTAGATATTCCAGAACGACGCGGAGCGCGACCAATGACGGACGGCATCCGGCCTCCTCTCATCGTCGAGTGCGGCGACGACAGGGTCGTGGCGACCCTCGATCGTCCCGCCTCGCGCAATGCCATCGATCTGGCGACGGTCGACGCGCTGCACGCCCTCTGCATCGAGCTGGAGCAGGAGCCGAGGACCCTCATCCTGACCGGCGCCGGCGGTGTCTTCGCGTCGGGGGCCGACATCGCGCAGCTGCGCGACCGCCGTGCCGCAGACGCCCGCCAGGGCATCAACACCTACGCCTTCGAGCGCATCGCGGCGCTCCCCATGCCCGTCATCGCCGCCGTCGACGGCTATGCGCTCGGTGGCGGCGCCGAGCTCGCCTATGCCGCCGACATCCGTCTCGGAACGCCGCGCACCCGGCTCGGAAACCCCGAGACGGGCCTCGCGATCATCGCCGCCGCCGGTGCGACGTGGCGACTTCCCCGCATCGTCGGTCCGTCGCGGGCAGCCGAGCTGCTCTTCACGGGCCGCATCCTCGACGCCGACGAGGCGCTCGCGTGGGGGCTGCTCTCCTCGCTGCACGAGCCCGACGATCTGCTCGCCGCCGCCCACGAGATCGCCGACCGCATCGCCGCGAACGACGCGCTCGCCGTCCGGCACACCAAGTCGGCGCTCCGCGCCCCGCGCGACGCGCACCCGCACGTCGACCTCGAGCTGCAGGCCGAGCTCTTCGAACGCCCCGAGAAGCACGAGCGCATGACGGCCTTCCTCGAACGGAGGAATCGGTGACGGATGCCTCGACCCCCGGCGCCGAAGCGCCCGGCGCCGTGCCTGCCCGCGTGGGCGTGCTGGGCGGCGGTCGGATGGGATCCGGCATCGCCCACGCCTTCGCCCTCGCCGGAGCGACGGTGGTCGTCGTCGAGGCCGACGCCGCCGCGGCCGACGGCGCCGCCGGCCGCATCGCGCAGGCGCTCACCCGTTCGGTCGAGCGCGGCACGAGCTCGCGGGCGCTCGATGACCTGCTCGCCTCGGTGTCGACGGCGACGGATGCCTCGGCCTTCGCCGACTGCGGGCTCGTCGTCGAGGCGGTCCCGGAAGACCCGGCTCTCAAGCGCGAGGCCCTCAGCCGCGTCGAGGCGGTCATCGCCGACGAGGCCGTCCTGGCGTCGAACACGAGCTCGCTCTCCATCGGCGGGCTCGCCGCCGGTCTGCGGCTGCCGGAGCGCTTCCTCGGCCTGCACTTCTTCAACCCCGTGCCGGCGTCGCTGCTCGTCGAGATCGTCGTGGGGGACGCGACATCCGTCCCCGTCGTCGAGCGCGCTCGCGACTGGGTGAGCGCTCTCGGCAAGACCCCCGTCGTGGTGCGCGATGCCCCCGGTTTCGCCTCGAGCCGGCTCGGCGTCGCGCTCGCCCTCGAGGCCATCCGGATGCTCGAGGACGGAGTCGCGTCGGCAGAGGACATCGACGCCGCGATGGAGCTGGGGTACCGGCATCCCGTCGGCCCCCTGCGCACGACCGACCTCGTGGGCCTCGACGTGCGGCTCGCGATCGCCGACGAGCTGCGCGAGCGGCTGGGGGAGCGGTTCGCGCCGCCCGAGCTGCTGCGGCGGATGGTGGCCGAGGGGCGTCTCGGCCGCAAGACCGGCCGAGGTTTCTACGAATGGAGCGATGCATGACCGACTTCCTGCCGAGCTACCTCCGGGGCTCGTGGTGGACGCCGACGACCGGATCCGGCGCCGAGGTGCGCGACCCGTCCACGGGCGAGCTCATCACCGTCGTGAGCGCCGAGGGCGCCGACCTCTCCGGTGCTCTCGAGTACGCGCGGACGACGGGCCAGGCCTCGCTCGGAGCGATGACCTTCCACCAGCGCGCGGTGCTGCTCAAGGAGTTCGCCCTCGCGCTGACCGACCGCAAGCAGGAGCTGTACGAGCTCTCCAAGCGCGCCGGAGCGACCCAGCGCGATTCGCTGAGCGACATCGACGGCGGCATCGGCGTCCTGTTCACGTACTCGTCCAAGGGTCGGCGCGAGCTGCCCAACGGCCGGGTCTACCTCGACGGCCCCGTCGAGTCGCTGTCGAAGGACGGCTCGTTCCTCGGCCGTCACGTCTACACGCGCCTTCCCGGCGTCGCCGTGCAGATCAACGCCTTCAACTTCCCCGTGTGGGGCGCCCTCGAGAAGTTCGCCCCGGCGTTCCTCGCGGGGGTGCCGAGCCTCGTCAAGCCCGCCACGCCGACCGCCTACCTCGCGGAGGCGTGGATGCGCATCCTGGTCGAGACGGGTGCCTTGCCCGAGGGGTCGCTGCAGCTCGTCAGCGGAGGCCTGTCCGGCATCTTCGAGCACCTGCGACTGGGCGACACCGTGAGCTTCACCGGGAGCGCCTCGACGGCGGAGCGCCTGCGCGCGCAGGCCGCACCCGGGGTGAAGTTCACCAGCGAGACCGATTCGATCAACGCCTCCGTGCTCGGCCCCGACGCCGTGGCCGGCACACCGGAGTTCGATGCGTACGTCAAGCAGCTCCTTGTCGAGCTCACGACGAAGGCAGGGCAGAAGTGCACGGCGATCCGGCGGGCCATCGTGCCCGAGGCATCCGTCGACGCCTTCGTCGAGGCGGTGCGCGAGAAGATCTCCGAGCGCGTCGTGATCGGCGACCCGCATGCGGAGCAGGTGACGATGGGGCCACTCGTCTCGACCGAGCAGCGCGACGAAGTGCTCGGCGCGGTCGACGCGCTGCGAGCGGCCGGCGGGCGGCTTCTTCTCGGGTCGACCGATGCGCCCGAGGTCGTCCGTGCCGACGGCTCTCGGGGAGCGGCGCCGGACGGCGCGTTCCTCGAGCCCATGCTGGTGGGGTTCGCGGATGCCTCGGCCCCCGCGGTCCACGATGTCGAGGCCTTCGGCCCCGTCGCGAGCGTCCTGTCGTACCGCACACTCGACGAGGCGGCGGCGCTGGTCGATTTGGGCGGCGGCTCGCTCGTCACGAGCGTCGCGACGAACGACCCAGGCGTCGCGACCGAGCTCATGAGCCGCATCGCGGCGTTCAACGGCCGCGTGCTCTTCCTGAGCCGCGACAACGCGCGCACCTCGACCGGGCACGGCTCGCCCGTGCCGCACCTCGTGCACGGCGGCCCCGGACGGGCCGGCGGCGGCGAGGAGCTGGGCGGCATCCGCGCGGTGCTGCACTACATGCAGCGCACGGCGGTGCAGGGGTCGCCCGAGATGCTCACGGCGCTGACGGGAGTGTGGCATCAGGGTGCGGCCGTGCACCAGGGGCGGCACCCGTTCCGCAAGTCGCTCGCCGAGCTCGAGCTCGGGGATCAAGTCGTCTCGGAGTCCCGCGAGGTCACGCTCGCCGACATCGAGACCTTCGCGAACTTCACGGGCGACACGTTCTATGCGCACATGGACGAGGCCGCGGCATCCGCGAACCCGTTCTTCCCCGGTCGTGTGGCGCACGGCTACCTGCTCGTCTCGTGGGCCGCGGGGCTCTTCGTCGACCCCGATCCCGGCCCCGTGCTCGCGAACTACGGACTCGAGAACCTGCGATTCCTCACGCCGGTGTCGCCGGGCGACACGATCCGCGTCGTCCTGACGGCGAAGCAGATCACGCCGCGCGAGACCGACGAGTACGGCGAGGTGCGCTGGGATGCCGTCATCCTGAACCAGCACGACGAGATCGTCGCGACCTATGACGTCCTGACGCTCGTCGCGAAGGAGCAGCCGGCGGAGGCGCGGGCATGAGCGAGGAGCTGCGCACGATGCTCCAGCGCGACCGGGCGTCGGCGATGCTCGGGATGCGCGTGGTGGTCGATGAGCCGGGCCATGCGGTGGTGTCGATGCCGGTGCGCGACGACATGACGAACGGCTTCGCCATCACGCACGGCGGCTTGGTCTTCGCCCTCGCCGACACGGCTTTCGCGATGGCGTGCAACGAGGACGAGTCGATCACGGTCGCGGCGGGCGCCGACATCACGTTCCTCAAGGCGACGGGTGCCGGGCAGGTGCTGACGGCCGAGGCGCGGCGTCGCACGAGATCGGGTCGCAACGGCCTCTACGACGTGACGGTGACCGACGAGACCGGCGACGTGGTCGCCGAGTTCAGGGGGCGCTCGCTGACCACGAATCGGCGCCTCGAGGAGTGACGGTTCCCCGCAGATGCGAGCCGCGCTACAATTACTGAACGCTCGTTCTGTAATCCTCCGAAACGCTCGGAAACGGGAGGGGAGTCGACGATGACCACAGTGCAATCCGTGATGGATGCCGAAGAAGAGGCGCAGGCCGCCTTCGACGCGCTCATCGAGGCCGAGTCGCGCATCGAACCGCGCGACTGGATGCCCGAGGCGTACCGCAAGACGCTCATCCGGCAGATCTCGCAGCACGCGCACTCCGAGATCATCGGCATGCAGCCCGAGGGCAACTGGATCACGCGGGCGCCGAGTCTCAAGCGCAAGGCGATCCTCATGGCCAAGGTGCAGGACGAGGCGGGCCACGGCCTCTACCTCTACTCCGCGGCGCAGACCCTCGGCATCACGCGCGACGAGATGACCGAGCAGCTCATCGACGGCAAGGCGAAGTACTCGTCGATCTTCAACTACCCGACGCCCACGTGGGCCGACATGGGTGCGATCGGATGGCTCGTCGACGGCGCCGCGATCTGCAACCAGGTGCCGCTCTGCCGCGCCTCGTACGGTCCGTACGGGCGGGCGATGGTGCGCATCTGCAAGGAGGAGTCGTTCCACCAGCGGCAGGGCTTCGAGATCCTCCTGACTCTCATGCAGGGCACTGACGCGCAGCGCGAGATGGCTCAGGATGCAGTGAACCGCTGGTACTGGCCGTCGCTCATGATGTTCGGCCCGCCCGATGACGAGTCGCCGAACTCCGCGCAGTCCATGAAGTGGAAGATCAAGCGCTTCTCGAACGACGAGCTGCGGCAGCGGTTCATCGGGATGCTCGTGCCCCAAGCCGAGGTGCTGGGCGTGACGCTCCCCGACCCGAACCTCCGATGGAACGACGAGACCCAGCGGTGGGACATGAGCGAGATCGACTGGGAGGAGTTCAAGGAGGTGCTCTCCGGTCGCGGCCCGTGCAACGCCGAGCGCCTGCGCAACCGCCGAACCGCCCACGAAGACGGTGCCTGGGTGCGCGAGGCCGCGGCAGAGTACGCGCGCAAGCAGGCCGGCATCCGCTCCTTGAGCGAGCGGAGCGAGCCCAACCGCGCTGACCCCCACGCAGTACCCGACGCCCATCCGGTCCCTGACCCCCATCCGGTCCCTGACCCCCACCCGGTCCCTGAGCTCGTCGAAGGGTCGAACCGATGACCGCCCCCGGCGCATCCGCCCGCGAGACGTGGCCCTTGTTCGAGGTCTTCGTCCGTGCGAACCGCGGGCTCAGCCACGTCCACGCCGGCTCGCTGCACGCTCCCGACGCCGAGATGGCGCTGCGCAACGCGCGTGACGTGTACACGCGTCGCGGCGAAGGCACGTCGGTGTGGGTCGTCCCGGCCGAGGCCATCACGACGAGCGACCCCGACGCGAAGGGCGCCTTCTTCGAGTCGCCCGCGGGCAAGAACTATCGGCACGCGAAGTACTACACGGCTTCCGAGGGGGTGCCGCACCTGTGACATCCCGGACACCTCAGAAAACGGTCCCCCCGGGATCGGCGGGTGAAGTCCACGTGACCGTCGACGACATCGCCCTCTCCGCCGAGCTCGCGGGAGGCGACGCGCGCCCCGGCTCGGCCGAGATCGCCGAGTACGCCCTGTGGCTCGGTGACGACGCGCTCATCCTCGCTCAGCAGCTGAGCGCCTGGATCTCGCGCGCGCCCGAGCTCGAGGAGGACGTCGCCCTCGGCAACATCGCGCTCGACCTCCTCGGCCATGCCCGCTCGCTGCTCCGCTACGCCGCGGCGTGGGACGGCCGCACCGAGGACGATCTCGCCTACTGGCGCGACGAGCCGGAGTTCCGCAGCGCCTGGCTGTTCGAGCAGCCCAACGGCGACTTCGCGCAGACGATCGCACGGCAGCTCGCGGCATCCGTCTACTGGTTCGAGCTATATTCGCGACTGCAGGGGTCGTCCGACGCGACGCTCGCGGCGATCGCTGCGAAGGCCGTGAAGGAGGTCGAGTACCACCGCGACCACGCCGTGCAGTGGACGCTGCGGCTCGCCGGGGGAACGGACGAGTCCAGGCGACGGATGCTGCGCGCCGTCGTCGACGTGTGGCCCTATGTCGGCGAGCTCCTCCGCGACGAGCCGCTGACCGACGCGCTGGCGGCCTCTGGCGTCGCTGTGCGTCCGTCCGACCTGCGCGAGGGCTTCGACGCCGTGATCGCCGCGGTATTCGCCGAGGCGGACATCGAGACCCCCGCCGGATTCGTCTCGGCCGGCGGCGGCCGGCGGGGCAGCCACGCGGCACCGCTCGGCTACGTCCTCGCCGAGATGCAGGTGCTCGCCCGCAAGCACCCGGGGGCGACATGGTGACCGTTTCGACCGCCACCCCGGTCCCCGAGCTTTCCCGGGTCCGCGAGCACCCCCCGGTCCCCGAGCAATCCCCGGTCCCCGAGCTTGTCGAGGGGTCGTCCCTCGGCCTCGCCCGCCGGGTCGCGGCATCCGTCACCGATCCCGAGGTCCCGGTCCTGACGATCGAGGATCTGGGCATCCTGCGGTCGGTTGACGTCGACGGCGACCGCGTCGTCGTGACGATCACCCCCACGTACTCGGGCTGCCCGGCCGTGGACACGATCCGCGACGACCTCGTGCTCGCGCTGTCGGCGGCGGGCTTCGCGCAGGTCGACGTGCGGCTCACCCTCGCCCCCGCCTGGACGACGGACTGGATGAGCGACGCGGGCAAGCGCAAGCTCGAGGAGTTCGGCATCGCTCCGCCGACGGGGCGTGCGGCCGTCGGGGGCCCGATCCCGGTCCGGCTCAGCGTCCGGTGCCCGCGGTGCGGCTCGCTCGACACACGGGAGCTCGCGCGCTTCGGATCGACCTCGTGCAAGGCGCTCTACGAGTGCCGCGCGTGCCTCGAGCCGTTCGACCACTTCAAGGCGCACTGATGGCGGAGTCGCCGCTCGAGAGGGCGCGGATCGCCGAGAGCTTCCTCGCGAGCGCCGTCGGCGGCCCGCGCGGCAGCCGGCATCGTGCGCGTTTCCACACCCTGCGGGTCGCCGCGGTGCGGCCGCTGACGGATGCCTCGATCGAGGTGACGTTCGCGATTCCCGAAGAGCTCCGCGGCGATTACGACTACCTCGCCGGACAGCACGTGGCCCTTCGCACGATGCTGGACGGGCACGAGGTGCGCCGCTCGTACTCCCTCTGCCGCGCGATGGACTCCGGTGGGGGCGGCGATGGCCCGCAGACCATCAGCGTCGCGATCAAGCGGGATCTCGGCGGTCGCTTCTCGACGTGGGCGCAGACCGAGCTGAAGGTCGGCGACACCCTCGACGTGATGAGCCCGCAGGGGAGCTTCACCTCGGCGCTCGCCGACCTCGACGGCCGCCATGTCGCCGGCATTGCGGCCGGCTCGGGAATCACGCCTCTCATGGCGCTCGCCTCCACCGTGCTGGCGCGGTCCGACACCTCGCGCTTCACCCTCGTGTACACGAACCGCTCGACGACCGATGTCATGTTCGTCGAGGAGCTGTCCGAGCTCAAGGACCGCTACCCGACGCGCCTCGCGCTGCACCATGTGCTGTCGCGCGAGCAGCGCACGGCTCCGCTCCTCTCCGGCCGCATCGACGAGGATCGCCTGCGCCGCATCCTCGACGAGCTCGTCTTCCCCGAGACGGTCGACGAGTGGTTCCTCTGCGGACCCTTCGACCTCGTGCAGCTCTGCCGCGACACCCTCGCAGACATCGGCGTCGACGCCGCGCACATCCGCTACGAGCTCTTCACGACGGGTGAGCCGGGTGCCGAGGCGCCCTCCAGCGGGCGACCGGTCGTGGTGCGCGAGGACACGCCGGTCTACCGCCTGGAGTTCTCGCTCGACGGCCAGTCGTCGACCGTCGACAGCCCCCTCGACGCGCACGAGTCGATCCTCAACGCCGCGCTCCGCGTGCGGCCCGACGTGCCGTTCGCGTGCGCCGGCGGCGTGTGCGGGACGTGCCGCGCGCGGCTCGTGGAGGGCTCGGTGGCCATGACCGAGAACTACGCCCTCGAACCCGACGAACTGGAGCGCGGCTACGTGCTCACCTGCCAGTCGCACCCCAAGACCGACCGCGTCGTCGTCGACTACGACGTGTGAGGGGAGGGGATTCGGCGTGCGGAGGACGGATCCGGCCCACGCGTCCTCCTTCCGCCGAATCGCCTCCCCCGACCGACCCGCCGAGGAGCCCTCATGATCGAGCTGACCATCGAGAACGACGTCGCCCACGTGGTCTTGAACAATCCCGCGAAGCTCAACGCCCTCGACGAAGAGGCGATCCGGGAACTGGATGCCGCGTACGCCGAAGCCGAGGCATCCCGAGTCCGCGCGCTCGTGCTCCGGGGCGAGGGCCGCGCCTTCTGCGCGGGCCGCGACATCTCGGGCGTCGACCCGCGCCACGACGACGTCATGGGCTATCTCGGGGGTCTCGTGACGCCCCTGCTGCAGCGGATGTCGCGGTTCCCGGCGCCGACGTTCGGGGCCGCGCACGGCGCCTGCCTCGGCGTGGGCCTCGGATTGCTCATCGCGACGGACGTCGTGTACGTCGCCGACACCGCCAAGATCGGGTCGCCCTTCGCAGCGCTCGGAGCGACGCTCGACTCGGGCGGGCACGCCTTGTTCTTCGAGCGGCTCGGCGCGCACAAGACCCTCGACCTCATCTACACGGGCCGGCTCATGACGGGCTCGGAGGCCGTGCAGTCCGGGCTCTTCTCGCAGGTCTTCCCGGCCGACGAGGTCGTCTCCGCCACTGTCGCGGCCGCCGAGCGTGCGGCGTCGGGCGCGACGGGCGCGTTCCTCGCGAGCAAAGCCCTCGTGCGGCGTCTTCGCGACGAGCGGCTGGGCCTCTGGGAGTCCGTCGACGTCGAGAACGCGGCGCAGGCCGCGCTCTGCGACAGCGACGACTACCGCGAGGGCTTCGCCGCGTTCCAGGAGAAGCGCACGCCCCAGTTCAGGGGACGCTAGGCGTCTCCGGCGTCGCACCGCGCTCGACGTCCGCATCGGGCGGGATCGGGATGCCGGTGTCCGGCGTCGCGGGCGGTGCCGGGGCATCCGTCGCCGCCGCGGCGACCGTCTCGTCGACGATCTGCTCCTGCACGACGGCCGGACGACCCGCGACGTCGAGCACGATGTCGATCACGTCGGGGCTGTCGAGGAGGCGGAAGTGCCCGCCGTCTTCGACGGTGATGTTCGTCGCGCCCTCGAGGGCGACGATCCGCGGGATGTGCGGGTCGAAGACGCCGGTGATCGTCGTGATGCGCGCGTTGACCTCGAGGTTGCGGCCCATGCGGACGGTCGTCGGGTCGTCGGGCGAGAAGGCGCGGAGCGTCCGCATCATCATGAAGCGGGCGTAGTCCGAACCCGCGAAAGGCGTGCAGATCGCGACCATGCTCGTGATGCGCTCGTTCGGATCGAGCTCGCTCATGACGAACTTGCCGATGAGTCCGCCCTTGCTGTGCGCCACGATCACGACGTCGTGCAGGTCATGCTCGTCGAGGTATTTGGCGACGACACGGGCGGTGTCTTCGACCGGCCGGCTGTTGCGGCCGAGCGCCGGGATGACGTGCACGGGGTGACCGGCCTTGTGAAGGGCATCGATCACCGGGCCGAGGAATCCCCACGGCTCCCACACCCCCGGGACGATCAGCACCGGGCGCTCCGTGCCGTCCTGCAGCGCATCGCGCTTGCCCGGGCGAAGGGTTCCGCGCACCTGCCAGTAGGCGGCGTAGGCGTAGTCCTGCCCCCACCACGAGAGGATCCGGCCCAGGGTAGCCACGAGACGGAAGAATACTTGGCATGACTGACCAACGGGTGCTCTTCATCGGCGGGACCGGAACCATCAGCGCGTCGTGCGTCGCCGACGCCGTCGCTGCCGGCCACGACGTCACCGTCCTCAACCGCGGTTCCGGCCGCAGGGACCTGCCGGACGGGGTGCGCGAGCTCGTCGCCGATGTGCGCGACGCCGACTCGCTGCGGGAGGCGATCGGGGATGCCGAGTTCGACGTGGTGGCCGAGTTCCTCGCGTTCACGACCGACCACGTCTCGCTCGACCTGGATCTCTTCGAGGGGCGCACGGGGCAGTACATCTTCATCAGCTCGGCGTCGGCGTATGAGAAGCCCCCCGCGGTCGGTGCCGATCACCGAGTCGACGCCGCTGCGCAACCCCTTCTGGAAGTACTCCCGCGACAAGATCGCGTGCGAGGACCTGCTCGTGCAGGCGTACCGCGAGCGGGAGTTCCCGGTGACGATCGTGCGGCCGTCGCACACCTACGACAAGGGCCTCTTCCCGAACATGGGCGGCTGGACCGACATCGCGCGCATGCGCGAGGGCAAGCCGGTCGTGATCCACGGCGACGGCACGTCGCTCTGGACCCTGACCCACTCCCGCGACTTCGCCGTCGGGTTCACGGGCCTCCTCGGCAACCCGCTCGCGATCGGCGAGGCATACACGATCACGGGGGACCACGCCCCCACCTGGAACCAGATCTACCAGTGGCTCGCCGACGCCGCGGGGGTCGATCACCCCGACTTCGTGCACGTCGCATCCGACACGGTCGCCGTGTTCGCGCCCGACCACGGGCCGGGCCTCGTCGGCGACAAGGCCCACACGGCCCTCTTCGACAACTCGAAGATCAAGCGCCTCGTGCCGGCCTTCGGCACGACGATCCGGTTCGACGAGGGGGCGCGAGAGATCCTCGCGCACTACGACGCGCAGCCCGACCTCCAGCGGGTGGATGCCGATCTCGACGCGGCGTTCGACCGCATGGTGGATCACGCCCGCTCGGCCGGCTGACCCGGCAGGCTCCTCCGCTGCCTCGGCGGCGGCACGGGCGGAGGAGATTCGTCGAGGGGAGGGCGGATACCGCGCTTCGGTCCTCCGCTCGTGGGTTCACCTCCGCTCGTCACGCCGCGGGCGGGTCCGCGGCCGGAGGGACCGGGGGCGACCGGGGTCAGGCGCCGGCGCGCACGAGCTCGAAGAGGTCGACCGGGCCGACCTGCCCGCCTTTCAGCAGCAGCTCCAGGCCGTCTACGACCGGATCCGAGGCGTGGCTGCGCAGCAGCACGACGTTCGCCACGGGGTTCGCGGCGATCGACAGCGACTCGATGCCGAGGAGGCGTGTCACCCGGCTCGACGTGTCTCCGCCGCACACGATGACGCGTCGCGTCGCTCCCGCGCGCACCGCCGCTTCGATGACGGATGCCGCGGCATCCGCGATCCGCTCCAGAGCCCCTGCCGGCCCGGACAGGTCCGCGTCGTCCGAGGTCAGCGCGACGCTCCGCCCCGCGCGCAGGGCGGCGACGACTTCCGACGCCTGATCGGCGTCGTCGAGCCGGAGGGGTTCGACCAGCCAGCCCGCCTGGGCTGCGGCATCCGCCTGCCGACGGGTCTGCGGGGACCGGCTGCCCGAGACAGCGAGAACCGGCCCGGACGCGTCGCCCCTGAGCGGCAGCTCGACCCTCCCGGAGCCCGTCGCCGCGGCGAGCCCGCGGCTCAGCCCCCCGATCCGATCGCGAAGACCGGCGCCACCGCTGCGACGGCACGGCCGACGATCTCGACGTGCTCATCGGTGAGCGCGTCGAGGACGAGGGCCGCGGCATCCGTTCCCTCGATCACGGACGCGAGGTCGTCGTCGTCGTACGCGACCGAGTGCACCGAGCCGATCGGCAGCGTCGTCTGCAGGGCGAAATGCGCTGCGAGGTCGGCCTCGCGCATCGGCGTCGACGGATGGTTCGACATGGTCGGCTGCCGATCGAGCCGGTAGACGGTGTCGCCCTCGCGCGCGAAGTGCTGGCCGAACACCGTGTAGCGCCCGAAGTCGGGCTGCGCGAAGAGCATCGGCACGGCTCGCGTGCCGAACGAGGAGCGCGCGATCTCGATGACGCGCCCGATCGATCCGATCGTCGGCGACGAATCGGCCGTCGAGCACGCCTTGTACTGCACGACGCCGGTGCCGAGGTCGCGCAGAGCCCCGAAGACGGGGGTCAGTTCGGCCTCGAGCGACGGGGTCGACAGCGACCGCGCGATCCCTGCGATGCCGACGACGTCGACCTCGTCGGCCGCGGCGCGCAGCACCCCCTCGGCGGGAAGCCCCGTGAAAAGCCGTCCGGCGAGCCCGTAGCGCGCGAATTGCAGCAGCACATCGACGCTGCCGGTGAAGTCGTCGCCGTAGAAGGCGACGGCGGCTCTAGCCACCGGCGGGCTCCCGCACGGGTCCGAACGTCTCCACGGCACGCCGCAGGGCGGGCGAGGCGGAGAGCGCGCTCGACACGGGCTCGCCGCGCAGCGCCGAGTCCCATGCGGCGCGCATGCTCTCGACTCCGGCCGCCGAGCCGTCGGGATGACCGTGGATGCCGCCGCCCGCCAGGACCAGGAGGTCGGCCGTGCCGACGGCGGCGTAGGTCGCGTGCGCGAGCCCCGCCCACTGCCCCGACGACAGCACGGGGACGGTCGGCGTGAGGTCGAGCAGAGGGGCGCGGACTGCGGCGATCGAGTCGAGGACCTCGGCATCCGATTCGTAGAACTTGTTCGAGATGCCGTTCGTGTGAAGGTGGTCGGCGCCGCTGAGGCGGGCGAGCTGCTGCCACGCTCGGAAGCCGATTCCCACCTGCTCCGAGCGGCTGAGGGCGCCGAAGCCGGCGCGGTGTCCGTGGATGGGCACTTGCGTGCGACGCGAGAGATACTCGAGCCCGGCGAGCCCGACGTTAGGGATGACGACCATGACGCACGTGCCGCCCGCCTCGACGACGAGGTCGTGGTTGGCCTCGAGCCGGTCGATGTCGTCGGTGATGTTGAACGCGTACATGGGCTTCACACCGGTGCGGTCGGCGTGGCGCTCGAGCACGGGCATGACGGCGCGGACGCGCTGGGCGAGCGGCGCGGACGGGCCGTTGCCCTGCAGCTCGTCGTCCTTGATGAAGTCGACGCCCGCCTCCGCGAGCTCGCCGACGAGCGCCGCCAGGTCGTCCGGTGAGAGGCCGATCGACGGCTTGACGATCGTCCCGATCATGGGGCCGTCGGGGCGGCTCATGAGCGCTCGCGTCCCCGCGACTCCGAAACGTGGGCCGCGGTACCGCTCGCCGAAGGCGGGAGGAAGCGAGAGGTCGACGAGCTTGACGGCGGCGAACTCCTTCAGCTCGAAGAGGTTGCCCGCGACCGCGGCGAGGAGGTTGGGAAGCGACGGACCGAAGTTGCCGAGCGGGAAGCGCAGAGTGAGCCGGGCGCGGCGGCGGTGGCCGGCGCCCACGGTGCCGGGAAGCGGCGACGCCCCGACCAGGGGCGCCTCGTCGACCGACTCCACCTGCGCCGCGAAACGTGCGCGGAGGTCGTCGGTCTCGCGCTCCACGCGCACGAACGTGCCCGTCGACTGCTCGCCGACGAGCACCTCCGCGGCGCGCTCGATCGGCATGGCCGTCTCGACGACGTACGTCGCCCGCACGAACGCGTCCATCACCAGACCAGCGGGAGCCACACGGACATCTCGGAGGATCCGCGATTGCCCCAGGCGAAGTACGGGATGAGCCGTGCCTCGATCGAGCCGAGCTCCGCCGCACCGACCTCGGCGTACAGCTCGTCCGAGTTCTCCAAGGGAAGCACCGCGAAGTCGCCCGCGAGCTCCACGAGCCCGTACCCGTCGACGTCGGACTTGCGGGGTTCCAGGGGCGCCCCGCGCCGCAGCGCCACCTGCTCGAGCGCCACGCCTCCCGGCAGATCGGCGCTCTCGAGGCAGTAGACGACGGGTCCGCGCTGCACGGCCACCTGTCCCGTGAGCTCTTCGGCGAGGCGATGGCCGCGCAGCACCCGCACCGGCATCGGGAGCGTCAGCACGACGACGTCGCCGACCTCCCACGTGCGATCCACTCGCGCGTAGGTGCCAGGCGCCGGGGCCGGCAACGCGTTGCCGTTGACCTCGAGTGCCGCCTCGGCCGCCCAGCCCGGCACCCGGAGGTGCAGCGGCATCCCTCCGTCCACGGCTTCGGTGACGGTGAAGGCGATGCGCCCGTCCCACGGATAGTCGCTGTCCTCCCGCAAGGCGAGCACCCGTCCGTCGGCGTCGAATCGCAGCTCGCTGCCGCCGTACTGATGGACGAAGAGTCCGTCCGGTGATACGGACGCCGCCCGCTCGTGGAATCGCGCGAGCGTCCGGGCGAGGTTGGGCGGACAGCAGTAGCAGCTCAGATACCGCTCGCGGAGGCGCTCGTCCGACGGGGGAGGGGGCGGGACGGGGTGGAGCCCGGTGTCGCCCGGACGGCGCAGCGGGAACGGCAGGTCGCGCACCTGACGCAGGGCGTTCGTGTAGAAGTAGTCGGTGCCCGCGAGCGAGACTCCGGCGAGCAGCGTGTTGAAGGCGATGCGCTCGATGACATCGGCGTACTTGGCGTCACCGGTGAGCGACAGCATCCGTTCGCTCCACAGGATCATGCCGATGTTCGCGCAGGTCTCGCTGTGGGCCGTCGTGTGGGGCAGCTGGTACGCGCGTCCGTAGGCCTGATGAACGCGGCTGATCTGCTCCTGCCAGGGCGAGCCGTCGGGAGAGGCGCCGTCGTACAGCGCGCCGCAGCCGCCCGTGACATAGAGCTTCGTGTCGACGACGTCGTCCCAGAGGTTCTCGAGCACGGCCTGCAGCCCGGTGTCTCCCGTCTCGCTGACGAGGTCGGCGAGGCCCGCGTAGAGGTAGTTGGCGCGCACGGCGTGACCGGCAACGACCTTCTGCTCGCGCACGGGGAGGCGGTCCTGGTTGTCGTCCCCGCCCTCGAAGTCGTCCCGCACCCGCAGGAATGCCTCGGCGAGCCGCAGGTACTGCTCGTCGCCCGTCGCGCGGTAGAGGTCGATGACCGCCATGTAGTGCGACGGGCAGATGGCACTGCGGGCGAGTTCGAGCGGCTTGTTCGTGGCGAGGTCTTCGAGGAAGGATGCCGCGCGCTCGGCGACCTCGAGGAGGGTCCTAGACCCGGTCACCTCGTAGTGCCGCACCCCGGCCGTGATGAGGTGGCCGAGGTTGTAGGTCTCGAAGTTGAAGCGGTCGGCGAGGGCGATCGCATCCTCGTGGTTGCGCGACGAGATGATCGTCGGCGTGTGGAGGTACCCGTCCTCTCTCTGCACCGACGCGAGAAGCTGGGCGACCTCTTCGACGGCCTCGGCCAGCCAGGGCTCCGGGTCCGTCTCGAGCTGCGCGATCGCTGCCTCCAGCCACTTGTAGAAGTCGCCGTCCATGAACGGGGGGCCCTGGTGCTCACCCTCTTCGAGGCCCGCCGCGATGCGGAAGTTCGTGAGCCCTGGGCTGACGGCCGGGTCGCTGAGCGCGCGCCACATATCGGGCACCGTCGTGGTGCGGGTGCGCGCGTGGATGTCGCCCCAGAACCCGCTCGTCCACCGGGCGCCCTCGGCCCCGAGGGCGGTCAGCCGCGCTCCCGGCGTCGCCGAGCGATGGGCCGCACCCGCCGATCCCGCAGACGGTCGGACCGCTGCACCTGCGCCGGCGCTCATCGCCCGCGCTCCCCGGCCCCGATCGTCGCGGCGAGCCGCTCGATCCCCGGCCCGACGCTCGTGAGCACCGGCACGCCGACCTCGACGGCTTCCGCGGCCGACGCCATCGAAGCCTGGGCGAGCACGACGACGTCTGCGCCTCCGGCCAGCCGCTCGATCGCCGCGGCTACCAGTCGGTCGTGCTCGGCGCGATCGCCGGACGACACGGCGGCGAACGCGCCGTCGACGACCTCTGACCTGATCGACGGCGCACGGCCCGCGAGCGCGGCTCGCTCTTCGAGCAGCCCCACCGTGGGGCGGAGGGTCGTGGGCAGGGTGGCGATCACGGCGATGCGGTCGCCGGCGGAGACCGCGGCATCCGCCATAGCCTCATCGATCCGCAGGACGGGGATGCCGACCTCGGCGCCGATGGGAGCGGCGAGCTCCGAGATCGACGAGCACGTCAGCATGACGACGTCGGCGCCCGCGGCCTTCGCCGCATGGACGAGGTCGGTGATGCGGCCGGGAACGGAAGCCGCACGATCGGGATCGCCGAGGTCGGCGACGATCCGGTCGTCGAGGTAGTTCACGAACGTCGCGTCGGGCAGGGCCGCTCGCGCCCTGTCTCCGACCGGACCGATGTTGACGGCCCCCGTGTGCAGAAAAGCGATGCGTGTGCTCATGCGATCTCCTCCAGAACCGTCATCGAGACGGTGCGCTCGTGGGTGCCGTGGCCCAGCACCTCGACATCCTCGCCCTCGAGGTCGAGGATTCCCTCGGCGCCGACGGGAACGACCACCGTGACGTGCAGCCCGGCGTCGTCGAGGCGCCACTCGATCGATGTCTCACCGTACGGGGTGATGTGGCGCGCGCTCGCCGATGTGAGCCCTCCCCCGGCCTCGGCGCGAACCGGATGCGGCGGTAGCCCGGCGCGTCCGGGGCGAGTCCCGCGACGACCCGGTGGAGCCAGTCGGCCACCGCGCCCAGGGCGTAGTGATTGAACGACGTCATCGATCCGGGGTTGACCGTGCCGTCGGGGAGCATCGAGTCCCACCGCTCCCACACGGTCGTCGCACCCATCCGCACCTGGTACAGCCACGACGGGCACTCCTCCTCGAGCAGGAGGTCGTAGGCCGTCTCGAGGCGGCCGTGCGCGCTCAGCGCGTCCGCGAGCACCGGAGTGCCGACGAACCCGGTCGCGATGCGATTGCCCGCGCCTCGCACGAGCTCCGCGAGGCGCTCGGCCGCGGCATCCCGGAGCGACGGGGGAGAAGTTCGAATCGCAGCGCGATAGCGTAGGCGGTCTGCGCGTCGGAGGCCATACGGCCGTCATCGTCGACGTAGCGTGCGACGAACGCTGAGCGGACCTCGCCGGCGAGCGTCGCGTAGTGCGCTGCCATCGCGGTCTCGCCGAGGGCATCGGCCATGCGGGAGACGAGCTCCGCGGAAAGTGCGAAGTAGGCCGTCGCGACGAGGTAGCGGTCGGTGCGGCCGTCGGCCGGGTCCTGCGGCGGCGCGGCGGGGTCGAGCCAGTCGCCCAGCTGATAGCCGGAGTCCCACAGGCGCGAGGGTCCGGCGATGTCGGCCTGGAGATCCACCCACTTGCGGGCGCTCTCGAACTGCGCGCGCAGCACGCCGAGGTCGCCGAACCGCTCGTAGAGCGTCCAGGGCACGACGGTGGCCGCATCGCCCCACGCCGCGCCCGGGCGCTGCGGCGTCCACATCGTGTCGGCCGGGATGACGGGCACGAACCACGGCACCGTGCCGTCCGGCAGCTGCTCGGCCTCGAGGTCGCGTAGCCAGCCCGACAGCATGCCCGAGCAGTCGTAGAGGAAGGACGCGGTCGGTGCGAAGACCTGGATGTCGCCGGTCCACCCGAGCCGCTCGTCGCGCTGGGGGCAGTCGGTGGGGACGTCGACGAAGTTGCCGCGCATGCCCCACACGATGTTCTCGTGCAGGCGTCCGAGCAGCGGATCGGATGCCTCGAACCAGCCCGTCCGCTCGAGGTCGGAGTGGAGGACGCGGGCGACGAGCGCACCGTCCGCGACGGCGGCGTCGAGGTCGCCCGGCCATCCGTCCACCTCTGCGTAGCGGAAGCCGTGGAAGGTGAAGCGGGGCTCCCATTCCTCGCCCTGGGGCCGGCCCGCGAAGGTGTAGCGGTCGGTCGACTTCGCCTCGCGGAGCGGGCGGGTGTAGAGCTCGCCGTCCTGCAGGACCTCCGCGGTGCGCAGGGTAACGGTCGTGCCGGCCGCCGCCGATCCGCGCAGGCGCACGACGCCGACGAGGTTCTGCCCGAAGTCGAGGATGCGACGCCCCGACGGAGTGGTCAGCACCGCGACGGCATGCACGTCCTGTGTCACCCGGACGGGCGGCGCCGTCGGCGCGACGAGAGTGGCGGGATCGCGGCGGCGCAGCTGCACGCGGCCCCACGCACTGTCGTCGAAGCCCGCGCGCGACCAGCCGGGCAGCTCCTCGCGGGCGTCGTAGTCCTCCCCGTCGTAGAGGCCCGACGCGAGGATCGGGCTCAGGGCTGCCTTCCAGGTCGTGTCTGTCGCCACGACCGTCCGCGTGCCGTCGTCGTATGTGAGCTCGAGCTGACCGAGGAAGGACAGGTCGTCTCCCGAGAGGTTGCGGAAGCCGCCCCGCCAGCCGAGCCTGCCGCGATACCAGCCGTCGCCGAGCCAGGCGCCGATCGCGTTGTCGCCTGTCTCGAGAAGGTCGGTGACGTCGTAGGTGTAGTACCGCAGCCGCTCGCGATAGACGGTCCAGCCGGGGGAGAGCACGTCGTCGCCGACACGCCGACCGTTGATCTCGGCCTGGTACACGCCGTGCGCCGTCGCGTAGAGGCGCGCGCGGACGAGGCCGGGGCGCACCGAGAACTCCGTCCGCACGAGCGACGGTCGACGGCGGTCGGAGTGCGGGTTCTCGTTCCAGACCGCGCCGATCGGCCCGGCAGCCCAGTCGCCGGGAGCGAGGAGGCCCGCTTCCACCGTCGTCCAGCCGCCGGGCTGCGACCACGACCCGTCATCGCCGCGTACGCTCACGCGCACGTCGACGATGGTGCGCGACTCGAGCGGCTCGACCGGCCAGGGAACGAGCACCTGGTCCGATCCCTCGATGTCCACGACGACGGATGCCTCGTCCCGCCGCACCTCGACCCGGTAGCCGGTCTGCGCCCAGCCCTCGGGCGCAGAGGTGATGGTCCACGACAGGCGCGGACGCGACTCGCCGATCCCCCGCGGCTCGCGGTGATGCTCGACTCGGGGTGCGGACACGGTGACCGTCATTGGACACTCCAGGTTCGATTTCGAAACGTTTCATTTAGAACTATAGTCGAAGCGCAAAGACTGCGACAACGGTGTTGTGACGTTTCAAAACACGACGCCGGCGCGCGAAGCGCGGTACGGTGGCGAACTCGGAGGCAGCCATGATCATCGGTGTGACCGGCAGCGGCGGAAAGCTCGGACGAGCGACCGTCGCCGAGCTGCGCGAACGCGGGCACGACGTCATCGGCTTCGACCTCACGGGCCCCGCCGGACCGGGATTCGTCCGTGTCGACTTCACGGACTACGGCCAGACGCTCGATGCCTTCCTCGGCGTCACGGCCCGGCACGACGGGCTCGACGCGCTCGTGCATCTCGCTGCCCTGCCGGTCAACGGTCTCGTGCCCGACGCGACGACGTTCGACAACAACGTCAGCGTCTCGTTCCACGTCCTCTTCGCGGCGCATCGCGCGGGCATCCGCAGGATCGTCTCGGCGTCGAGCATCACGGCGATGGGATTCCCCTTCGACGTGGCTCCGCCGGCCCTGCCCGTGGACGAGTCGTACACGCAGGCGAACAACACCTACGGCCTCGGAAAGGTCGTCGAGGAGGCGATGGCGGGCCAGCTCGTGTCGTGGCATCCCGAGACGTCGATCGCCGCGCTCCGCTTCACGAACGTCGTCGACGAGGCCGGGTACGACACCTTCGAGCGGGCGAGCGACCCGGACTATCGCCGCGATCTTCTCGGCACGTGGATCGACGCGCGCGACGGCGCGCTCGCCGTCGCACTCGCCCTCGCGAACGCCCGGCCGGGCTTCGAGGTCTACAACGTCGCGGCGCCGGAGTCCGGCCTGTCGATCCCGTCGCGAGAGCTCGCCCAGCGCTGGTTCCCCGGCACCCCCGTCGCCGAGGACCTCGGCGAGTTCGAGTCGCTCGTCTCGACGCGCAAGCTGCGCGAGCAGCTCGGTTTCGTCGCGAGGCACGACTGGCGCTGACCCGTCGGCGGCGCCGGGACGCGGCATCCGTCGACTCCGCAGCGCAGGAGATCGCCAAAGCGCCGGACCGAGCCCCCCGATCCGATCCGACGCCGTGGCGATCTCCTGCGCTGTGGCGAGCGGGCGCTCAGCCGGCGCCTCCGCGCGGTGCCGCGGCATCCGTCGTCATCCCTTGACCGCGCCGGCCGCCAGGCCCTTCATGATGCGCTGGTTGAGGAACAGGTAGAGGATCAGGATGCCGAAGGTCGTGATGCAGATCGCGGCGAAGAGCGGGCCGTAGTTGATGGCGCCGTACTCTCCGGAGAAGTTCAGCAGGCCGACCTGGATCGTGTTGAGGCTGCGCTTGCCGCCGAAGATCAGGGCGATCAGCAGGTCGTTCCAAATGAGGAAGAACTGCACGATGGCGACCGTGATGACGGCGTTGCGCATCATGGGGAACCCGATCGCGAAGAACGAACGGGTCATGGATGCTCCGTCGATCGTCGCCGCCTCGAAGATCTCGCGCGGGATGGCGCGGAAGTACGTGGCCATCATGAACACCGTCAGCGGGAGACCGGCCGCGGTGTAGATGAGGATCATCGGGAGGTACGAGTTGTTGATGCCGAGCTTGAAGAATGCGTTGAACAGCGGGAGCACGATCATCTGGCCGGGGATCATGATGCCGGCGAGGAACACCAGCAGAATCAGCCCGCGGCCCTTGAACACGAGGATCTCGAGCGCGTAGCCGGCGGCCGTTCCCAGGAGGACGATCAGCACGAGGGACGGGATCGTGACGATCAGCGAGTTCGAGATCGTCGTCGCGAGGTTCCCCGTCTCCCACGCGATGACGTAGTTCTCCCAGTGCCACTCCTGCGGGAAGGCGTAGGACGGGTTGCTCAGGAAATCCGCGTTGGACTTCAGCGAGTTGATGACCATCCAGAACAGCGGATAGACCGTGACGATCAGCAGGAACGCGATCGTGATCCAGGTCGGGATGCGGCGCAGCCCGTGGAGGAAGGCCTGGCCCGGCGTGCGGGTGTGCGGCTCGAAGGCGCGCGGCGTGTGGACGGCGGTCGTCTCGGGATCGAGTGTCGTGGTCATGGTCGGCGCTCTCAGACGGTGTTGTCGCGACGCGACGAGCGGAAGATGAGCAGGGTGACGACGAGGCACATGATCGTCAGGAGCAGGGCGATCGTCGAGCCGTAGCCGAAGTCGCTGTACTGGAACGCCGTGCGGTACATGTACAGCGTGAGCGGGGTCGTGGAGTTGCCGGGGCCGCCGCCGGTGAGGGCGAAGACGGAGTCGAAGACCTTGATCGTGCCGTTGATGCTGAAGATGAACGACGCGAAGAGGATCGGGAGCGACATCGGCAGGATGATGTGCCGGAAGAGCTTGAACGACTTCGCCCCGTCGATGCGGGCGGACTCGACGATGTCGTCCGGGATGTCGAGCAGCCCGGAGAAGATGAGCACGCCATAGAAGCCGACCGAGCGCCAGACGTCCATGATGACGATGACCACGAAGGCCGTCGTGCCGGCGCCGAGCCAGTCCACCGATTGAAGGCCGACGTTGACGAGCAGCTCATTGACGAGGCCGTCGGTCGGTGCCGACTGGAAGAGCTTCTGGTAGAGGATCGCGATCGCGACGGTGGGCAGCACCACCGGGAAGAAGACGAAGGTGCGCACCAGCACCGACGACTTGCGCAGCACGAACTGATACAGGAGGGCGAGGCCATAGCCCAGCACGACCTGCAGGAGTGTCATGAGGATCGCGTACTTGACCGTGAACCAGAACGCGTCCCACACGTAGGGATCGCTGAATAGCCGCTGGAAGTTCTTGAGACCGGTGAACTCGAAGCCGGTGAGCACGCTTCCCGTGAAGAACGTCAGGCCGAACGACCAGATCACGGGCACCAGGATGATGAGGGTGTAGACGAACAGCGCCGGCGTGAGCAGCAGCGTGATCGCCTTGCGATCGCCCAGTACGGACTTCATGTGCGGCAACTTTCGGGAGAGCGTGAGCGGTGGCGTCTGTGACAGGATGACGCCCCGGCGCGCCTGAGACCAGACGCGCCGGGGCGCGAGGATCAGCCCTGGTCGAGGGCGTCCTGGACGAGCTTCATGAACTCCTCGGGCGAGAGCTGGCCCGTGACGAGGAGCGCGGCGTTCGTCGACGAGATGTTGCTCGCCTTCGCGTTGAAGAGCGCCTCGAACCACAGCACGCTGTCCTTCGCGGACGAGATCTCGTCGGCGATGGTCTGCGAGATGGCGGGGAGCTCCACGTCCTCGTCGGCGATGAAGCCGGTGATCTGGCCCTGCTTGAGCGCCTCGTTCCCGTAGTTGGTCGCGATGCACTTCAGCCAGTCGCCGACGCCGTTGTCCTTGGAGTAGGTCTTGGCGTTGAAGGTCGCGGGGAGACCGACATTCGAGGGGTACTCGTCGATCGACCCCTTGCCGCCGTCGACGGAGGGGAACTTGAAGAACCCGACGTTGTCGGCGCCGATCTGGTTGCCGTCGCCGTTGATGTTCCCCAGCAGCCAGCTGCCCATGTAGATCATGGCGGCCTTGCCCGTGAGGAACTCGTTCGAGGCGGCGTCGTAGTCGAGCGAGGCGACGTTGTCGCCGAAGTAGCCCTTGGCGCCGAGGTCCGCGATCGCGGCCGCCGCCTCGACGTACTCCGGGTCGGTCAGCTTGGCGTCGCCGTCGGCGACCTTCTGCAGCGCATCCGCCCCGAGCGTGCGGAACAGGTAGCCGCTCACGAGACGCGTGAGGGGCCAGCCCTGCTCGCCGGATGCCGCGAACGGCGTGAGGCCGGCGGCCTTCGCCTCATCGGCGATCGTCAGGAGGTCGTCCCACGTCTCGGGGACCTCCCAGCCGTTCTCCTCGAAGACCTGCTTGTTGTAGAAGATGCCCTCGATGTTGTACTGGAACGGCAGGAACGTGAACTTGCCGCCGTACAGCTTCTCGATGGTCGAGACCGCGCCCTCGGCGATCTTGTCGCGGACGCCGAGCTCGGTGAGAGCCTTGTCGAAGTCGACGAGGTAGTTGTTGTCGGCGAGCTTCGCTCCCTCAGCCGGGTTCCCGCCGGCGGAGAACATGGCAGGCAGGCCGTCCTGCGTCGCGAGCAGCTGGACCTGCGCATCGAGGTCAGCCTGCGGGATGGAGTTCACCTCGAGGGGCAGAGCCTTGTTCTCGTCGGTGCACTCGTTGTCGGCGAGTGCCTGGAGGACGGGCTCGGTCGTGGTGTTCTCGGCGTTCTTCAGGAACTCGAGGCTCTTGACGTCCTCCGTGCCGCCGGAATCGCCCCCGCCCGAGCAGCCGGCGAGGATGAGCGCGCTGGCGCCCAGCAGAGCCGCTGCACCGATGAGCGGCTTCCGCAGACGCCGTCGTTCTGCTGTGAACACATTTCCTCCTTGAAAAGTGGGAGCATCTCCTTTGAGACGTTTCAAAAGGATCGTAAGATGCATTGCGGTTCTCTGTCAAGCAGATTTGAAACGTCACAATGCGATAACGAGGCTGTTGCAGGCGGCGCCGGTGGGCGAACCTCGTTGAAACGTTCCGAGTCGACGTGTGCGTGCAACGGCGGCTCCGCTACAGTGCTGTTCAATCTGTGGGCGCTGGGGCCGACCGATGGAGAAGGGGCAGTCCAATGGCCAAGACCGGCATCCGTGGGGTGGCCGAGGTCGCCGGCGTGGCGGTGGGCACCGTGTCGAACTACCTCAACCACCCGGACCGCGTCTCGGCCGACAAGGCGCTGCGCATCCAGGAGGCGATCGATCAGATCGGGTTCGTCCCGAGCAACGCCGGCCGGCAGCTGCGGCTCGGCGTCAGCAGCGTCATCGGCTACATCTCGCCGAACGTCAGCAACCCCTACGTCTCCGAGATCGCCGAGAGCGTGGAGCGGCGCGCGACCGAGCGCGGCGTCACCGTGTTCCTCGCCAACTCGCACCGCAGCCGCGAGCGCGAGGACGACTACCTCGCCGTCTTCGAGCAGCACCAGGTGCTGGGGCTCCTCGTGTCGTCCGACGGTCCCATCGAGGACCGCCTCGCGAGCGTGCGTCGACGGGGAACCCCATCGGTTCTCGTGGGTCAGCGCGCCGTGTCGTCCGAGCAGCCCTCCGTGTCGATCGACGATGTGTCGGGCGGTCGCCAGGCGGGCCGTCATCTTCTCGAGATCGGATGCCGCCGCCTCGCCGTCGTCGGCGGACCGCTGAGCCTGCCGCAGATCGCCGACCGCTTCGCGGGGCTCAGCGAGGTGGTGCGGGAGTCGGGCGGCGCGACCCTGGAGTTCATCGACGAGACCGACCGCAGCGTCCGCGGCGGGCTCTCGGTGGGAGCCGCCCTCATGGCCCGGCCGCCCGAGATGCGGCCCGACGGCATCTTCGCCGTCAACGACCTTCTGGCGCTCGGCATCATGCAGGTCCTCGTGCTCGGGGGAGTGCGGGTTCCCGAGGATGCCGCGATCATCGGCTACGACGACACGGCCTTCGCCGAGGGCTCGCTCATCCCGCTGACGAGCGTGCGGGGCCGGCACGACGGCTACGGCACCGCGGTGGTCGACCTGCTGTTCGATGTCATCGAACGTCGCGCGATCGACGATCCGCACCGCGTCTTCGCTCCGGACCTCGTCGTCCGCGCGAGTACGCGCGGGTTCGGCGGCCGATAGACACGGCGTCGGGCCGAGCCTGCCCGCCGATCGCCGCCCGGTCAGAACTCGCTCACGGTCCTGCGGCCCTCGAGGTGCGCGATCATGTTCAGCACGAGGAAGTTCCAGTTCTGGAAGCCGTGCGTGATGATCGGCTCCCCGCTGTCCGGGTGGTAGTACTCGTGGAGCGACCCGTTCGTCTCGAGGTCCTGGCCGAACAGGCGCACGGTCTTCTCCGCGAGGGCGGCCGCGTCATCCGAGTATCCGTACTTCACGAGGCCCCGGAAGACGAGGTAGTTGCTGATGCCCCAGATCGGTCCGAGCCAGTTGGACGGATTGTTCGAGGCGCGCAGGTCGTACATCTTCTCGAGGCGCGACAGGGTGCGGATGCCGTAGTTCGCCGAGAAGGTGCGCTCGTCGCGGTGGCGCTCGACCATGCGATCCGCCTGCTCCTGCGTGGCGAAGCCCGCCCACAGCGGCAGGAAGCTCGACCAGTTGTCGATGCGGAGGGGGAGGGAGCTCCACCGCCGCGGGGCGCCGCGATGCAGCCAGTCCTCGGGGTCGATCGCGCGCAGGCCGAGGTCGACGCTGTAGAACGTGCCGTCCCGCTCGTCCCATGCGTGGCGGTTGAGCGCGTCGACGAGATCCTGGGCCCTGCCGCGCGCCGCGTTGGCGGCGGGTGCGTCGCCCGACAGCTCGAGCAGGTAGCCGTAGGCAAGCAGCTCGCGGTAGAGGAGGCTGTTGAGGTAGATCGCGGCCGTGCTCCTGTCGGGGCGGTAGTACACCGACGGATCGTTGTCGACGCCGACGGCGAAGTCGGTCTGCCAGTACGCGAGGCCGGTCTCGGCGTGCACGTGGCTCTCGAGATAGCGATCGAGGAACGCGCCGATCGTCGCCAGCTGCGGTTTCACCCACTCGACGTCGCCGCGCCGCTGCGCGAGCAGGGCGGCGTGCTGGGCGAGGACCGGCTTGTGCATGTTCTGCGAGAAGCCGCCCCCGCGGCCCGCCTCGCCGTGGGTGAGCGAGCCCGTCGGCGTCAGCTGGATCGGCACGACCCCGTCGTCGTCCGTGTGATCGAGGAAGTTGAGGATGCTGCCGCGCTCGTACTCGAAGAACCGGCCCTGCTGACCGGTGTCGGCTTCGACCTGCGCCAGCGCGATGCTGATCGTCCACGAGTCCCAGTCCCACAGGGCGCTCGAGTAGTAGGGCGAGCCGGGGCTGCTCGGCACCGTGTAGGGATGCTTCAGCTGCCCCTCCGGCTCGCGCGTCATCTGCTCGGCGCTCTCGTGGATGTAGGACTCGAGAAGACGGGCCCAGCGTTCGTGCATCGTTGCTCCTGCTCTCGTGGTCCGCGAGGTCGAGGGGTCGCGCGCGCCGCCTCCGGCGACTTCGGTTCGACCCTTCGACAAGCTCAGGGACCGGGTATGGACGTGTCCGCGGGTCGGCTGGCGATCGCGAGCCAGCTCTCGGCGGGGACGGATGCCGCGACCTCGGCATCGTCCACGACGATCGTGAGCTCTCGCGTCGCGACGTCGAGGTTCGCGACGAGCACGGTGCGACCGTCCGCCCCTTCGGCCCCGATCGCCCAGACGGAGCCGTCGGGGCTCGTCGAGGAGAGGAGGCGCGAACCGGCGAGGCCGGCGAGGCCGCGCAGCGCGGCGGCCACCGGGCGGTCGGAGCCGTCGGCGCGGACGGCGCCCCGCGGGCCCCATTCCTCGAACCACGCGATGCTCGACACGCCCGGGACGGCGAGTGCGGCGGCGCTCGCGATGGTCCACGCCGCGAGCTGCGGGGCATCCTGCCGCTCGTCGTCCGCGTCGGCGGACTGCGGACCGTAGCCGCGGGTGAGGTCGGTATCGGCAGGCACCGGTGGCGGGACGGTCGCGACGTCGTTGAACCGCGGTCGGAGGGTGACCGGGCCGACATGCACCGGGGCGCCGGCCGCGAGGCGGACGGCCTGCTCGGCGACGAGCCGCTGCATCCCGAGCGCTTCGACGAGCTGTTCGGTCGTAAGGCTGTGGAAGAGGGGGGTGCTGCTGAAGACGACGCCGTCGAGGCCGTGCGCGATGCGCCCCTGCTCCCGGCTCAGCTCGGTGAAGTGCGAGCGCGCGCCTCCGACGACCGGCACCTCGATGCCGGCTGCGGCGAGCGCCGCGCGGACGGCGGCGGCGGCATCCTCGTCTGTGACATGGGTGAGAGGGTCGAACGCCCCGATCCGCACGACGGGGAGCCCCACGAGCCGGGTGACGAACTCTTCGATGGTCGCCGGATTCGCGGGGTCCACGACGAGCCGCACGTCCAGCGGGCGAGCGGATGCGGCAGCGCGGGCGAGAGCCGCGTGCCTGCTCGGCGCGGAGAGGTCGATCTCGACCAGCAGGGTCGGGGCGACGGGGGAGAGGACCGGCGCCGGATCGGGCGCCGAGGAGGCGCCGACGACGACCGCGGGGAAGGCGGCCCCGGCATCCGTCAGCTCGATCCGGTCGGGATCGGGAGGGATCGAGGCGGCGGCTCGCGGCGTGACGCGCACCGCGATCGACTGGCGCACGTGATCGCCCGCTGCGAGCGCATACGGGAAGGGCAGCGAGAGCGGCCGGGAGTAGGTCTTGTACGAGGCATCCGTCCAGTTGCGCTGGTCCTCCATCTCGAAGACGTCGCCCGTGAAGCGCACGTCGATCTCGAGACCGTCGTCGGCCCATTCCAGGCCCGCGATGTCGTACGCCGGCTGGTCGGGGCTGATGTCGGTCGGGAAGCCGGATGCCTCGACCGACCCGTCGCTGTGCGTCACGGCGAGCGGCGAGCCGGCGAGCTGCGGCGGATGCAGCACCACCAGTCCCGTCCGGTTCGTGTCGAAGGCCGTCGTCGAGACGGCGTCGAAGCTCACGACGAGGAGGTCGTCGGCGGCGTCGACGCGGACCGTCCCGCGCAGCTCGGCGCCGTACCCCTTGGAGTGGACGAGCAGCTCGAGGCTGGAGGAGGTCTCGTCGATCTGCTCGACGACCCAGGTCGCCGTGTTCCAGTCGCGGTCCCGGACGACGGCCCGGACGCTGCGGAGCACGCGCCGCCCGTCGAACGTCAGGTCGGCGATCTCGTCGTCGCGGAGCTCGAGCGCCCAGCGGCCGCCCACCCAGAAGCGGGACGGGCCGTGCGAGTCATGCCAGGCGTCGGTCATCTCAGAGCGAGGTCATGCCGCCGTCGACCTGGAACAGCCCTCCGGTCGCGAACGAGCCGTCGTCGCTGGCGAGGTACACCATGATGCCGGCGACATCGTCGGGGGTCCCCGCGCGACCGATCGGGATGCGGCTGATGATCGCTGCGCGCGACTCCGGGTCTTCGCTGATCGCGGCGACGAGCGGGGTCTCGGTGTAGGCGGGCTGGACCGTGTTGACGCGGATGCCCCTCGACGCGTAGGCGGCGGCCACCGTGCGGCCGAGGCCGTGGATGCCGGCCTTCGAGGCGCTGTAGGCGGTGAAGTCCTTGCCCTCGCCGTTGACCCCCGTGGGGCTGCCCGTCAGGATGATGGACCCGCCGCCCCAGCGCGAAGCCTGCTGATCGGCACTGCGGAGCATCGAGCGCACCGCGTGCTTGACGGTCAGGAACGTCCCGGTCAGGTTGATGTCGATCGTGCGTCGCCAGACGTCGAGGTCGAGGTCGGCCGCCTGTGCGTCCTGGCCGAAGAGCTGCACGCCGGCGTTCGCGACCACGACGTCGGGCGCCCAGCCGTCGGCCTCGACCTCGGCGAAGGCCGCGGCGACCGCCTCCTCGTCCGAGATGTCCATCGTCACTGCACGGGCGTTATCGCCGATCTCAGCCGCCGCATGCGCCGCGCCTTCGCCGTTGCGGTCGGCGAGCACGACACGTGCGCCCTCGCGGGCGAATCGCTGCGCCACAGCGAGGCCGATGCCGAGCGCCCCGCCCGTGATGAGCGCGGTCTTGCCTTCCAGCTGTCCCATGGTCGAGTGCCTTTCCCGAGTCCGCTCTCGCGGAGTCACCGCTCGATGTGGTCGAGGTGGAGCATCCGCGCGAGGTTCTTGTCGAGCTCGTCGTCGCGGAAGATCTTCTTCCAGTCGTCCTTGATGATGCTCTCGCGACCGTAGTCCATCGCGATGAGGCACGCGTCGCTGAACGGGTTGTCGCCGCGCAGGCCGTTGGCGAGGGCGACCTGGGTGTGGCCGTACAGGATGCTGCGGGCCGCCGCCTCGGGGACTCCCATCGTGTTGATCGCCTCGTCGAGCGCCTCGTTGAGCAGGGCGCCGATCATGCACGCGACGGTCTCGACGAGGGTGGGCTCGAGCTGAGCGAGCTGCTTGACGGTGACGAAGTGCACGTCGATGACGGGGGCGTAGATCGCGCGGACCGTGGCCTCGACGATGGCCTTGTGCGCGGGGTCGTCGCTCTCGACGGCCGCGATGGCGTCCTGGGGCGCCGCGATCCCGCCGAACGTGTCGGCCCACTCCTCCTTCGAGGTGCGCTCCAGGAACACCGAGGGGTGGCACGGGTGCGCGACCGCCTGGACGACGTCGTCGCGCGTCGTCAGGAGGCCTGCGTAAGCCGCGGCCGGGTCGAGCGTGAGCACGATCGCGCCGGACTTGAGCTGGGGCACGAGGTCGGCGGTGACGGGGCCCAGCGCGAGGTCCGGGACGGCGAGCACGACGATGTCGGCGTCGGCGACGGCGGTCGAGGCATCCGTCAGCTCTCGGCCGGCTTCGCGGGTGCGCTGCTGACCCGCGGGGGAGTTCTCGACGTACCAGACGGTGTGGTCGGTCTTGACGAGGTTGTTGGACACGCGCATGCCCATCTTCCCGCCCGCGCCGAGGACGGCGATCTTGTACGGGCCGGTCGCGCTGTTCGGCTCGGCGGTCCCCGAGCTCGTCGAGGGGTCGGTGGTGGTGCTCATGATGTGCTCCTCAGGTAGTCGACGGTGGCGCGGGTCCAGTCCCGCTCGGTTCGGATGGTGGTGTCGGGGTCGCCCTGCCAGGGCAGCCAGTGCTCGACGATCTCGTCGATGCCGCGCTCGCGCGGGCGGACGGTCTCGAGAAGGTGCGGGTAGTCGTGCAGGCCGTCGCCCATGCGGGCGCCGCTGTAGGTGAAGCCGACCCAGCCGGCCTGCCGGTCGAAGGCGAAGTCCTTCACATGCACGTTCGCGACGACGTCGGCGGTGAGCTCGACGCACGCGCGCGGGAGCTCGAGCCGGGCGACGACGTTCGCCGGGTCGAGGCAGACGCCGAGCTGCGGGCTGCCGAACGACTCCACGAGGGCCACGAGATCGGCCGTTCCGACCTGCTCGTACGTCTCAAGGGCGAGCGTGACGCCGGCGGCCTCATAGGCGGGGAGCGCTTCGCGGAGCCAGACGGATGCCTCGGCGAGCGTCGGTCGCGAGTCGGGGCCGTAGAGCATGCTGCGGACGAGGCGCGCATCGAACGCCTCTGCGAGGCGGAGGTAGCGCGCCAGGTGGTCGGGCTCGACGCCCTTGGTGCCGAGCTGGATCGTGAGGCCCAGGTCGCGGGCGGCTGCGGCGGCGTCCGTGAGCTCGGCGTCGGACATTCCATCGAGGGGCGCGTAGTCGCAGATCTGGAAGAGATCGACGTCGAGCTCGCGGGTGGCCTCGAACGCGCCGCGCAGGCTCAGCGGCTCCGGCGCACGCTCGGAGTGCTGCCAGAAGAAGGCGTAGGTGCCGAGCCCGATCATGCGGCTGCCCCCGCGTGGGCGGCGGCCTCGTCGAGGACGGCCGCGAGGTTGTCGATGTCGTGGGCGAAGCGGCCCAGGAAGAGGCCGTCGACGGCGTCGCCCAGCTCGGTCAGCAGACCGGGGCCGGCCGAGCCGCCGTAGATGACGGCGCTGCCCGCACGATCGGGCATCGCGAGGAGCGCCTCGCGCAGGGCGCGGGCGACCGTCACGATGTGCGCGACGGGGGCCGGCTCGGGGGTACCGATCGCCCAGACGGGCTCGTACGCCACGATGACGGGTCCTGCCGGCGCCCCGGCGAGATCGGCGTGGAACTGCGCGATCGTGGCGGCCGAGGCATCCGTCGCCTCCTGACGCTCGGTCTCGCCCACGCAGAGCACGGGAGTGATGCCGTGGCGGAGGGCGGCGGCGGTCTTGGCGGCGACCACCTCGTCGGTCTCGCCGAAGAGGCGGCGACGTTCGGCGTGACCGACTTCGGCGACGCGGACGCCCGCCTCGGCGAGCTCGGCGGCGCTCACCTCGCCGGTGTACGCGCCGGGTTCGTGGGCTGCGACGTCCTGCGCTCCGATGAGCACGCGGGTGCCGACGAACGCGTCGAGGGCGGGGAGGATGCCGAGATAGGTGGGGATGACGAAGAGGGCGACGTCTCCGGATGCCACGGCCGGGTGGGTGCGCACGCGGTCGGCGACGCGCGCGCACCAGTCGATCGCCTGATGATGCCCGAAGTACATCTTCAGGCTCACGCCCACCACGGCGCGAGGCATCAGCCCTCTCCTCCCACGGTCAGCACTGTCTGGTCTGCGGTCAGCACTGTCCGGTCGTCTCGTACTGGTCGATGACGGCGACCTTCTCGGCCGAGGCCGAGGTGGGGTCGAAGCGGTAGGTGAGCCACTCGCGCACGAGGCGGCGGGCGAGCTCGAGACCGATGACGCGCTGACCGAGCGTCAGGACCTGCGCGTCGTTCGAGAGCACGCTGCGCTCGACCGAGAAGCTGTCGTGCGCCGTGACGGCGCGGATGCCGGCGACCTTGTTCGCCGAGATGGCGACGCCGAGGCCCGTGCCGCAGACGAGCAGGGCACGGTCGGCCTCGCCCTTGGCGACGAGCTCGGCAGCGGCGATGGCGACCTTCGGGTACGCCGTGTGCCCGTCGGAGTCCACGCCGACGTCGATCACCGACGCGACGCCGTCGCTCTGCTCGAGGTCCTTCTTGAGGGCCTCTTTGTAGTCGAAGCCGGCGTCGTCGCTTCCGACGACGATGCGGAGGGGCTCAGCCATGTCAGTTCCTTTCGAGGGGCTGGTCGAGGTCGGCGGCCGCGGCAGCGAGCACGTCGCCGACCGCCGTCACGATGAGGGCGAGCGAGAAGGCGCCCGGATCGGGCGTCCCGACGCTGTTCTGTCCGTGCGTGCGTGCCCGGCCCATGCGGGGGAGGAGGTCGGCGGTCGCACCGGCGGCGCGGGTCGCGGCGTCCGCGGCGACACGCCAGGCGTCGACGAGGCGTGCGCCCGCGTCGATCTGCTGCGACAGCTCGCTGCTGAAGGGGACGAGCGCGTCGACCATGGTCTTGTCGCCGACCTCGGCCTTGCCGTACGCCATGACGGCGGCCCGGCCCCCGGCCACGCCGGACGCGACGGCCGTGCGCGAGGGACGGCCCTCGTCGCCGAGAGCGCCGGCGAGGGACGACAGGATGACGCCCCAGAGCGCACCCGACGTGCCCCCGGCCCGGTCCGACCAGGCGTCGGCGGCGCGGGCGAGCGTCGTGCCGGCGCCTGCCCCCGCCTCGGCGGCGGCCCGGCCGGCATCGAGCGCCGCGTGCGACCCGCGCTGCATGCCGATGCCGTGGTCGCCGTCACCGGCGATGGCGTCGATCCGGCCGAGCTCGTCGACGTGGGTGTCGATGGTCGCGACGACCGTCTCGAGCGCCGCGACCACGGTCTGCGCGGCGACGCGCGATGCGTCGTCGGCCGGCGGGACGGCCTCCTCCGCGTCGGACGCGGCCTCGGCGTCGCTCCGGCGCTCCTGAGGAGCGACGGAGCCGCGGCGGTAGGCCGGCGTGTCGACGGGGGTCTCCCAGAGGTCGGCGAGCTCGTCGTCGAGCCAGAACAGCGTGAGCGAGACGCCCGCCATGTCGAAGCTCGTGCAGTACTCGCCCACGTGCGGGTCGGCGATGTCGATGCCGGCGTCGGCGAGGAGCTGGGCGACCCGTCGGTACACGACGAAGAGCTCTTCGTACTTGAGCGATCCGAGGCCGTTGAGGATCGGCACGACGCGCGCGCCCGCGGTTTCGACGCCCTCGGGCACTTCGTCGAGGAGCCGTCCGACGAGAAGCTCCGCGAGGCCGTCGGCCGTCGGGATGTCGGTCTCGTCGACGCCCGGCTCGCCGTGGATGCCGAGGCCGACCGCCATGCGCCCCTCGGGCACGCTGAACAGGGGCTGCTCCGCGCCGGGGAGGGTGCACCCGGTGAATGCCACGCCGAACGACCGGGTGCGGTCGTTGGCGAGTCGGCCGACGCGCGTGACCTCGGCGAGGTCGTAGCCGCGGTCGGCTGCGGCGGCGGCCGCGCGGAAGACCGTGAGGTCGCCCGCGATGCCGCGGCGCTTGTGCTTCTCGTCGGGATTCGCGCTGACGATGTCGTCGGTCACCGTGACGGTCTCGCACGCGACGCCCTCGGCCCGGAGCCGGTCCTGCGCCGCGTCGAAGTTCAGGACGTCGCCGGCGTAGTTGCCGTAGCTGAAGAAGACCCCGCCGCCGTTGTCGGCCGCCTTCGCCACCGCGAAGACCTGCTGTGCCGACGGCGAGGCGAAGAGGTTGCCCATCGCCGCACCGTGCGCGAGGCCCGGTCCGACGAGGCCTCCGAAGGCGGGGTAGTGGCCCGAGCCGCCGCCGATCACGACCGCGACCTGACCTTCCGGCGCGACCGTCGACCGGACGACGCCGCCCTGGACGCGCCGGACGTAGCGGCCGTTGGCCGCGACGAAGCCGTCGATCATCTCGTCCGCGAAGGCGGACGGCTCGTTCCACAAGCGGGTCATCGGCCGTTCGCCTCCTGCGCCTTGGCCTCGGCGACCTCGACGTGCGCGTCCGTGCCGGCCTGCTCGTCGACGATCCGATCGACCGGGGCGATGCGATTGCTGCGGGCGAGGAGCAGCATCAGCAGGGCCGAGACGAGCATGAAGAATCCGACGATGAACATCGGCACCTCGTAGCCGCCGGTCCAGTCGTGGACGGCGCCGGTGATGTACGGGGCGCTGAACCCGGCGAGGTTGCCGATGGTGTTGATGAGGGCGACGCCGGCCGCCGCGGCGGCACCCGTGAGGAAGCGCGTAGGCAGCGTCCAGAAGTTCGGCAGCGCGGCGAAGATCGCGGAGGCGGTCACCGTGATCACGGCGATGGTCGCGACGGGCGAGCCTGCGAAGAGGGCGATCGGGATGGTGACGCCGCCGACGAGAGCCGGGATGGCGATGTGCCACGTCTTGAGGCCGCGCTTCGAGGCATCCCGTGCCCAGAAGAACATGATGATGGCCGCCGGGAGATACGGGATCGCCGTGATGAGGCCCTTCTGGAGGGTGTCGAACGTCTGCCCGGTCTGCGCCTGGAAGCCCTCGATGATCGTCGGCAGGAAGAACGCCAGAGCGTACAGGCCGTAGATGAAGCCGAAGTAGATGAATGACAGCACCCACACGCGGCCGGACTTGAAGGCGAAGCGCACCGAGACGTGCTTCTCGCGCGCTTCGGTCGCCTTGCGCTCGTTCGCGAGGGCATCGGTCAGCCAGACCTGCTCGTCGTTCGAGAGCCACTTGGCGTCGGCCGGCTTGTCCTTGAGGTAGAACCACGCGATGACGCCGACGATGATCGCCGGGATGGCGACGCCGAAGAACATGAAGCGCCAGCCCTCGAGGCCGAAGAAGACCGCGTGCTGCTGGATGAGCCAGCCGGCGAGCGGGGCGCCGAAGACGGTCGTGAGGGGCTGGGCGAGGTAGAAGAGCATGAGGATGCGGCTGCGGTACTGCGACGGCACCCACAGGCTCAGGAAGAGGATCGCGCCCGGGAAGAAGCCGGCCTCGGCGACGCCGAGGAGGAAGCGCAGGAAGACGAGCTGCTCGAAGTTCTGCACCCAGGTGAAGAGCAGGGCGACGATTCCCCAGCTGACCATGATGCGCGAGAGCCACCGGCGGGCGCCGAACTTGTGCAGGGCGAGGTTGGACGGCACCTCGAGCAGGATGTAGCCGATGAAGAAGACCCCGGAGGCGAAGCCGAACTGAGCGGCGCTGAGCGCGAGGTCTTCGTTCATGCCGTTGGGGGCGGCGAACCCGATCGCGGTGCGGTCGAGGTAGTTGATGAAGAACATCAGCGCGACGAAGGGGACGAGGCGCCACGCCACCTTCCGGATCGCCGAGCGCGCGACGTCGCTCTGTGCGGTGTTGAGGGTCTGGTCCACGGTGACTCCGTCTTCGAATCGTCAGCGATTGCACGAGGTGTTGAAGAGAGTATGGCAAACCGGTTGACCAATTGCAATACCGATGCGGCAGCCGAGCGTGTAGCTTGTGACCATGCCCGCGTACCCCGGCGACCGATCGGCGGAGATCACCGCCGCATTGGGCGCGCTGCCCTCGGGCACCCCGGTCTCGGAGGTCGCCCGCCGGCTTCTCGACCTGTTCACGAGCGGATCGATCGCCCCCGGCACCCGACTTCCTCCCGAGCGTCAGCTCGCTGCGACCCTCGAGGTCGGTCGGTCCGCCGTCCGCGAGGCGCTCGCCGCCCTCGAGATCCTCGGCATCGTCCAGGTCCGCCCCGGGTCGGGCACGTACCTCCGCGGAAACGCCAGCGAGCTTCTGCCGCAGACGCTGCGGTGGGGGCTCCTCATCGGCGAGCGCAACACCGCCGAGCTGCTCGAGCTGCGCTCGGGCCTCGAGATCTACGTCGCCCGGCTGGCGGCGGCACGGGTCGAGGCATCCGATCTCGAAGCGCTCGGCACGAGCCTCGATCGCATGCGGCAGAGCGTCGGCACGCTGAAGGCGTTCGCGAAGGCCGACCTCGATTTCCACGACGCCCTGGCACGGACGGCTGACAACGCGATGCTCATCGACATGCTGCACGTCGTGCGCTCGCTGCTCCACGTCTACGCCGACCGGGCCGTCCACGACGAGGCCGAAGCGCTCGCGGCGATCGCCGAGCACGACGCCGTCTTCCGTGCGGTCGAGGCGCGCGACGAGGACGGTGCCGCATCCGCGATGGCCGTGCACATGGCGACGGCCTCGGCGCGCGTCGCCGCCGCCGCGACGGGCTGAGCCGCGCGCCGATCGCCGCATCACCCGAAGCCCCGCAGGCAACCCGGCTCGCGCCGGAGAAGGAGGACGGATGCCCCGCAACTGGGCCGGAACCTACGAATACGCCGCCCCGCGCATCGTCGAAGCGGCGACCGAGCAGGAGGTGCAGCGCATCGTCCGCGAGGGCGGCCGCGTGCACGCCCTCGGCACCCGGCACTCCTTCACCGACCTCCCCGACACCGACGGCACGCTCGTCGACGTGTCGGGGCTCGTGGGCGAGTTCGACCTCGATGCCGGCGCGCGCACCGTGACGGTCGCCGCCGGGACGCGCTACGGCATCGTGGCGAGCGCTCTCGACGAGCAGGGCTGGGCCCTCCACAACCTCGGGTCGCTGCCGCACATCTCGGTCGGCGGTGCGACCGCGACCGGAACGCATGGCTCGGGCGACGGCAACGGGGTCCTCACCACCGCCGTGCGCGGCATCCGGTACGTCGGCGCCGACGGCGAGGTGCACGAAGTGCGGCGCGGTGACGCCGACTTCGCGGCGCTCGCGGTGGGCGTCGGGGCCTTCGGCATCGTGACGGCGGTGACCCTCGACATCCAGCCCTCCTTCCGCGCCCGGCAGGACATCTACAGCGGCGTGACGTGGGAGGCGGCGCTCGCCGACCTCTCCGCCCTCACGGGCGCGGGGTACAGCGTGTCGCTCTTCACGAAGTGGGAGCCGGGCACCGCCGGGTTCGTCTGGGTCAAGACGCGCGTCGAGTCCGACGACGACATGGTTCCCGACACGCTCCTCGACGGTCGACGCGTCGAGGGCAAGGACTCGCCGCTCGGCATGGGTGACAACATCACAGAGGTCGGGGGTGTCCCGGGACCGTGGATGCTGCGGCTCCCGCACTTCCGCCTCGACAGCGAGCCCTCGCTCGGCGACGAGATCCAGACCGAGTACTTCGTGCCCCGCGAGCACGGCGCTGCGGCCCTGGACGCGGTGCGACGCCTGGGCGACAGCATCCGTCCCCATCTCGCGGTGAGCGAGATCCGCACCGCCGCCCGCGACGACCTGTGGCTGAGCGGCGCCTACGAGCAGGACGTCGTGATCATCCACTTCACGTGGTTCGACCACCCCGACGAGGTCGGTGCGTTGCTGCCGCGGATCGAGGAGGCGCTGCACCCGTTCGCGGCGCGGCCGCACTGGGGCAAGGTGCACGGATTCGACGCTGCGGCGATCGAGCGGGTGCATCCCCGCCTCGGCGATGCCCGCGCCGTGTTCGAGCGACTCGACCCCGAGGGCCGCTTCGTCAACACGCATCTGCAGCGCGTGGGGCTGCGCGAGCCGCGCTGAGCTCGCGCGTCCCGCACCCTGCCGCCCGCCGCCCGCGTCGAGAGCGTACTTAATCGTCGAGAGCACACGTCCGCGACGGCGCTGACGTGTGCACTCGGCGAGATCGTATGTTCTCGACGCGGCGAATGGCGTCGCGATTGTGGCACGGAGATCGCGGGGCACGACAATGGGAGTCGACCTCGGGAGGATCCTGTGACCGACGCCCCTACGCCCGAACGCATGCACGCCATCTCGGACGAGACGCGCGCGACCGTCGACGTCGTGCTGGACTACGCCCGCCGCCGGGCTCTCTACCAGGACGTGCCGCTCGACAAGCCGCTGACGCCGCGCGACCTCTCGCGCCTCGCCTCGGGATCGATCACCGCCGAGGGCATCGGCGCTCGCCGCGCCACGGCGCTGTTCGAGAATGTGCTCGCGCCGGCCTGCGTCTCGACGGATCATCCGGGATACCTGTCATTCATCCCGTCGGCTCCGACGAAGGCCGCAATCGCGTTCGACCTCATCGTGTCGGCATCCGCCATCTACGGCGGATCGTGGCTCGAGGGATCCGGCGCCGTCTTCGCCGAGAACGAGGTGCTGCACTGGCTGGCATCGGAGTTCGGGATGCCGGCCGGGTCGGGTGGCGTCTTCGTGCAGGGCGGCACGATCGGCAACCTCTCGGCGCTCGTCGCGGCTCGGGATTCCGCGCGCCGGCGCAACGCCGAGGCCGGACGCCCGGATCCCGGCCGGTGGGTCGTCGTCTGCAGCGCCGAGGCGCACTCCTCGATCGCGTCGGCGGCCGCCGTGATGGACGTCGACGTCGTGAAGGCCGCCGTCGACGCCGACGGTCGGCTGCACGGCGAGTCGGTCGAGCGGATGCTGGACGCCTACGGCGAGGCGGTGTTCGCCGTCGTCGCGACCGGCGGGACGACGAACTTCGGGATCGTCGACGACATCGCCTCGGTCGCCGAGGTGACGAAGGAGCGTGGGATCTGGCTGCACATCGACGGCGCGTACGGCCTCGCCGCGATGCTCGTGGAGCGGATGCGGCCCGCTTTCGCCGGGGTGGAACGCGCAGACTCGGTCATCGTCGACCCGCACAAGTGGCTCTTCGCGCCGTTCGACGCCTGCGCGCTCATCTACCGCGACCCGTCGCAGGCGCTGCTCGCGCACACGCAGAAGGCCGAGTATCTCGACACGCTGACCGACACCGCCGACTGGAACCCGTCGGACCTCGGGGTGCAGCTCACGCGCCGGGCGCGCGGACTGCCGCTCTGGTACTCGCTCGCGACCTACGGGACCGATGAGTACCGCTCCGCGATCGAGTACGGCATCGACCTGGCGCGCCGGATCGCCGACGAGATCGAGACGCGTGACGGCCTCTCTCTGGTGCGCGACCCGCAGCTCTCGGTCGTCGTGTTCCGTCGCGAGGGATGGACGCTCGCCGACTACCAGGCGTGGTCGGATCGGCTTCTCGACGAGCAGACGGCGTTCGTCGTGCCGAGCTCGCACGCCGGCGAGCCCGTGCTGCGCTTCGCGATCATCAGCCCGCTGACGACGTACGACCTGCTCGTCGGCATCCTCGACACCCTGGCCTAGTCGTTGGGCGCCTCGCGGGCGAGGCCCTCGAGCACCTGAGCCCCGGGCAGGGAGGCGAGCACGCGGCCGGGGACCGAGAGCTTCGCACCGCGGATGCCGGCGCCCACGATCGCCGACGGAAGAGCGGCGACGCGGGAGTCGACGAGGATCGCCCAGTCCTCGGGGAGGCCGATCGGCGTGATGCCGCCGTACTCCATGCCGGTGCGGGCGACCGCGTCGTCCATCGGAGCGAAGCCCGCGCGGCGGGCGCCGAGGAACTTGCGCACGACCCCGTTGACGTCGGCCCGCGTCGTCCCGAGCACGAGGCACGCGGCATACGTCGTGACGTCGCCGCGCGTGCCGACGACCACGATGCAGTTCGCGCCCTCGTCCATGCCGACGCCGTACGCCTCGCAGAAGGCCGCCGTGTCGGCGAGCGACGCGTCGATCGGCGTCACGCGCACCTCGGCTGCGAGGGCCGGGTCGAGGTCCTCGAGTCCCGCACGGACGGGTCCGGCGAGCAGCTCGGGGCGGTCGAGGGCTGGGGAGAACTCGAGCGACGGCACCCTCCGACGCTACGGCACTCAGCCGAGGCGGGGCGTACGCGGCGGCTCCGTGCGCCGGGCGCCCGTCGCCTCGAACGCCGCCGCGAGCCGCAGCAGCGCTGTGTCGTCGTACGCGCGTCCCGCGAAGGTCAGGCCCACCGGCATCCCGATGTCGGCCATCGTCCCCATCGGCACCGTCACCGTCGGGATGCCCAGGTGCCGGATCGCCAGATTGCCGTTCGCGACCCACACGCCGTTGCGCCAGCCCAGATCCGCGGATGCCTCGACCCGGTCCATGTCGGCGGGTCCGACGTCGGCGACAGCGGGGAAGACGACGGCGTCGAGGCCCAGGCCGTCCATCCATTCCTCGAGATCCACACGGCGGGTCTCTTCGAGACCTCGCAGGCCCCCCTCGAGCTCGGGCATGTCGGTCCACGGCGATGCGCCCGGGTGCGTTCGGACCCACTCGGGGTACTCCGCGATGTCGTCGTCGAAGCCCGTGTAGCGGTCGAGCTCGGAGCCCGGCGGGCGCGGGAAGATCCGCGCGCCGTCGACGTCGGCGAGGGTCGACAGGGCGGGATCGCCGTTCGCCGTGAGGAAGTCCTCCCACGACCAGGCCGAGAGGTCGACGATCTCGCGCTCGAGGTACTCCCGCGTCACGAGGCCGCGTGTGAAGATCGTCGGCGCGCCGGCACGATCGCCCTCGTAGTTCGAGACGACGGGGAAGTCGACCTCGAGGACGGTCGCGCCCGCGGCCTCGAGGTCGCGGCGCGCGGCCTCCCAGAGCGCGATGACGGAGGCGCGCGTCTCGATGCGCTCGCCGGTCGGTCCGCCGATGCCCGTGCCGGTCCCGGCGTCGGGGTCGGCGTTGATGTACATGCGCGGGATGCCGATCACACGGCCGTCGAGGACGGATGCCGCGGCCGAGGCATCGGTCATCGCGAGAGCCGGGTACGACTCGGGTCGCACCGCGGACGCAGCCGGGAGCGACACCCACGGCTGGGCGCGCCAGAAGTCGCCGCGCGTCTCGGCGTCGTCGGCGACGATGACGTCGAGCACCTCGAGGAGGTCGGCGATCGTGCGGGTGTGCGGGACGACGACGTCCATCGTGGGGACCAGCGGCCAGTTGCCGCGCGTCGAGATGACGCCGCGCGAGGGCGTGTACGCGCACAGGGCGTTGTTCGTCGCGGGCCCGCGGCCGCTCGACCACGTCTCCTCGCCGAGCCCGAAAGCCGCGAAGCTTGCCGCGGTCGCCGTGCCCGAGCCGTTCGACGAGCCGGAGGCGAACGGCGCTGTGAGCCAATCCCCGTTATAGGGGCTCTCGGCGCGGCCGTAGACGCCGCGCTGCATCCCGCCGTTGGCCATGGGCGGCATGTTCGTGAGGCCGAGGCAGATCGCGCCGCCGGCTCGGAGCCGCTCGATCGTGAAGGCATCGCGCTGGGCGACGAGGTCGGCGAACGCCGGGCTGCCGGCCGCCGCCGTCAGTCCGCGGACGAGGTAGCTGTCCTTTGCCGTGTACGGGATGCCGTCGAGCGGGCCGAGCGTCTCTCCCCGCGAGCGGCGGGAATCGGACGCCTCGGCCTCGGCGATGGCGTCGGGGTTGCGCACGACGACGGCGTTGAGCTTCGTCTCGGTGTCGGGCCCGTCGTAGGCGTCGATGCGCGCGAGGTACGCGCGCACGAGCTCGACGGCCGTGGTCTCGCCCGCCTCGAGCGCCGCGCGCAGGTCGGCGATGGATGCCTCGACGACGTCGATCACTTCGCGACCTCCGGCTGCTGCTGCGTGATGCAGTGGATGCCTCCGCCGCGGTCGAAGATCGGACGCGCGTCGACCGTCACGACGCGCCGCCCGGGGTAGGCGTCCGCGAGGATCTCGCGGGCCGCGGCATCCGCCCCCTCCTCGCCGAAGCCGCAGGCGATGACGCCGTCGTTCACGACGAGGTGGTTCACGTAGCTCCAGTCGACGAAGCCCTCGTGGTCGCGGAGCGTCTCGGGCGCGGGCAGGTCGACGATCTCGAAGCGGCGACCCGCGGCATCCGTCTGCTGCTCGAGGAGCGCGCGCAGCTCGCGCGTGACGTCATGGTCGGGATGCCCGGGGTCGTTCTGACGGTGCAGCAGGAGCCGGCCGGGCGAGACGATCGTCGCGACGATGTCGACGTGCCCGTTCGTCCCGAAGTCGTCGTAGTCGCGCGTGAGCCCCCGGGGAAGCCAGACGAAGGTCGTCGCCCCGATCGTGCGGGCGAGCTCGGCTTCGACGCGCGCCCTGTCGGCGAAGCGGTTGCGACGCGGGTCGAGCTGCACCGTCTCGGTGAGGAGCACGGTGCCCTCGCCGTCGACGTGGATGCCGCCTCCCTCGTTGACGAGCAGGGAGCTGACCACCTCGGCACCCGCGGCCGTGCCGACGATGCGGCCGAGCTCGGCCGACAGCTGCCACTCGGCCCACTCCGGCGCGCCCCAGCCGTTGAAGGTCCAGTCCACGGCGCCGAGCGCGCCGGGCCGCTCGTCGTCGACGACGAAGGTCGGTCCGACGTCCCGCATCCAGAACTCGTCGAGCGGAGCCTCGAGGATCTCGATGTCCGACCCCAGCATCCGCCGCGCGCGACCGGTCTCCGACGGGTCGACGACCATCGTGAGCGGCTCGAACTCCGCGACGGCATGCGCCACGGCGGTCCACGCCGCGTAGCCTTCGTCGCGCAGGGCGTCGGTGTCGCCGAGGGTCAGCCCCTCGCGGGGGAACGCCATCCACGTGCGATCGTGCCGAGCGGTCTCGGCGGGCATGCGCCAGGCCATGCCGGCACCTCCGTGTCATTAGTTGATCAAGTGATCAATAAGATGCGAAGATAGCCAGGAGGAGGTCGGGATGTCAAGCACCGCGCGCAAGAAGGCCGCCCGCAAGTCGGCGGCCGAGCGCTCCGCCGAGATCGCGGAGGCAGCACGCGACCTCGCGCTCGCCGAGGGCCTCTCCGCCGTGAGCCTGCGGGCCGTGGCCGCCCGCATCGACGTCGCACCGGCGCTCGTCGCGCACTACGAGCCCAACATGGACGCCCTCGTCGCGGCATCCTTCCGCACCGTCGTCTCACCCGAGCTCGACGAGATGCGCCGCGTGATCGCGGCCGCACCGACGGCGACCGTAGCGCTCGCCGGACTTCTCGCGACCCTTCTCGACGGCACGCGCGATGACGTGACGGTCGTCTGGGTCGAAGCCTGGGCGATGGGCCGGCGCAACGAGACGCTCGCTGCGGCCGTGCGCGCCGAGATGGACGCATGGCAGGCGGTCGTCAAGGGCGTCGTCGACGAGGGAGTGCGGACGGGGGAGTTCGAGACGGATGCCTCGGCCACCGCCGATGTCGCGTGGCAGATCCTCGGGATGATCGACGGCCTCAACGCCCAAGCCCTCGTGCGCTGGAACGACGAGCGCGCGCGCGGCTCGGCGCTGCATCGCGCGATCGAGGGGATGCTCGGGCTCGACCGGCTCGCCCTCGACCGGCCGTAGCGTCGGCCGTCCGCACGGCGCACGCGCGACACGCCGCCGCGACGAGGCATCCATCCCGCGTGTCGTCGACCGATCGTGCGGACGACTCCGCGGCGCGGCCGGCGGGCTCAGCCGACGGGGGCGACGTCGACGTTGACCTGCAGCGTCGACTTCTTGGACTTGGTGAAGATGATGCCCCGCACCGGCGAGACATCGCCGTAGTCGCGTCCCCACGCGACGGTGACGTAGCGCTCGTTCGCCCACTGGTTGTTGGTCGGATCGATCGCGAGCCAGTCCGACGAGCCCGGCATCCACACGGCCAGCCACGCGTGCGAGGCGTCGGCTCCGACGACCCGCTCCTTTCCCGGCGGCGGCTGCGTCGCGAGGTAGCCGCTCACGTAGCGGGCGGCGATCCCGTGACTGCGCAGGCACGCGAGGGCGAGGTGCGCGAAGTCCTGGCAGACTCCGGCGCGCTTGCGCAGCACCTCGGCGACGGTCGAGGTGACGGTCGTCGCCGTGCTGTCGTAGTCGAAGTCCGCGTGGATGCGGGTCATGAGGTCGGTGGCCGCTTCGCCGATGGGACGTCCGCGGGTGAGGGATGCCGCTGCATACTCCGCGGCGCCCTCGGCGTGGATCGCTCGCGGCGACTCGAGTGCGAACTCGACGGCGGCCCAGGCATCCGGATCATCCGTGTTCAAGAGGGGTCGGGCCCGCTCCCACGGCACCGACAGGGCGTCCTCGTCGTAGAGCGGCTGGACGATCGAGACCTCGCTCGTCGCCTCGATGACGAGCTCGCGGTGCGGATCCGTCACCTGGAAGTACGTCACAGCGTTGCCGTACGAGTCGGTGTCGCGGTGCAGGTCGATCGGCAGCGGCTCGACGGCGACCGTGTGGGTCGCGACGTCCTGCCACGGCAGCGAACGCGGCGAGAGGTGGTAGATCCCGCGGCTGTCCCGGACGGGCGAGCTGTACGTGTAGGCGGTGCGGTGCGAGACGACGTATTTCATGACTTCTTCGCCTGAACCTCGATGAGCGACATGGTCGACAGGGTCTGGGGCTCCGGTCCGCTCGCGAAGTGCACGTCGCCGATCGAGTCCGCGAGCTGCATGAGCTGCGAGCGGGTCGTGTCGAAGTACCGCTGCAGGCGAGGGCGGCGCAGACCCGAAGGCGCCGCGAGAGCCTGGAGATCCAGGTTCTCGAGGGCGGTCTCGAGGTGCTCGAGCAGACGCTCGGGGCGCGTCGAGCCCGTCGACGCGGGCATCGCCGCCAGATGCATCCGCAGCTCGCGGAAGGCGAAGGCGAGCGACCGGGGGTTGTCGCGGTCGAGGAGGAGGAGTTCGAGCACGCCGCTCGTGCGGACGTTGCCGCGGTAGCGGCGACGGAACGTGACCGAGCTCTCGGCCGCCGTCAGCACCGCCTCGAGCACCTCGCGGTCGGCCTGCGGACCGTGCCGATCGGTCGTCGTCGCGGCGAGGAGCGTGCACAGCTGCAGGCCCCGCTCGAGGTAGCGGCCGGCCTCGATCATGCGCCACCCGGGATCGCGGATCATCGACGCCGTCACGCCGTGGAGCGACAGCACGGCGGTCAGCAGGCGACCGGCCGACTCCGTGATGCGGTGCGAGCGCTCCGAGGTGCGCAGCGCCTTCTTGGCGCGATCCGTGTGGGCGAAGACGCGCCACGTGTCGGCCGAGAGCTGATCGCGCACGCCTTCGAGCGCCTCGCGCAGCCGGTCGAGCGCCTGCGCCGCCGAACCCCGCCGGTCCTCGTCCAGCAGGAGCGAGCGGAACTCCTCCTCGGGGTCGGGCGAGCGCCGGCCGGCGAGCCGCTGCAGCACGCCGAGGAGCGCACGCGCGGGGATGCCGTGCTCCGACTCGACCGGAGCCGTCAGCTCCTCGAGGTGCGCGTCGGCGGTGATGAGCACGCGGAGCAGGTCTTCGGCGCGCTCCGCGTAGCGGCCGGCCCAGAACATGTCCTCGAGCGCGCGGGGCGCCATGGCGGGGATGCTCGGGCGGAAGTCGAGCGGCGCGACATCGACGAGTCCCTGATCCGGGTCGTCGGACGCTCCCTTGACGACCCACACGTCTTTCGTGACGAGGGATGCCGCGGCCGGCGCCATGACCGTCGCCAGACCCCCGACGAGCGGCCGGAAGGCCTGCCGGTACCGGACGGTGAAGGCGCGCATGACGACGGGTTGCGCGTCTGCGCGTCCGGTGCCCGACCAGACGGGTGCCTGCGAGAGCGCCAGGCGCTCCTGTCCGACGAAGCGGTACGGGGCGGCGAGGACGCGTGCGCGCAGCTCGTCGGCCGTCAGAGAGGCGTGGGCGCGGCGGGATTCGTCGATGCTGCGCACCACGAACTTCTCATCGCTCTCGCCCAGGCGGTCGAGCAGCACGTCGAGCCCGTCGGCGTCGCCGCCCCACCACGTCTGCACGGCGGGCAGGCGCAGCTGCTCGCCCAGCAGCGCGTCGCAGATCGCGGGCATGAAGGGGAGGAGCGCGGGGTTCTCGAGGACGCCGGCGCCCAGGCCGTTGACGACCCGCACCCGTCCGCGCCGTACGGCTTCGGTCAGGCCGGCGACACCGAGTCGCGAGTTGCCCCGGAGCTCGAGCGGGTCGCACCAATCGGCGTCGACGCGACGGAGGATGACGTCGACCCGCTCGGTCGGTCCGTTCTTCGGCCATCCCGGAGGCTTGATCCAGATCCAGCCCCCGCGCACCGTGAGGTCGCTCGACTGCACGAGCGGGAAGCCCAGCGTGCTGGCGAGGAACGCCTGGTCGTAGGCCGTCTCGGAGTGCGTGCCCGGCGAGAGCACGACGACCCGCGGTTCGGTGACACCCTCGGGAGCCGCGTTGAGGAGCGCCGACCGCAGCGCCGCGAAGTACGGCTCCATGCGGTGCAGGTCGGTCTCCTGGTACAGGTCGGGCAGGACCTGCGCAAGCACCCGGCGGTTCTCCATCGCATAGCCCAGCCCCGACGGCGCCTGGACGCGGTCGGCGAGCACGTGCCACTCGCCCTCGGCATCGCGGCCCAGGTCGGTCGCCGAGAGGAGGAGCGGCTCGGGGTCGTGGGCGCTCGGCCGCACGAGCGGGCGAAGGTAGCCCGCATGGCCGAAGACGGCGGCCGGCGGCAGGATGCCCTCCCGCAGCACCCGCTGCTCGCCGTAGAGGTCGACCAGGAGCGCGTTGAGCAGCTCGGCGCGCTGGGCGAGGCCGACCTCGAGCCGCCCCCACGCCGCGGACTCCATGATGAGCGGCACGGGGTCGAGCTGCCACGGCTGAGCCGCAGAGCCTCGCGGGACGTAGGTGACGCCCCGGTCGGCCAGGAAGCGCGAGATCTCGGAGCCGACGCGCTTGAGCTCTTCGGGGGTGAGGCCCAGCGCGACCTGCGCGAGGCCCTTCCACGCGGGGCGCAGCGACCCGTCGGGGGCGACGACCTCGTCGTAGCGCACGCCGCCGGGCTCGCCGAGGGGCAGCGTCGGCTGTGCGAGGGTCGTCGCGTAGTCGCGGAGCACTGTCACTGCTGGGGAACCCTCCGCAGGTCCAGGGTCCGTGGGTAGTCGGGGTTGGCCGCGCGTCGGGCCCGTTCGCGCAGTGCCGAGACATCGACGGTACCGGACGTATGGCCGTGCGGCTCGTCGCCATCGCCGAACGGGCGCTGCTGAGAGGTGACGAGATGACGCGCGCTCCCTCGCCGGCGGCGTCGCGCCGGCGTACCGCGACCCTACAGAGCGGCCTCCGCGGCCTTCGCGCGGCGGCGCTCGAGCGTCGCCCGGCGGAACGACGCGTTGGCGGACGGCGTGTAGAGCAGCGCAAGGCCGAACACCGCGAGCACGGCCGACGTGATGGCGGGCGTCGCGAGCAGGCGCAGGTCGATGAGCGAGAAGACGACGGCCGCGATCTCGACCGCGAAGACGAGGGTGACGACCACCCGCGCGCTCGCGCGTGCGCGGAAGATCCCCAGGCACACGGGGAAGGTCACCAAGCCGACCAGCAGATGCGTCCAGCCGGTCAGAGGATGGTCGCCCGCCACGAGCATCAGCACACCGGCGAACAGCTGCAGGATGCCTGAGATCCAGGCGAGCACACCGACGAGCACGACGCCCCCCGCCGGTCTCGCGCGCACCCTGACCCCTTTCCGACGGCCGTTGAGGGAAGGCTACTCGCGCGGGCTCCTGTGCCGCGGGGAGAGCTCACGCACTGTGGGCGAGCAGCTGCAGGCCGACCACGCCGAGGGCGAGCGCCGCCTCCGCACCGAGGGCGATCAGGCGCTGCCACCACTTCAGCGGGACGTTGCGCACGGCCACCCAGCCGATGATCCCGAGCGTCGCGACCAGCGCGATGATCCCCGCGCGCACCGCGGTCTCGGTCTGCATGATGCCGAAGACCGCGAGGAGCAGGAAGACGAAGGGCAGTGTGATGGCGCCGAGCGTGCCGAAGCTCGCGAACACGGCGTGCTGCCGCTCCGGGCGGTTCATGGCCCGCTCGTGCACGACCGTGAACGAGATGACGTCGGCGACGAACACCGCCAGGAGCGTGCCGAGCACCGTGACGAGGAGCGTCAGGAACGCGTCGAGAGCCTCCGTATGCCCGTGCGCGTTGATCGCGAGGAGCACGGCGAGCGCCGCGAACGACAGGTAGATGCGCTCCTTGAGGTGGTCGGCTCTCGCGCGGCGCGCGGCGTACTCGCGGTCGTGCACGATGCCGTCGTCGAACGTGGCATCGACGGGCGTGCCGTCGTCGGGGGTGGCGTCGGCGGGCGTGGCGTCGGACACGGGGTCTCCCGGTTCGAGGAGAGGGACGGATGCCGCGAGCCTATCGGCGACGGTCGGCCGGCCGGCCGCTGAGATAGCGTGGATCGGGTCGAAGGGGGTGCGATGTCGCTGGTCGTCATGGGCGTGTCCGGTTCCGGGAAATCGACCGTCGCGGCGCTCGTGGCGGAGCGCGCGGGAGCGGCGTTCATCGACGCCGACGACCTCCATCCCGAGTCCAACGTCCAGAAGATGGCGGCCGGCATTCCGCTGACGGACGAGGACAGGATGCCGTGGCTCGCGCGGGTGGGAGAGGTGATCGCCGACCACTCAGGCGAACGGGTCGTCGTCGCCTGCTCAGCCCTGAAGCGGGTCTACCGCGATGCGATCCGGGAGCGCGCGGGGAGCGTGCTGTTCGCCGAGCTCGACGGCACTCGCGAGCTCCTCGCCCAGCGCATGGGCGGGCGGCAGCAGCACTTCATGCCGCTCGGGCTCCTCGACTCCCAGCTCGCGACGCTGGAATCGCTCCAGCCCGACGAAGAGGGACTGCGGGTCGACATCGCCCGCGAGCCGGACCGGATCGCGGACGCGATCCTCTCGCGCTGGCTCGCGCAGCCGTGAGAGGCTGACCTTCCGACTTCGCGCCCCGCGGCGCAGTTCCATCGGAGGAGAGCACATGCCGGGCACGTTCGACCTCGACACCACGACCCTCGCGCAGCTGCTCGACGACCCGCGCGCTCGGGCGGTCATCGTCGAGGTCGTGCCCGAGCTGCCGAACCACCCGATGATCGGGTTCGTGAAGAATCTCCCCGTCAATCAGCTGCTGCAGATGGCGGGGAGCCAGCTCGACCCGGCGACGGTGTCCACGCTCACCCAGCGCATCCAGGCTCTCTGACCGCGCTCATCCGTCCACGCGCCTGCGGCGCATCCGCCAGCGCCGGCGGCGAGCGGATGCCTCGGCCTCCGCCACGGTCGCCGCTTCGGCGCTCGTGCGGGCGCTCCGCCGCTCGTGCCACCGCGCGATCTCTTCATCGACGTCGCGCGTCGGGGTGACGACGGGCGGACCGCCGAGCAGCTGCCGCCGCGCCTCGATCACCCGCTTGTTGAAGTCCTCGAGGTACTCGCGCACGTCGCCCTCGGTCTTCAGGTCGTCGAGGCGCTGCTCCATCTCGTTGTGCTCGACGCGCAGGGTGAGCGCCGGCGGGCCGAGGCCCCGCAGCTGCTCCTGCTCGATCTTGCGTCGGATCCACCAGTCCGGGTCATGACGCTCGCCGAGGCCCTCGAGGGGCTTGCCCGCTCCCGGCAGGTCGTCGAACTCGCCGCGGCGGATCGCCTGCTGGATCGCCGTCTCGACGTACGCGGCGCGCTCCGCCGCGCTCGAGCCGCGCTGCGGTCCTTCGGGAGCGGCCTCCTCGGCGCCGGCCTCCTCTTCGCCCTCGTGCTCGCGACGCCACTTCTCCAGGCGATAGCGCTCGGCCGCTTCCCGTGGATCCTCGGTCATGGCTCTACACGTGGTCGCGCCAGGAGTGCTTCGGGTCGAAGCCGAGCACGCGCCGGGCCTTGTCGATCGAGAGAAGGGTGTCGTTCTCGCCGAGGTCGCCCTTGAGCGGCACATCGGGGAAGACCTCGGCGACGAGCTCGGCATTGGGCCGGCTCATGACCGTGTCGGCGGCGGCGATGATGAACCGATCGAAGCCGGGGGTCGAGGCATCCAGTGCCCTCTCGATCGCCTGCGCACCGTCGCGGCCGTCGATGTATCCCCACAGGTTCCACTTGCGCTGCGTCGCGTCGGCATCGAAGGACGGGAACTCGGCGTAGTCCTCGGGGTTCATGACGTTCGAGAAGCGCAGCGCCGTGATCGACAGGTCGGGATGCCATCGCACGAGCTCGATCGCGAGCTGCTCCTCGAGGTGCTTCACGAGCGAGTACACCGACTCGGGGCGCGCCGCGTACTCCTCATCGACGGGGATGTACGGCGGCGGGACGTCGAAGGGCAGGCCCAGGACCGTCTCGCTGGACGCATAGACGATGCGACGGATGCCGAGGCGCACCGCCGCCCAGAACACGTCGAAGGTCGTGAGGATGTTGTTGCGGAAGGTCGCGATGTCGCTGCGGATGCTGGGGGCCGGGATCGCGGCGAGGTGCACGACGGCGTCGAACGGTCCCGATTCCCCGTGCACGCCCGAAAGCGCGTCGATCACCTGCCCGTAGTCGGTCAGGTCGACCTGGAGGAAGCCGGAGCCGCGCGGCCCGACGACGTCGAGGCCGACGACGTCGTGCCCCGCCTCGCGGAGCTCGCGGGCGACGACGGTGCCGAGCTTGCCGGTTGATCCGGTGAGGGCGATGCGCATGTGTCCAGCCTGACACGAGGTGACCGCCGCGGGCGCGGAGTGGTCCTCTTTCGGCGGCGGGCGTCCTCTACGCGGCGCCGCGCTCGCCCGTGGGTGGGACTGAGGCCGCAGAAGAGGGCGGGAGACTGACCCGGAGATCGACGCCGCCGGGAGGGGCGACCGCATGAGGTGCGGCATCCGTCTTCAGCTCGCCCCGCAGGATGCGCGCCGACTGCCCGACGCTCCTCGCGAGGCCGGGAAGCTTGGCCGCCCCGAACAGCAGGAGGATGACGGCGAGCAGGATCAGCAGGTGCCAGCCGTTGAGGTTCGCGAACATGTGCCCGGTTCTCCTTCGATCCGCTGCATCAGCCAGTGTGTTACCTGTAACAGAGACCAGGTTTCGATCAGTCTGCCCCGGATTCCCGGCCTCGGTCAACCGCTCGGCGAAAAGTTCCGAAAACCTTGTCACCTCTCTCTGATATCGCTAACGTGACGAAGGTCCGCCGAGGTTGCATGGCGTGCGGACGCATCGTGCACGAAGGAGTCACGCCTGTGCATCGAGTCGGCCGCGGTCGGTTCTCGCGCCGGTGACGAACCGGTCGTACGGCGACCGTCCCGAGCCGATGACCTCGATGAACTCTCGAAAGGATCGAAGATGACCGGAGAGATCCGTCCCGACCTGAGCCGTCGCCACGTTCTGGGCGGCGGGCTGGTGCTCGCGGGGATGATCGCCGCCGCCGGAGCGCTCGATGTGCGCGGAGCCGCGGCCGCCGTGAAAGACGGCGCCGCCTTCCGTGCGGCCGGACCGGCTCATCCTGCGAGCCTCGTCCGCGCCTCGCAGACCCTCGTCTACCCCGAGTCGTGGAGCGTCCGGCCGTTCCCGCTGACCTCGGTCAAGCTGGGGCAGAGCGTCTTCACGCGTGCGCTCAACCAGCACCTCGTGCTCTACCGGTCGTACAACATCGACAAGATCCTCGCCGTGTACCGCCGCAACGCGGGGCTCGACACCAAAGGTGCGACACCCCCCGGCGGCTGGGAGGAGTACGGCCCCAACCCCGACGCACAGCGATGGGGCCCCGCCGAGTACACCCGCGGCCAGAACACGGCGGGGGCCGGCGGGTGCCTTCGTGGGCACTACGGCGGGCACTTCCTGAGTGGCATCTCGATGGCCTACGCCTCGACGGGCGAGCAGGCCCTCCTCGACAAGGTGAATGCGATCGTCGACGGCTTCGAGGAGTGCCGCGCAGCCCTCGCGGCCCAGCAGTACAACGGCGCACCGCGCTACTCGCACCCCGGCTTCTTCTCCGCCTACGGCGAGTGGCAGTTCTCGGCGCTCGAAGCCTTCGCCCCGTACGGCGAGATCTGGGCGCCGTACTACACGCTGCACAAGATCGTGGCGGGGCTGCTCGACGCCCACGCGCTGGCCGGCAATCAGAAGGCGCTGCAGCTCGCCGAGGGCATCGGCCACTGGGTGTTCAGCCGACTGTCGAAGTGCACGCAGGCGCAGCTCGACCGCATGTGGGGCTCGTACATCGCCGGCGAGTACGGCGGCATGAACGAGGTGCTCGTCGAGCTCTACTGGCGCTCATCCGACCCGAACAGGAGCGAGTTCCTCGAGGCGTCGAAGCTCTTCACCCTCCGGACACTGGTGGATGCCTGCGCCAACGGCACCGACACGCTCAACGGCAAGCACGCCAACCAGCACATCCCGCAGTTCCCCGGGTACGTCAAGCTCGGCGCGGAGCTGAACGACGATCACTACCTGCAGGCCACGAAGGGCTTCTTCGACATGGTGGTGCCCGGCCGCGCCTACGCGCACGGCGGCACGGGAGAGGGCGAGCTGTGGGGTCCGGCCGGCGCCGTCGCGGGCGACATCGGCCCCCGCAACGCCGAGTCCTGCGCCGCCTACAACATGCTCAAGGTCGCGAGCTACCTGTTCTTCAACGAGCAGGACCCGAAGTACATGGACTACTACGAGCGCACCGTGCTCAACCACATCCTGGGCGGCCGCCGCAACAACGAGTCGACGTCGGGCCCCGAGAACCTGTACATGTTCCCGGTCAACCCCGGCACCCGCAAGGAGTATGGCAACGGCAACATCGGCACGTGCTGCGGCGGCACGGGCCTGGAGAGCCACGTGAAGTACCAGGAGGGCATCTACTACCGCTCAGCCGACCAGAGCGAGCTCTACGTGAACCTCTACATCGCGTCGACGCTCACCTGGGACGAGACGGGGCTCGTGCTCGAGCAGACGTCTTCGTACCCCGAGGGTGAGACGTCGACCCTCACGGTGAAGACGGCACCGACCGGCCCCCTGACGGTGCATCTGCGCGTCCCGGGCTGGTCGCGGGGCGTCGAGATCGAGGTGAACGGCGAGCCGATCGACGGGGAGGTGACCGCCGGCCGGTACGCGACGGTCGCGCGCACGTGGACACCCGGCGACACCATCACGGTGCGCATCCCGCTCGAGCTGCGGGCCGAGGCATCCTTCGACCGTCCCGACATCCAGGCGCTCGTCTACGGGCCCGTCGTGCTGCTCGCGTCGAGCTCCTCGACCAGCTACCTCAAGGTGTCGCTCGCCGATCGACTCGGACTCGACGGCGCCGTGCGCCGCGGAGTCGCGAAGACTGCGGCCAACGTCTTCACGGTCGGCACGCTGACCTACGAGCCGGCTTACAACGGCAAGGACGTCGCGTATCACATGTACTTCCAGCGCAACGAGCCCACCGTGACGTTCGCCGGCCAGGACTCGGGGGTGGCGAACCCGAAGCGATCGGGGACGACCCTGCTCGACGAGGTGTGGGCGCGCGCCCCCTTCGCCGACCGCTCGGCGTTTCTCGATGCGGTAGGCGAGGTCACGGGGTCGTACGTCGGAGACGGAGTGCTGACCGCCCGCAACCGCCAGAAGATCCTGCTCGCGGCCGGTCGCGCGCCGATCGACTCGGTGAAGTGACCGTCGATGAAGACCGAGAGGAAGCACATGTCTGACCTTCGATCCGGACGAGCCGGGGTGAAGCGGATCGCCGCGGCCGTCGCGATGATGCTCGTGCTCGCCAGCGCGGGCGCCGCGGCGGTCGCCCCCGCGATGGCGGCGGACGAGCCGATCAACGTCGCGCTCGCCTCGGGGGAGAACGCGCCGGCGGTCGAGGTGAGCTACGTGACGGGATGGAACTCCGCCGCCGCGCTCAACAACGGCAACATCGGGCCGACCAACACCTACACCCAGATGTGGGGGACGTGGGGTGCGCCGGGCAATCCGACGCAGGACATCGCGACCTACACATGGGAGCGCCCCGTCACGATCAGCTCGTCGAAGCTCTACCTGTGGCAGAACCGCATCACGGGCGACGCCGGGGTGATGATCCCGTCGGCGTGGAAGATCGAGTACCGCAACAGCGCCGGCGAATGGGCGCCGGTCACCGGGGCAGGCCTCACCTATCCGCTGCCCGTGCTCGACGTGGCGGCTCCCGTCTCATCCCTCCCGGCCGTCGAGGCGAAGTTCGACGCCGTCACCACGACGGCGGTCCGCCTCGTGCTCGACCGCGTCGTCTTCGACGGCCAGCGCAAGGCGACGAGCGTCATCGAGTGGCAGGTCTGGGGCGTCAACGCACCGGTCGTCGACCCCGAGCCCGAAGACCCGAGCGGCTTCATCGACTCGGAGCACGTCGCGGTACGCACGCAGGTCGGCACAGCTCCGGCGCTCCCGTCGAAAATGTGGGTCATCGGCGAGAACGGGCCGCTGAAGTACGTCGATGTGCAGTGGGGCAGCGTCGCGGCATCCTCGTACGCCACCGCGGGCTCGTTCACGGTCGTCGGTCAGCCCGCGGGCTACACCGGCCAGACCGTCGAGGCGACGGTGTTCGTCGCCAGCACTCTCTCGAACGTCATCGACAGTGTCGACTATTCGGTGTCGATCACGACGCCGGGGGTCGCACCCGTGCTGCCCGACAGCGTCCGAGCCACCTACAGCGACGGCACGGTGAGCAGCTCGGTCGACGTCGATTGGGACGCCATCCCTGCCGCTTCGTACGCCGAGGCCGATGCGATCTTCGACGTCGAGGGCGATGTGCCCGGCTTCGCCGACGGCGCTCTGGCCACGGTGTTCGTGGTCGAGCCCCTCGACCAGGCCGAGCCCATCGTCTCGATCGACTTCGACTCCGCGCCGCAGGGCTCGGGGTGGTACACGACGGCGCCGACCGCGACGATCACGGCGGAGGAGACGGCGAGCCCGATCGCATCGATCGAGTACAGCCTCGACGGGCAGACGTGGACGCCCTACACCCAGCCGTTCGCCGTGTCGGCGCAGGGCGAGGTCACGGTGAGCGCACGCGCGACGAGCGAGGACGACGCCGTGGGCGAGGCATCCGAGACCATCAAGGTCGACACCATCGCCCCGACCACCGTCATCAACTACGTCGTGATCGAGGGCAGCACGGCGACCGTCACCCTCACGCCGACCGACCCCGAGCCGGGCTCGGGCGTCACGCGCACCGTGTGGTCGGACGGGCCGGACTCGTCGCCGACCGGCGAGACGAACAACATGTACGCGACGTACGAGGAGCCCTTCTCGGTGCAGCTGACCGAGGAGCCCCGCTACGTGCACGTGCAGGCTCAGGATGCCGCAGGCAACGTCGAGCAGCACGTCACGGTCGAGCTGCCCACGCTGACGGAGCAGTCTCTCGACCTGACCCCGACCGCCACCACCCGGTGCGTCGCGGGCAAGGTGACGCTCGTCGTCTCGGTCCGAAACGGCGAGGACTTCGCCGCCGACGTCGTCGTCAAGACGCCGTACGGAGAGAAGTCCGTGACGGCGAAGGCCGGTGCCACGGTGTCGAGCGCGTTCTCGTCCCGACTCGTCTCGGTCGGCCCCGGATCGGCCACCGTCACCGCGTCGGGCGACGATCGCGCCTACGCGGGGACCGCAGCATGGTCCGCCGCCTCCTGCGGTGCCGCGCAATGACGGCCTGAGCGTCTGATGTCAGGGCGATGGCCCGCAGCCTCCGCGGCTGCGGGCCATCCCCATGTCCCCCCGCGGTCGTGGCGCCCCCCGGTCCCCGCGCAGCGCGGGTCCCTGAGGTTGTGGAAGGGTCGAACCCTCTACCGCCGATCGCCCCCGGCCTCGGCCTCGGCATCCACCGTCTCCAGCCGGCGCAGCCGCACCCGCGCGAAGTCCTGAGCACGGGGACCCGACGAGAGCGTGCGCAGGCTCGCCGCCAAGACGAATCGGGTCAGCGTGATGACCGGCAGGGGCGAGCGACGCAGGCCGAGCACCCGGCGGTAGCGCGCGGGGATCGTCGCGACGGCGCTCGCGAAGAGCAGCCGGTAGGCGACCGTCATCATGGGCGAGCCGCGGAAAGGGGATCGTCGGAGGAATCGCACGACGTCGTCAACGCGCTCGTCGCGGCGCAGCTGTCCCGACTCGAGGTAGGCGTCGAGCCGGCGCCGCAGCGCCGCCTCGGTGAGCGGCGGAGCGTCGACGCGCATCAGTCGCCCCGCGGTCGCCCACTCCGCGACGTAGGCGTCAGGACCGCCCGGGATGCCGCGCCCCCACGTCTCATGGCACGTGAGGAACGCGTCGGTGAAGGCGAGATGCACCCAGTCCGAGAGGCCGGCGTCGCTCGCCGAGTAGGCGCGCGTCTCGTTCGCACCGTCGGTGAACGTGCCCTGCACCCGCGTGTGCAGCCGGCCGACGCGGGCGCTCTCGGCGTCGGCCTGGGCGCGCGAGCCGTAAGTGAGGCAGATGATCCAGCGGACCGTGCCCGACAGCCGGCCGAGCGGGTCCTCGCGGTAGCGCGACCAGTCGTGCACGCCCGCCATCGGCCCGGGATGCAGCGCCTGCAGAAGAAGCGCCCGGATGCCGGCGACGAACGTCGCGGTGCCGGAGTGCACGGTCCAGGCGGGCCCGTCCTCGACGAAATAGCCGGTGTCGTCGCCCTCGGCGAGGGCCCTCACCCAGGCCGGCGTGCCGTCGGGGTCGCCGGAGAGGGCGGTGAGCATGCGTGCTCGCAGCGCAGTTCGGGCCATGCTTCCAGCGTCGCACGCCCAGACGGCCAAGGCGCCGGCCGGACCACGAGGCGAGGGCGGCCTGGGGACGGCCCCGCCACGGGCCTGCGACGGCCGCGGTGGCGCGGCATCCGTCGACAGACGAAAGAGCCCCGCCGGATCGCTCCGGCGGGGCTCCTTCTCGAGACGAGGCGTCAGCCGCAGGCCTTGACGGCGTAGTTCGCCTTGACCGTCGTCGTCGCACCGTCCGCGGTCGCGGTCACGCTGACCTCACCGGCAGGCGTCGTCGCGAGGCGCGTCGTGAAGGCGTATGACACCGACTTCCCGGCCGCGAGCGGAGCCGACTTGTCGCCGTAGGCGGTCGTCACGGCGAGGTTCACCGTGGCGTCGGAGCCGTTGGCGATGCGGGCCGTCAGCGTGACCTTACCGGCGACGCAGCGCGTCTCGGCCGTGACGGTCACGTCGAGCACGGGCTCCACGGTGACGGTCGCCTCGACCGGCTGGCGCGAGGCATCCTGAGCGACGCCCTTCACCGTGAACGTCCCGGCCGTCGCGTACTTCGACGGTGCGATCGCCTCCCACGTGACCGCGGCGGTCTCCAGCGAGCCGTCCTTCTTGGTCAGCTGCGCCGTGGTGGGCAGCGTCGGGGCGACGCCCGCCTTCGTCGTGGCGGAGAGTGCTCCGACCGACGTGACGGCGATCGCCGGGGCATACGCCTCGAGCACCTTCTGGTACTCCGCGCGGGTGACGGGGATGACCGTGCCATGGCGGGGCTTGCCGCCGTCGGAGTTCTGCGGCAGGTTCGCCCGCAGCTTGGAGCCGAGGGGCACCCACGAGTCGCCGTTCTCGAGGTCGTTCGAGCCGAACGGGATGTAGTAGTTCGGTCCGCCGTGGTAGTTCGGCTGGTCGATGAACAGGAACCAGTCGAGGTTGTTCACGTCGCCGTCGTTCGCCGGGAAGATGCTCGGGCCCTCGCCGCTCGAGTACGTGCCTCCGGGCTCGCCGTTCGGCAGGCCCGAGGCGACGCGCTCCTTGATGAGGGTCCACTGGTCCGCGGGACCGGTCGCCCCCGGGAGCGTGCCCGTGATCGTGGCGAGCAGGTTGGTCGACTTCTCCTCGCGGATGGTCATCGACGCCTCGTCCTTCGTGAAGCGGTAGAAGACATCTCCGACCTTCGCGACGGTCGAGTCGATCAGGCCGAGGCCCGCCCCGCGTCGGACGTCGCTCCAGATCTTCGGCTCCGAGAACGTCACGAAGTCGTCGGTCGTCGCGTACATCATCCGGTTGTAGGTGACTGCCGTGCGGTCGGCGGGGTTCGTCGTCGGGTAGAGGTTCGAGGCCCAGAACACGACGAACGTGTCGAGATCCTCATCCCAGTACGCCTCGGGCGCCCACGTGTTGCCCGCGAAGTCCGACGAGACCTTCACGTGGCGCTGGGCCGACCAGTGCACGAGGTCGTTCGACTCCCACACCTCGATGTACCGCGAGCCCGAGATCTGCGCAGTGGTGAAGCCGCCGGCCAGACCGTCGACCTTGAGGTCGGTCGCCAGCATGTAGAAGCGGTCGCCCTCGGGCGCGCGGATGATGAACGGGTCGCGGAGGCCCTTCGTGCCGAGGTCGGAGGTGAAGAGGGGCTGGCCGTTGTTCAGCGTGTTCCACGCGAGCGCGTCGTTGCCCTTCGAGGCCGCGAGGCTGACGCGCTCGGCGCCGGCGCCCTCACCCGTGAAGAAGGCCCAGACGTAGGCTTCGGTCTTGTCCGAGCCGCCGGGCATGGGCTGCACCTTGGCCCGGAACTCCTTCGTGCGCGTCGCCGTGCCGTTGGTCGCCGTCGCGGTCAGAACGACGTCCGCGGCGGGCGTGCCCGCGGCGGGACGCTTCACCTCGATCGTCTTGGAGGTGGCCGTGACCCCGTTGCGGATGGTCGCAAACTCCGAGCCGCTCGTGACCGACCAGGCGATCGTCGAGCCGAAGGCGCCGGTCGTCGGCACCGAGAAGTTCGTACGGATGTCGTCGAGGTTCGCGGTGGTCACGGCATCCAGGTCCTGCTGCACCTTCGTCTCGCTCGAGATGTCGGCGGGCACCGTGACGAGGTACGTCTTGGTGCGCGTCTGCGCGCCGACCGTGAAGGTCGCGGTGAGCGTGACGGCGGCGTCGCCGGACCCGGCGGCGGGACGGGTGACGGATGCCGCGCCCCCCGTGACCGCGATGGCGGCGTTGTTCGAGGCCCACGAGACCGAGGCGCCGTAGCTCGTCGTCGGCAGCGTGAAGTTCGCCGTCGCGGTGGCCGGGACGGTGACCCCGCCGACCGCCCGGTCGAGCGCCTCGTCGGAGTACAGCTGCTGCACCTTGGCGCTGTCGAGCGCCTCGCCGTAGACGGCGTAGTCGTCGACGTCGCCGTTCCAGTTGGCGTCGTTGTAGGTGGAGCGGCCGATGTACGAGACGAGCGACGAGCCGAACGACGAGACGTTCCGCGCGATCGCGGTGGTGGTGACGAGCGCGCCGTTGACGTACACGCGGAGCTGGCCGTTCGTGCCGTCGATGACGGACGTGTAGAGCGACATGCCGGCGGGGGTGCGGATGCCGGTCGTCGCGGCGTTCGTCGCCCCGGGGCCGACCTCGGTGCCCCACGGGGCCGAGGCGTTGACGGAGTTCGTGACGACGGACTTGACGTACCCGCTCGGGTTGGTCGGGTTGAGCAGCCAGTACCCCGAGGAGTACGAGGCGCCCGAGGCGACAGGGGCGCCGATGAACGCCGAGGCGACGTTCGCGGGGCCCGACCGGTTGGACATCCACGTCGAGATCGTGAGGTCCTTCTTGCCGACGAGCGCCGTCGTCGGGATGTCGAGGTACGCCGCCGTCGCCCGGGAGCCGCCCGGAAGGCTCAGCAGGCCGTTCGCGATCGAGCCGCCGGCCTGGCGGAGCGTCGCGTTGTTGCCGTTGCCCGTCACGTCGGCGATCGTCGTGCCGGCGTCCGCGTCGAACGTGTAGTGGATGAGGGGGTGGCGTCGATGGCCGCGCTCGCCATGGTCGCGGGGACGACGGCGCCGGCCAGCGCGATGGCGGCCGCGGTCGCGACCGCGGTGCCTCTCGCCAGGAATCGGGATCTGCTGCGCGCTCGCATGCGCTCGTGCCTCGCTCTCGTGGGGTGGCGGCGAGGCGGATGCTCCGTGCCCGACGTCGCCGTCGGGATCGGTGGAGTGTGCGTCGTCGCGCTGCCCTGTCAGCCCTCTCGGGCGGTGGGTCGGGAGATGTTACCGGGAACATCCCGGTGCGTACACGGTAAGAGCGCACCTCGTCGACTGTCAAGAGCGGATCGGAGTTCGGCCGTCGACCGCGCTTTCCGGCTTTCGGGATGACTCGCGCTGCCGTCCGCACGACGCCGTGGCGGCACGCCGGTTTCTGGCGGCTGGCGGGCGGCATGTCGTCGACCACGTCGTGCGGAGGGCCTGCAGTGGCGAGTGCAGGGTCCGACGGAGAGCGGGGTTCGCCGCCGCGGTCACCCACGATGACACCCGCCGAGATGGCACGAATCACGGGCGGGATGCCGCGGCATCCGTCTTCCAGATCGCACGGATTACCGGGGGATGCCGCGGGCATCGGTCTTCTCTGCGAGCTCGGCGTACCGCGCGAGCCGGTTCGAAGAGCGCGGAGAAGGAGCGCGCCGATACCCCGGCGAGATCGCACGAATCACGGGCGGGATGCCGCGGCATCCGTCTTCTCTGCGATTTCGGCGCCCTCTTGCCCCGACGGAGCGCGACGTGAACTGGCCGGCGGGAACAATCACGCGACGCGCGCTAGCCACGATCCGGAGTTACCGCTAACGTGAGCGGTAACAGCCTGTCCGACGATGTTCAGACACTTGATGGAGAGTGGAATGAGACTGTTCCCCCGGCGCACTGCGGCAGTCGTCGCGACGACGATCGGCGCAATGATCCTGAGCCTCGGCGCCACCGCTGCACAGGCGGCCGTGCCCGACCAGGGCCTCGTCGCGCAGTACGACTTCACGCAGACGAGCGGCGCATCCGTGCCGAACACGGCAGCGGGGTCGAGCCTCGGCGCGGCGACCGTGCAGAACCTGCAGGCCTCGGACTGGACGGGCTCGCAGCTGACGCTCCGCGGCGGCGCCAAGACGTCGACCGGCAACTGGGTACGGCTGCCCAACGACATCCTCAAGGGCAAGACCTCCGCGACCGTCGTCGCCGAGGTCAAGGCGTCGGCGGCGATGCTCAACGGCTTCCACTTCCTGTGGAACATCGGCAACGACTCCTCCGCGACGGAGTATTTCTTCGCGTCGCTGAACTGCGGCTCGGGACGCTCGCCCCTCGTCGGGCTCAAAGCTGCCGGCGTCGAGCGGCTCGTGCAGTCCGGCTCCTGCGGGGTGACGGCGAACCAGTGGGTGAGCGTCGTCTCGGTCGTCGACGGCGCCGCGGGCACGGCATCCCTCTACATCGACGGCAAGCGCGCGGCGCAGGGCGCCATGCCCGTCACCCCCGCCGACGTGGTCGACCAGTCGCTCAATGCGATCGGACGCGCTCCGTGGCCCGACCCCCTCTTCCAGGGTGCGATCTCGGCGTTCCGCGTCTACGACCGCGCGCTCAACGCCTCGGAGATCGCCCAGGTCTCGGACTCGGATGCCCAGGCCCATGCGGCGGAGCTGCAGGCCCAGGCCCAGGCCATCCTCACGAGCCTCAACCTCGCCGACAGCCAGACGAGCACCGACATCGACCTCCCGACCTCGGGCGGCCGCGTCACGTGGTCCTCGAGCAACCCCGCGGTGGTCGCGACCGACGGCACCGTCACGGCGCCGCTAGCGGGCCAGCCGTCGGTCCCGGTTCAGCTGACCGCGACGGCGTCCGTGCGCGGCGTGATCGCGACCAAGACGATCACCGTGACCGTCCTCGCCTCGACCGAGACCGCCGAGCAGCGCATCCAGCGCCTTGCGCAGCGCTTCGTCATCCCCGCCGTCGTCGAGTCCGGCACGGCCCTCCCCGCCGCTCCCGAAGGCACGACGATCGCCATCCGGGCCACGACCGGCGTCGTCTCGATCGACGACAAGATCTCGATCACCTCGGCGGAGGCGGTCGACTCGACCATCACCGTCCGCGTGACCGACTCGGCGACGGGGGCGAGCACCGACCGCGCCTTCAAGGTCCGGGTGCTGCCCGCCGCGACGACGACGCAGCTGCTCGCCTATAGCCGCAACGCGACGACGGTCGGCGAGGCCAACAATGCCGACGTCGCCCTGAGCATGCACCTCGCGCTCGAGAACGGCGCCGGCTGGACGCCCCTCAACGAGAACTACGGCATCTTCTTCGCCAAGACCTCGGTGGCCCCGCCTGCGAGCGGCACGTCGGACTCCATCATCCGGAGCCTCCGCAACCCGCACCTCTTCTACCTCGCCGACGGAGGATATGGCATCGTCGCGACGCGCACCGCGCGCGGCGGTACCTCGGACGGCACGCAGACCTCGAGCCTCCTCTTCGCGAAGAGCTCCGACCTCCTGAGCTACCAGGAAGTGGGCTTCGTGAATCTCGGCGTGACGAGCGGCGTCAACGAGCCGGCCGTCGTGTGGGACTCGGCCTCCAGCCGCTATGTCGTCTCGTGGACCTCGGATGCGGGCGCCCCGTACTACACGACGTTCACCGACCTCGCCGACGTCTCGACCCGCGGCGCGGTCCTGCGCGGCGCGGTCGGCAGCACCGCCGGCAACCCCGGCGCGGGCGTCGCGAACTACGCCTCGGGCAATTCCGTCCCGGTCACCGCCGACGTCGTCGAGGCGCTCGAGGTGCGCTTCGGGCGCATCGCCAACACCGAAGTCGAAGCCCTGGCCGGCGTCGAGGTCGAGCAGGGCGCGAGCCTGAGCGCGGCCGATCTGCCGCAGCGTGCGCAGCTCTCGTACGACGACGGCACCGACGCGACACGCGCGATCGCATGGGATGCCGCATCCCTCGCCGCCGTCGACACGGCCACGCCCGGCACGTACCAGGTGACCGGCGCCGTCAAGCAGCCGCAGTACCCGACGCCTTTCGCCGACGAGCGCGCCGACCCGTCGGTGTTCCGGTTCGACTGGAACGGCACGACGAAGTTCCTCATGATCGCGACCGACGACCGGTTTGGCAACAACATCGGCTCGGCGCACATGCCGATCCGCGTCGCTGACAGCATCGAGGACCTCTCGGACGCCGCGATCGCCGCGGGGCGCAACGTCGAGATCGACCTGCTGAAGCGGGGCGACACCGACGCCGACGGCGCGGCCATGACGGGGTGCTTCTGGGCGCCGGAGTTCCACGTCATCGGCGGGAAGCTTTCGATCCTGTTCATGCCCTGCTACAACACCAACGGTGCGCCCGACATGTGGACGGGCCGGGCGAGCATCATGCAGCTCAAGCAGGACGCCCAGGGCGACGACCTCGACCCGTCGGTTCCGGCGAACTGGACCAAGCCGCAGAAGGTGCTGCGCACCGACGGCTCGATCCTGAACCCCATCCAGAACATCTCGCTCGACATGACGTACTTCGAGGACTCCGGTCAGTCGTACTACGTGTGGCAGATGGTCGGCGCGCTCTTCATCGCCAAGATGGACCCGGCGAACCCGACGCGGCTGACCTCGGCTCCCGTCCGCATCGGCGTGCCCGAGTACGCGTGGGACAACACGATCGCCGAGGGTCCCAACGTGCAGGCGCACGACGGAAAGCTCTTCCTGATCTACTCGGGATCGACCGTGGGGGACACGTACACGACGGGCCTGCTGACGGCCACGGCCGGCCAGAGCGTCGACCTCACGAACCCGGCCGCGTGGGCGAAGCTCAACTACCCGATCCAGAAGTCGGGCCTGTTCAACGGCGCCTGGCAGCTCGGCACGGGTCACGGCATGTGGTCGTACGACGAGGACGACAACCTCATCTACGTGTTCCACGCCCGCACCGACCACAACGGCCTCTCGGGGCGCGACATGTTCGTGCGCCGCGTGCACTGGGCTGCCGACGGGCTCCCCGTGTTCGACATGGAGGAGGACGAGGAGGTCGCCCCCGACAACCGCACCGTCTCGGTGACCGTCACGGTCAAGGCTGCTCCGGCCCTCGAGTACACCGCGACCGCCTCGGCGCGCTGCGTGGCAGGGAAGGTCGTGCAGACGGTGACCATCACGAACACGGACGACGTGGCGCTCGCGCTCCAGACGACCTCGCCGTACGGCTCGAAGGCGACCGCCTCCCTCGCGGCCGGCAAGAGCGTCTCGTACGCGTTCACGACCCGGCTCGGCACGATGCCCGCGGGGACCGTGAAGGT